>CACYPI010000027.1 GCA_902776275.1 uncultured Aeromonadales bacterium
CCAGGAAACGTCGTAAATCGCTTTCTTAGGAGCCGGAAAGGCGCCCAGGCCTTGCCGCACAGCCATTTCAGCCCGAAAACTGAAATGCAAAAGTAGAGTCATTTAGCCTGATCTTGGATATGACAGTGGAGTCACCATTGGAAAGCGTATTCATCGCAGGCCCCTGCGTCATCGAGTCGCAGGAGCTTTTGAACACCGTTGCAAAAGAGCTTTGCCGCATCCGCGACGCCCTGGGGTGCGACATCATCTTCAAGTCGTCATTCGACAAGGCCAACCGCACCTCGCTCTCATCGTTCCGCGGCCCCGGCATCGGCGAGGGCATTAGGATGCTCGGCAAGGTCAAGAAGGACTACGGCCTTAAGATCCTCACGGACATCCACGAGGCCTGGCAGGCGGACAAGGCCGCCGAGATCGCCGACGTCCTGCAGATCCCGGCCTTCCTGTGCCGCCAGACCGATCTCATAGTGGCAGCGGCCAAGACCGGCAGGACCGTGAACATCAAGAAGGCCCAGTTCCTCTCAGGGCGCGACATGATCTACCCCGTTCAGAAGGCCAATGCCGCAGGAGCCTCTGACGTCTGGCTTACCGAGCGCGGCAACTGCTTTGGCTACAACAACCTCGTGGTGGACTTCCGCAACATCCCGGACATGCTCGAGATTGTCCCCACCGTGATCATGGACTGCACGCACAGCGTGCAGCGCCCGGGCGCGGCCGGCGGCAAGACCGGCGGCGACCGCAGGTTCGTCCCGATGATGGCGCAGGCGGCCAGGGCCTTCGGTGCCACGGGCTGGTTCTTCGAGGTGCACCCGGATCCGGACAACGCCAAGAGCGACGGGCCCAACATGCTGCGCCTTGGGGATTTGGAGAGCGTGATAAGGAGGCTTTTGTGAACGATCTCAAGGAGGACGTGCTGAGGGAGCGGCTCTGTCGCTGCCGCCAGTACGCCGAGGGCTGCATCCGCGACGAGAGCGACGCGCTGCTGGGGCTCATCCCCCAGCTTGACGAGGGCTTTGAGAAGGCGGTCGAGATCATCTACCGCTGCCACGGCAAGCTCATCGTCACCGGCGTGGGCAAGAGCGGGCACATCGGCGCCAAGATAGCCGCCACGCTCTCCTCAACCGGCACGCCGGCTTTCTTCATGAACCCGCTTGACGCCTACCACGGCGATCTCGGGGTCATCACCAGGGACGACGCGGTCATAGCGATAAGCTACAGCGGCAACACCGACGAGCTTTTGCGCTTCATCCCGATCCTGCTCAAGGAACAGGTGCCGATCATCGGCATGAGCGGAGGGGCCGACTCGCTTCTCGCGCGCTACTCGACCGTGTTCCTAAGCTGCAAGGTCGAGCGCGAGGCCTGCCCGCTCAACCTGGCCCCGACCTCGAGCACCACGGCGGCGCTGGCCCTGGGCGACGCGCTCGCCGTGGCCCTCATGAAGGTGCGTGACTTCAAGCCGCGCGACTTCGCGCAGTTCCACCCGGGCGGATCGCTCGGGCGCAGGCTGCTCACGACCGCCGCGGACGTCATGCACAAGGACAACCTGCCCTTCCTAAAGCCCGGCGCCCTGCTTGGAGATGCGATCATCCTCATCAGCGACCGCAAGCTCGGGCTCGGCATCGTGGCGGACGACGACGGGAAGCTCATGGGGCTCATCACCGACGGGGACATCCGCCGCGCGATGCAGAAGAACCGCGGCCGCTTCTTCGAGACAAGGGCCTCCGAGATCATGACGAGGAGCCCGCGCTGCGTTAAGCCCTCGGCGAGCATCACCGAGATAGAGAAGCTCTTTGCGCAGCACCTCATCCACTCGGTGCTGGTCACCGACGAGGGCGGGCACGTGCTAGGCGTGGTGGACCAGTTCATCTGCATGGTCTGACAGAGATCAGACAACATGCGCTCAAATTGCTCAGTTTTCCGCTGAGGAGCCTGATCATCAAAACTTGCATACATCTTTTGCCCCGGACAGGTTCCGGGGCTTTTTGATCCGCCATTCACGCATGATGCGCGGGCCTGGTTTTATGAGTATTTCGACTTAAAAGATCAGATCAATTCCAGAAATTTGACCTGACGCACAACGCGCCGCGGCCATCTTTGCTTAAATACCCTGCAAAGATGCTTTCAAAATATTTCAACATGGAGTTTGAATATGATCCTGAAAGGTAAGACCGCACTGGTTTCCGGCGGGAGCCGCGGCATCGGCTTCGCCATCGCCAAGCTCTACCACGATGAGGGCGCCAACGTCTACATCATGTCAAGGAACGCCGAGAAACTCGGCGAAGCCGCTGACAAGATCGGCAGCGACGACCGCATTCACGCCGTTCCCTGCGACGTCAGCTCCAAGACTGCGGTCGACCAGGCCTTCGAGCGCATCAAGGCCGACGGCGCCAGGATCGACATCCTGGTCAACGACGCCGGCGTGAACCTCCGCGGCCCGCTTGAGACCATGCCGCTTGAGACCTGGGAGAAGGTCCTGGGCATCAACCTGACCGGCACCTTCCTGCTCACCCAGAAGGTCTTCCCCGACATGAAGGAAGCCGGCGGCGGCAAGATCGTCAACATCGCCTCCCTCATGAGCGAGGTCGCCCGTCCGACCATCGCCCCGTACGTCGCCTCCAAGGGCGGCGTCAAGATGTTCACCCGCGCGATCGCCGTCGAGTGGGCCAAGTACAACATCCAGGCCAACGCGATCATCCCGGGCTATATCGAGACCGAGATGAACACCCCGCTGATCGCCGACAAGGAGTTCAACGCCAAGATCGTCGGCCGCACTCCGGCTGCCCGCTGGGGCAAGCCCGAGGAAGTCGCGCAGGCTGCGCTGTTCCTCGCCTCCAAGGGCGCCGACTTCATCACTGGCCAGGCCCTGGCCGTCGATGGCGGCATCCTCGCCAACCTGATGTAATCAGGCAAAGTTGCGCAAAAGCCCTCCTGGCGGAGGGCTTTTGCGTATCTGCCCCGCAGGATCCCGCCTTGGGATGCTGGAGCTCAACGCAAGAGAACGATCGGCAACACGCAGAAGGCCGGAGCGGTCACCCGCCCCGGCCTTCTGCGCCGGCTGCTGCTCAGTCAAGCCCCAGCACGTCATTGATGCCGTAGAGCCCCGGCTTGCGCTTCTCAAGCCACTTGGCCGCGCGCATCGCGCCTGACGCGAAGGTCTGGCGCGAGGTGGCGATGTGCTTGAGCTCCAGGCGCTCGCCGTCGCCGCAGAACATCGCGGTGTGCTCGCCCACGATGTCGCCGCCGCGGATCGACGAGAAGCCGATGGTGCCGTACTGGCGGGCGCCGGTGTCGCCGTTGCGCCCGGCGACCATCACGTCACGCAGTGCCACGTGGCGGGCGGAGGCGGCAGCCTCGCCCATGGCCAGGGCGGTCCCCGACGGAGCGTCGACCTTGTAGCGGTGGTGCGCCTCGACGATCTCAAGATCGACATCCGAGAGCACGCCTGCTGACTTGTGGATGAGGTTCAAGAGGAGGTTCACGCCCACCGAGAAGTTGGCAGCCATCACGATGGGGATGGAGCGCGACGCGGCTTTGATCTGCTCGCGCTGCTCGGGGGTGAAGCCGGTGGTGCCCAGGACGATGCTGCAGTTGCGGGCCGCGGCGTACTCGACTACCTTCATCGAGCAGTCGGGGCGGGAGAAGTCCACAAAGAGATCCGGCACTTCCTTGAGGAGCGAGGGCTCCGGGGCAACCTCGGCGTTCCAGCCGATCGGCAAGCCATCGCTGCTGCGGTCGATGCCGCAGACGACCTTCACGCCGTCCATGCCCTGGCAGCAGTCCCACACGGCGTGGCCCATGCGGCCGCCGATCCCGACGATTCCTATCTTGAGCACTTCAGATCTCCTTGGTCATGATGATGAGATGACCCGATCTTACGCCGGATGCACAAAAGTGCAACGTGCGGTAGAAGGCCTGTGCACCATGGTTGAGCATTTCGACGTGGACTTCGAGTTCATCCCCGCCCTGCAGCCTCACGATGTGGCCGGCGGTGTCCAAAAGGAAGCGCCCGATCCCCCGGCGCATGTATGAAGGCTCTATATAGAGCGCGTGGACCTTGCCATCGCGGATCTCCCCTTTAAAGGCGAGGAAGCCCGCGATGCGCTCCTGGTGCTGATCCCCGACGCAGGCGAGGATGGTGCTGTTGCCATCCTGGGTCAGGCGCTTGCGCCAGAGTGCGCAGATCTCCCCAGGATCCAGCGAAACCGGAGTCTGGCGCTTCTCGTAGGCGCAGGAACGGTACTCGAGCATCGCGATGGAGGCACTGTCCTCAAGACGGGCCCAGCGCAGCCTGAGATCGTCAGCCGGCATGGCTCAAGAGCGCGCGGGCGCCCTCCAAGGTGGCGTCGGTGACCACGCTGCCGCCCATCATGCGGGCGATCTCGCGCACGCGCCCCTCGCTGTCAAGCTCGGACACGCGCGAGAGCGTGCCGCCATCCTCCGTGTCCTCCTTTGAAACCAGGAGCTGGTTCGAGGCGGCGGCGGCGACCTGGGGCAGGTGGGTCACGGCGAGCACCTGCACGGTGCGGCCAAGGCGCGAGAGCAGGCTGCCCACGGCCGAGGCGGTGCGTCCGGAGATCCCGGTGTCCACCTCATCGAAGATCAAGGTGGGCGTGGAGTTGCGCCCTGCGGTCAAAACCTCGATGGCAAGCGCAAGGCGCGAAAGCTCACCGCCAGAGGCCACCGAGCCTAAGGGGCCTGGATCCTGGCCGCGGTTTGCCGAGAACATGAAGAGCGCCTCGTCGCGCCCCTCGGGGCGGGGGCGGCGCTCCGAGTCGTACTTGAGGGAGATCCGGAAGACGCCGTCTGGCATCGCCAGATCCCTGACCATCGCCGTGACCTTGGCGGACATGTCATCGGCAGCCTTGGCGCGGGCCTCCGAGAGGACCCTGGCCTTCTCCTCGTAGGCCGCGCGCAGCTCCTTGACCTCGGAGGCCAGAGCGGTGATCGAGTCCTTGAGCGAGAGGAAGTGCGCAAGCCGGTCTTCAAGCTCCTGACGCTTCAGGTAGAGCTGCGCCGGATCGGTGTGGAAGCGGCGGGCGAGCTCATGGCACATCGAGAGCTTCTGACCCACTTCATTGGCCTCGGCGGGATCCGAGTCCTCCTCGATGCCCGAGAGCGACTCGCGCGCCTCGTCCAGGAGCTTGCAGGCATTGGTCATGAGATCGACCACCGGATCGAGCCTTTCGTGATCGTATTGGGCCGCGTCCTCGAGGTCGGAGATGCGGCTTGAGAGCACATCGAGCACGTTGCCCCCGTCGTTGCCGAGCGCCGCCTGGGCAAGCGCGATGGCCTCGGAGTTCTCCTGGGCGTGCGCCAGGGCGTCGTAGCGCTCCGAGAGCGCCTCGTAATCGCCCTCGCCCAAGTCGAGCTTGCGCATCTCCTCGAGATCGCGCCGCTCCTCGCGGAAGGCCGCCGCGCCATCCTTCTGCTCGTCCGAGAGCTTCTGCAGCTCCTGGCGCTTGCGGTTGTAGGCCTCAAAGGCCGCCTTGACGGCGGCAAGCTGGGGATCGAGGGCACCGAAGGCGTCCAGGAGCTCAAGCTGGCGGTCCTGGTCCATAAGCTTGACCGAGGCGTGCTGCCCGTGGACTGCGATGAGGAACTGCCCTATCTCCCTCAAGGTTGCAAGCGTCACGGAGTGGCCGTTGACGTAGGCGCGGGACTTGCCGTCGGCGCCGATGATGCGGCGCAGCGCAAGATCCCCCTCCTCGTCCTCGAGATCGCGCTCCTTCAAGTACTTCCGCAGGGCGTCCTGCCCCCTCGTCCCGAACAGCGCCTCGACCTCGGCCCGCTCGGCGCCCTTGCGCACCCAGCCTGCCTCGGCGCGGGCGCCGGTCACGGCTGATATGGCGTCCACGGAGAGCGACTTGCCTGCGCCGGTCTCGCCGGTGATCGCGGTCATCCCGCCCTTGAAGCCGATCTCGTTCCTAAGGCTCAATACGAAGTTGGTCGCGGTAAGCTGTTCGAGCATTTTTCCCTATCCGAAAGCGGACTCCTGCCGCAAAAATCAAGTTCAAACGAGGCTCTGGCCCCACCCGAGCTTCTGCCGAAGCAGGCTGTAGTAGTCGTAGCCCTCGGGGTGGATGAGCTTGAGCATGACGCGGTGCTGCCTTATGGAGACCGTGCACTTGGTGTCAGCGCGCATCGTCACCTGCCCGTCGCAGTTGATGGCCACCAGCTCCGGCACCTCGCCCTGGGGGCCCTCGAAATCGATGCGCACCGCGCTCTTGCCCGGGATGATGATGGGCGAGCAGTTGAGCGACTGCGGGAACATCGGCACCAGCGCGAGCACGTCCAGGTGCGGCTCGATGATCGAGCCGCCTGCCGAGAGCGAGTAGGCCGTGGACCCGGTCGGGGTGTTCACGATGATCCCGTCGCCGCGCAGCGCGTACATGTAGCGGCCGTCGATGAAGACCTTGAAGGTCATCATGTGCGCCATCATGCCCGAGTGGATCACGGTCTCGTTGGTCGCCAGCGACTGGGCGACGAGCTCGCCGGCCCCGTCCTCGTCCTCCCTGAAGACCTGGAGGTCGAGCATGGTGCGCTGCTCGACGCTGTAGCGCCCGGCGACTACCTCCTTGAGGCTGTCATTGAGCCCCTCGGGCGAGAGGTCGGTGAGCAGCCCCAGGTGGCCTGCGTTGACTCCCAGCATCGGCACGCGCAGATCGACGAGCGTGCGCGCCGCGCCCAGAAGCGAGCCGTCGCCGCCGACCACGATGAAGAGATCCTTGGTGCGCATCTCGCTGCGGCTCACCGCGCGGATCTCGTGGATGTTGAAGCCCACGGCGGTGTTCTGGTCAAGGCAGGCCTCGACGCCCAGCGAGCCGAGTAGTCCGGCTATCTTCCTGATGGCGCCCGAGACCGGGCGGCGGTAGACCCTCGAGAGGATCACCGCCGAGTGGATCGGCTTATGGCTTTGGCTGCCGTCGTTCATGCGTATGCCCCAAAAATGATGAGCGGGGCGCGGATGCGCCCCGCTTCAGTCAATTCTACCGCCCGGCGGGATTTTGCAAAACCAGGATGTTCGCCCGCGTTCAGGATTGGGCGCTCCCTGTGGAAGGCTGGGGGCTTGAACGCTCGCCGCAGGAGGCGCGGATCATGAGCTTGGGCAGCAGCTCGATGCGCATGGGCAGGCTGTCGGGGTTCTTGAGCTCGTAGATGAGCTGCGTGGCGGCCTTCTCGCCCAGGACGTACTTCCTCTGGTGGACCGTGGTGAGCGGCACGCTGATCATCGAGGCGGCGGCGATGTCGTCAAAGCCGCACAGCTTGAGCTGGCCTGGCACGTCCACGTGGTTGCGCAGGCACCAGCTGAAAGCGCCCAGAGCCACCTGGTCGTTGACGGCGAACACGCAGTCTGGGGAGAGCTTCATCACCTCGCCCATGATCGCGTCGCCGTGATCGTAGTCAGGCTGGGTGTAGAGCGTGCCCTGGAGGATCCCGCTCTGACCGAGCCTTGCAAGCGTCTCGGTGCAGCCGCGCAGCCTCTGGCGGGTGGTATCGGCGTCCCTGGTGCCCATGACCGCGACCAGGCGCCTGACCCCGCAGTCGCACACCAGGTGCTCGGTGAGGTCGCAGGCGCCCTGGTAGTTGTCGTTGAGCACGGTGGACACCTCGTTCGAGATGGGGTTGTCCACGCAGATGACCCTGATCCCCTTCTCCCTGAAGATCTCGAGATCCTCAGGCTTGGCCGTGACCGAGAGCAGCACCACGCCCTCGACGCGGTAGGAGCAGAGCATGCCGAAGTACTGCTGCTCCTGCTCGCGGCTCCTCGTGGAGTCGCACAGGAAGGTCCCGTAGCCGCTCTGGCGCAGCACCGCGCTCACGCCCTGGGCGACGCTCGCGTAATAGGGGTTCGTGATGTCTGGCACCACGAGCCCGATGATCCCGGACTTGTGCGTGATGAGCCCGGCGGCCAGCGGGTTCTTGGAGTAGCCCAGGCGCTGCGCGGTCTTGATGATCCTGGCGCGCACCTTCTCGGAGACCCCCTTCTTGCCGTTGAGCGCCCTTGAGACAGTGGCCGGATTGACCTTGCACTGCTTTGCGATGTCCTTAATGTTTGCCATGTTGGGTGCCCCCGCTTTCCTGAAGATCGCTTAAGCCTAAGGCCCTATTGTGCGCAAAGCTGTGCGTGGCATGGCAAATCTTGAGTAAAGCCGCTTGCGTGTTGCTCGAAAGTTGACCTATGCAGCATTTTGCACATTGAAGGCTAATGCAATGATTTGAAAGGGCGGCGGCGCTGCAATTCCAGTCTTCGGAACCACATGGGCGTTGCGCGCGCCTTGCGCCCTGAAAGCAAAAATCCCCGCGCTCGATTGCGCGGGGATTCCGATTTAGATGGAGGCGAGCGCCTCAGTCCTTGTGCAGGCCCCTGGCGATGAGCGCGTCGAGCCTCATGCTGTCGCGGATCAAGGTGTCGCGCTTTAACACCAGATCCGGCATGTAGCGCAAGCTGAGCCTGCCTGCGATCGTCGAGCGGATGAAGCCCTTGGCGCGCTTGAGCCCCTCCATGGCCTGCCTCGCCTCCTCGTCGTCATCCGACATGAAGCTTATGTAGGCCGTGGCGTTGCGCAGATCGTCCGACACGCGCACCTCGGTCACCGTGGCGCCGCGCACGCGGGGATCCTTGAGCTCGCGCTGGAGGATCTCCGCCAGCTCGCGGAGGATGGCCGCGGCCACCCTCTCATTCCTGCCGTAGCTCCTGGGCATGGCTTACTCCAGGGTGCGCTTGACTTCGACGTTCTGGAAGACCTCGATCTGATCGCCTTCGCGCACGTCCTGGTAGTTCTTGACGCAGATGCCGCACTCGAGGCCCTGCTTGACCTCGGACACGTCGTCCTTGAAGCGGCGCAGCGAGTCGAGCTCGCCCTCGTAGATGACGACGTTGTCGCGCAGCACGTGGATCGGGGCCGAGCGCTTGACCACGCCCTCGGTGACCATGCAGCCTGCGATGGCGCCGAACTTCGGGTGGTGGAAGACGCTGCGGACCTCGGCCATGCCTATGATCTCCTGGCGCACCTCGGCCTTGAGCAGGCCGGACATTGCCTTCTTGACGTCGTCGATGAGGTCGTAGATCACGCTGTAGTAGTGCAGATCCACGTTCTCATTCTCGATGACGCGGCGGGCGGGCCCGTCGGCGCGCACGTTGAAGCCGATGATCACGGCGTTCGAAGCGGTGGCCAGCGTGGCGTCCGTCTCGGTGATGCCGCCGACGCCGGAGCCCACGATCGCGACCTTGACCTCGTCGTTGCCGAGCTTGAGCAGCGCGTCGGAGATGGCCTCGACCGAGCCCTGGGTGTCGGCCTTGAGCACGATGTTGAGCTCGGTAGCGGTGTTGTCCTTGAACATGTTCTCAAGCTTGGACTTCTGCTGCCTGGCGATCTTCATCTCGCGGTACTTGCCCTGGCGGAAGAGCGCAACCTCGCGGGCCTTGCGCTCGTCGCGGACCACGGTGACCTCGTCGCCTGCGGTCGGGACGCCGGAGAGGCCGTAGACCTCCACCGGGGTCGACGGGCCGGCCTCGTCGACGGTCTTGCCGTTCTCGTTGCGCATCGAGCGCACGCGTCCGAACTGCAAGCCGCAGAGGATCACGTCGCCCTTGTGCAGCGTGCCGGAGCGGACGAGCACGGTGGCGACCGGGCCGCGGCCGCGGTCGAGGCGGGACTCGATGGTCACGCCCTCGGCCATGCCGTCGTAGACGGCCTTGAGCTCGAGCACCTCGGCCTGGAGCATGATGGCCTCCAGGAGCTGATCCACGCCCTTGCCGGTCTTGGCCGAGACGTGGACGAACTGGGTGTCGCCGCCCATGGTGTCAGGGACGATGCCGTGCTGGATGAGCTCGTTGGTCACGCGCTGCGGATCCGCGCCGGGCTTGTCAATCTTGTTGATGGCCACGATGATCGGCACCTTGGCCGCGTGGGCGTGCTGGATGGCCTCGAGGGTCTGCGGCATGACGCCGTCGTCGGCAGCCACCACCAGGACCACGATGTCGGTGCACTGGGCGCCGCGGGCGCGCATCGCGGTGAAGGCCGCGTGGCCCGGGGTGTCCAGGAAGGTGATGCCGGTGCCGCGGGTCTCGACGTGGTAGGCGCCGATGCGCTGCGTGATGCCGCCGGCCTCGCCCGCGGCGACCTTCGACTTGCGGATGTAATCGAGCAGCGAGGTCTTGCCGTGGTCGACGTGGCCCATGATGGTGACCACCGGGGCGCGGGGCCTGGCCTCCGCGCGCTCGTCGCGATCGGAGAGCAGCTCCTCCTCGAGCTCGTTCTCCTTGCGCAGCACCACCTTGTGGCCCATCTCCTCGGCCACGACTTGGGCGGTGCCCTGATCGAGGACCTGGTTGATGTTGGCCATCTCGCCGAGCTTCATCAGGGTCTTGATGACCTCGGAGGCCTTGACGGCCATCTTCTGCGCAAGCTCGGCGACAGTCACGGTCTCGCCGATCTCGACGACGCGGTTGACCGGGGCGGCCGGGCGGTTGAAGCCGTGCTTCTGCTGGTTGATCTTCGCGGAACCCTTGAAGTTGAGCTTGCCGGCCTTGCCGCCCTTGCGGCGGTCGCGGCCCTGGACGCGGTCGTGCTCCTCTGCAGGGCGCGCCTGGCGGGCCTGGCGGCGGTCGCCCGAGATCCCGCTGCGGTCGCGGTGGCGGCCGCGGTTCTCGGCCTCGCGCTCCTGGCGGGCCTCGGCCTCGCGCACGTACTGCGAGGTGTCACCGTCGTCCTCGGTCTCCTGCCCGCGGCTTGCCTCCTCGGCAGCCCAGCGGGCGGCGTTCTCCTCGGCGAGCTTGCGCGTCTCCTCGGCCTGGCGCTGCGCCTCCTCCTCGGTCTTGCGCAGCTGCTCCTGCTCCTGCTTGCGCCGAAGCTCCTCGGTGGCCTTGTCCTCAGGCTTCTCCTTCTTGACGCTCTTGGGTGCTGCTGCGGCGGCCTTGCGGCGCTCCTCGGCGGCCTTCGCGGCAGCCTGGCGGCGCTCTTCCTCGGCCTTGCGGCGCTCCTCGGCGGCCTTGGCGGCAGCTTCGCGGCGCTCCTTCTCCTCGGCCTCGGCGCGGGCCTTCTCCTCGGCCTCGCGCGCCTTGCGCGCGGCGATCTCCGCAGGATCGATGACGATGCGGCGCTTGCGCACCTCGACCTGGACCTTCTTGGTGCGTCCGGCGGTCGACTGCACGGTCAGCGTGCTGTGGGTCTTCCTGTTGAGGGACATGCGCATGGGTTTCTGCGCCCCGTTGTTGTTATCTTCTGCCATTGTGTTCTGCCCCTCCGTTACTCAGCCTTCGAGCCGTCGGCAGAGCCCTGCTCCGCCTTAGTCTCGCTGCCTGAATCCTTGAACCAGTATTCGTTGCGCGCGGCCATGATGATCTCGCCCGCCTTCTTCTCATCGAGCCCCTCGACGTCGGTGAGGTCGTCGACCGCCTGCTCTGCCAGATCCTCGCCGGTCTTGATGCCGCGGGCGACCAGCCTGCGGGCCAGATCCTCGTCCATCCCCGGCAGGGAGGACAGGGCCTTGATGCCCTCGCTGTCGGCCTCGCGGGCCTTCTTCTCGACCGCGGCGCGTGCGTTGGCCTGAAGGGCCTTGGCCGTCTCCTCGTCGATGCCGTCGATGGACATGAGCTCCTCCTCGGGCACGTAGGCGACCTCCTCGAGCTTGGTGAAGCCCGCGTCGGAGAGCGCCTGGGCGAACTCGTCGTCGACGTTGAGCCCCTCGGTGAAGACCTTGAGGATCTTGCTGTTCTCGGCCTGGAGGTTCTTCTCCATCTCGTCCTCGGCCATGACCTTGAGATCCCAGCCCAGGAGCATCGAGGCCAGGCGCACGTTCTGGCCGTTGCGGCCGATGGCCAGCGCCAGGTGGTCCTGCTCGACGCCCACGCTTATGGAGTGGGTGTCCTCGTTGATGACGATGCGCGAGACCTCGGCAGGCTCCATCGCGTTGGTCACGTACTGGGCGAGGTTCTCGTCCCAGAGCACCACGTCGATCTTCTCGCCTGCAAGCTCGTTGGAGACGGCCATGACGCGCGAGCCGCGCATGCCGATGCAGGCCCCGCGCGGATCGATGCGGTGATCCTTGGAGCGCACGGCAATCTTGGCGCGCGATCCGGGGTCGCGGGCGACGCCCATGATCTCGATGACGTCCTCGCCGATCTCCGGCACCTCGATGCGGAAGAGCTCCTTTAAGAAGTCGTTAGAGGTCCTGGTGCAGATGATCTGCGGCCCCTTGCCCGGATCGTTCCTGATCTCCTGGAGCAGGACCTTGATGCGATCGCCGCGCCCGTAGGTCTCGTGCGGGATGATCTGATCGCGCTTCATCACCGACTCGGCGTTGTTGCCAAGGTCGATGACCATGATCTCGTGGTTCTGCTTCTTGACCGTCGCGTTGACCACGTGGCCCACGCGGTCGCGCTGCTCGGCGATGATCTGCTCGCGCTCGGCGTCGCGCACCTTCTGCGAGAGCACCTGCTTGGCAGTCTGGATGGTGATGCGGTCGAACTCGACGGAGGGGATCTCCTCCTCGACGACGTCGCCAGGCTGGATGTCCGGATGATCGACCCTGGCAGCCTCGAGAGAGACCTCGGATGCCGGGTTCTCAAGCGGCCCGTCGGTGTCCACCACGGTCCAGCGCCTGAAAGTCTCGTAGGAGCCGTTCTTGCGGTCGATAGCCACGCGGACGGCGATGTCCACCGGGTACTTCTTCTTGGTGGCGGTGGCCAGGGCCATCTCCAGCGCCTCGAAGATCTTCTCCTGCGGAATCGCGCGCTCGTTGGAGAGCGCTTCGGCGATTTGGATGATTTCCTTGCCCATTTTCAAACCTCTTTGTCAGGATTTCCGGCACCTGCGGGCGCCTTCTTGGTGTTGTTCTTGAAAACCGGCACCGCCCTCATGAGGGCGATGTTGGAGAAGGCGGCCTCGATCACGGTCCCGCCCTCCTCCTCGATGGAGGCCATGCCGCCTCCTGCGGACTTGAGGATCCCGAGGAGGCGGCGCCTGCCGTCCTGGGGGATGCGCAGCTCGGCCTTGACCTTGGTGCCGACGTAGCGCGCAGCCTGCTCCTGCGTGAAGATGATGCGGTCAAGCCCCGGCGAGGAGACCTCGAGGGTGTAGGCGGGGCCTATGGGATCGGCCACGTCGAGCGCCGGGGAGATGAGATCCGCAAGCTGCCCGCACGTGTCGGCGCTCACTCCGTCCTCCGACTCCACGAAGATCTGCAAGACCCCGTGGTCCCTCCCTCCGCGGTACCTGATGCCCCAAAGCTCAAGCCCCATCGACTCGACCAGCGGGGCCACGGCCTCGCGCACCCTCTCCTCTACAGTCCCTGCCATCGGCGCCTCATACAATCAAAAAAAAAGGCCCTTTCAAAATGGGCCTTCTTTTCACAAGTTCCACTCTTTTCACGGGGCGCTTGCGCGCCGCGCCGCAATGCGGCGCCCCTGATTCACGGGGGTTGACCCCCGCCGTCGTGCATGCACGATCAGAGCGCCATATTTATAGCAGAACGCCGGGCTTTTCGCAATGCCTTTGTCAGTGCGATCCGAGGATCTGCGGCGCCCTGCCCGAGGTGAGCTTCACCGCCTCGATGGAGGTCTCGTCGGCCTTGAGGATCTCAAGCCTCCAGGTGCCGAACGAGAGCTTCTCCCCAACCTCAGGCACGCGCTGCAGGTAGTCCAGGATGAAGCCTGCCATGGTTGTGTAGTGCTCCGAGGGCGGGACCTTGAAGCCGGTGACGCGGGCGACGTCCTGGAGCACGGCCTCGCCGTCGATGCGGTAGGAGCCGGGGGACACCCTCACCACCTCGGGGATCTCGGCCTGATCTGGCAGATCGCCTGAGATCTCCTCCATGATGTCGTGCAGCGTCACGATGCCCTCGAAGTTGCCGAACTCGTCGAAGACGAAGCCGATGTACTTCTTGGCATTGCGAAACTCCTCAAGCGCCTTGAGGATGTTCACGGTCTCGGGGAAGTACAGAGGCTGCTTCACAAGCTCGGTGAGCGCGCCCTGCGAGACCTTGCGCTCAACGCCCAGGGCCAGGATGTCGGCGCGGCTTATGTAGCCCTCGGGCTGGTCGCGGCGGTCGCGCAGGCAGGCGATGAGGCGCGAGTGGGTCATGCGCGAGGCCGTCTCAAGGATCTCCTCGGCCGGGGCGTCGGTCATCACGCACTCGAGATCGTTGCGCGCGCACATCACGGCCTTGACCGGGATCGACGACATGCCGAGCACGCGGGCGACCATGTCCTTCTCGCTCTGGTTGAAAACCCCGGCGCCGGTGTTCTGCACAATGGCCTCCTTGAGCGTCGGCACCTCGCTTGGGCGCGAGCCTAAGAGCCTCAGCACCAGGTTGGCGGCAAGCTCGCGGCTTTGCATCGAGCGTGTCGATCCCAGGTGGAGCACGTTGCGCCTTGCAATCTCGTTGAAGATCTCGATGATGACCGAGAAGCCTATGGCCGCGTAGAGGTAGCCCTTGGGCACCTCGATGCCCAATGCCTCGAGGATGAGCGAGAAGCCGATGAGGATCACGAACCCAAGGCAGAGGATCACGAGCGTCGGGTGGCGCGAGACTATGTCGGTCACGATCCCCGAGGCCAGGACCATCACGCCCATGGAGACGATCACCGCCGCCATCATGATGAAGACGTGGTCGGTCATGCCCACCGAGGTCACGATGGCGTCCACCGAGAACACGGCGTCGAGCACCATGATCTGGATTGCGACAACCGCAAGCGAGTGCGCACCGGAGCTTGCGATCACCGCCTCGTCCTCGAGGCTGCCCTCGAGCTTCTGGTGCAGGTCCACGGTCGACTTGTAGATGAGGAAAAGGCCGCCTCCGAGCATCACGAGATCGCGCACGGTGAAGTCGTACCCGAAAAGCGTGAACAGCGGGGTCGTGATCGCGGCGATGTAGGCTGCGAGGGTGAGCAGGATGAGCCTGATGACCAGCGCCCCGCCGATGCCGATGTAGCAGGCCTTGGAGCGCTCCTTGGGCGGCAGGCGCTGCGAGAGCACAGCGATGAAGAGCAGGTTGTCGATGCCGAGGACTATCTCGATGGCCGCGAGCGTGAGCAGGCCGACCCAGGCCGAGGGGCTTGAGACCCACGCGAAGTCGAAGAGCACGTGGTGCGTCAGCGCAGGATCCATGAGGGCCTCCTGGCAGCGGCAATTTCAGATTGGACGTTCAAAAGCCTGCAGGATCTGCAGGATTGGGTGCCGGCGCTAAGTGACAGGGCCGGCCTGCGACAGAGGGGTTCCACATAATCTCCATTCAGCCAGTGGATGACCCCATTGTATCAGATGCGGCCATCAGCCCCCGCGGCGGAAGCTGCGGCGCGGGGCGCTCCTGCCGCCGTCGCCAAAGCTCCTGCGGCCAGTCCTGCGCTCAAAACCCTCGCCCCGGGAGCCGCGGTCAAAGCCGCCCTCGCGGTAGCCCTCATGGCGCCTGCCCTCAGAGGAGAATCCCTGGCGCCTTCCATCTGAGTGAAAGCCCCCGAGCCTGTCATCGGAGCGGAAGCCGCCGCGGCTTGAGTCGCGGCCATAGCCGCTGTGGCCAAATCCATCATGGCGGGTGCTGCGGCCAAGGCCTGAGCCTGGACGGCGCCCTTCCTCACCGCGCGAAGGCCTCCTGCCGAAGGCGCCCTCGCCGCTGCGGGAGAAGGATCTTTCATCGCCGTCGCGGGAGGCGCCATAGCGCCGCTCGCCGTCACGCCAGCTGCCATGGGACTTGAAACCTTGGCCTGCGCGCCTTGAGCCGAAGCCTTCGCGCCTCTCCTCATGGCCAAAGCCATCGCGCCCGGTCCTGCCAAAACCATCGCGGCGCCTCGGGGCGTAATGGGACTCGTCGCCGCCACGGCGCGGCCTCTCCTTGCCCATGCGCCCAAGCGCGCCCTTGCCCTGCATCTGGAATTGCAGCGGAGGGGCGATCTCCGATCCGTCCAGGGGCGCCAGGCCGGCGCTCTTGCGCAGGATGTTCACCTCGGAGGGCGAAAGCTCGCGCCACTGCCCTGCCTTGAGCTCGGGATCGAGGCTGATGCCCGCGTACTTGATCCTGATGAGCCTGCTCACCTGCAGTCCGCAGGCCTCCCAGAGCCTCCTGACCTCGCGCTTGCGGCCCTCGCGCAACGTGCAGTGGTACCAGGAGTTCATGCCGGTGCCGCCTGCAAACTCCACTGACTCGAACTTGGCCATGCCGTCCTCGAGCTTGACGCCTTCGGTGAGCTGCTCGACCTTCTCGTCTGAAACCTCGCCGAAGACGCGGGCGGCGTATACGCGCTCGACCCCGCGGCTTGGGTGCATCAGGCTGTTGGCAAGCTCGCCGTCGGTCGTGAAGAGCAAGAGCCCCGAGGTGTTGATGTCAAGGCGCCCGATGTAGATCCACCTGCCGCTGCCTGGGCTTGGAAGATGGTCGAACACCGTCGGGCGGTCCTCCGGATCGTCGAGCGTCGTGAGCTCGCCCTCGGGCTTGTGGTACATGAGCACGCGGCACAGCGGCTTCTGCTGCCCCGGACGGAGCACCACCTTGCCATCGATGGCCACCGTGACATCGTCCCCGACGCGGTCGCCGAGCTTGGCGGCATTCCCGTTGACGCTGACGCGCCCCTGCGAAATGAGTTCCTCGATGCCGCGGCGCGAACCCAGGCCCATGCGGGCCAGCACCTTCTGTAATTTCTCGCTCATGAGTGATCCTTGGAAACCTCGAGGCCAGTCCCGGCCTTGATCCTTGATGATGATGCGCTTGCCAATGGAATGAACGCGGCAGGATGCCGCGCATCCCATTATCTCACACCGCCGCGTCCGTGCGCACCCTGCGCGGCGGTGCCTTCCGCGGCCGTATGCTATCATTCCAACCAGCATTCATGGAGGGCTGCTGATGGCAGGCGAGGACAAGGGCGATCCCAACGAGGTGGTGACGGTCAACTTCACCATCCTCGGCAATTCGTTCAGCCTCAGGGTCCGCAGGGCCCAGAGGGCGAACCTCCTTGAGGCCGTCGAAGCGGTCAAGGAGCGCTCCTCGTCCATGCTCAGGCAGAACCCCACCCTCTCGCCCCAGCAGGCGGCGATCCTGACTGCCATCGACAGCGAGTCGGCGCTGCGCGCCTACCTGGGGGCGAACACCCCGTTCCAGGATCAGGCGTTCAGCCTGGTGCGCCGCATCAGCCAAGTGCTCTCAAGCACTCGCAAGAATGGCTGAGCAGGACTCCCTCAAGGCGCTTCGGCGCGCGATCCTCGCGCGCCGGCGCCAGGTGACGGACGAGGAGAGCCTCGCAGCCGGCCGCGCCGTGCTCTCGTTCCTCTCAGGCGACGACTTCTTCAGGAAGCGACGCGTCGTGGCCTCCTACGTCTCGGTGCGCGGCGAGGTCGGGACCGCTCCCCTGAACTCCTGGCTGTTAAATGGCGGGCACACCCTGGCGCTACCGGTCGTCGATCCGGTCGAGGACGGGAAGATGGGCTTCTACCGCGCCACCGCCTCAACCACCCTCGCCCCCGGACGCTACGGCATAGGAGAGCCCGAGGCGCTGCCTGGGCTTCTGGTGCCCGAGGCCGAGCTCGACGCGGTGCTGCTGCCCTTGGTTGGCTTTGACCTTGAGGGGAACCGGCTTGGGATGGGCGGCGGGTACTACGACCGCCTGCTCAAGAAGGTGAGGCCTGGGGCCAGGCTCATCGGCCTCGCCTACGACTTCCAGAAGGTCGGGCACCTCCAGGCGCGCGACTGGGACATGCGCATCGACGAGGTGGTGACGCCCTCGGGAAGGGTGCGCTTTAAGACGCAGCGCTAGGCATTTGCGCCCAAGGCACCGCCGCTTTGCTCCTCATCGCCGCCATTTAAGGGATCGAGCCCCGCGCCCTGGCGGTCGAGCATGGTGATGAAGCGCTCGAGCTTCACCGGCCTTGAGAAGAGGAAGCCCTGCCCGTAGCGGCAGCCGCAGGAGAGCAGCAGCTGCTCCTGCTCGCGCGTCTCCACGCCCTCGCAGATCACCTTCATCCCCAGCCCGTCGCACATCTTGACGAAGCCCTCGAGGATCTTGCGCGAGCGCGCCGACTCCTCGGCCGCGTGGAGCATCGCGATGTCGATCTTCACGGTGTCCATCGGCAGCGAGAGCATGGTCGAGAGCGAGGAGTAGCCCTTGGAGAAGTCGTCCATCGAGATGGTGTAGCCCATGCGCCTGAGCATGTAGATGGTGCCCTGGGCGTTGCGCCGCTGCTCGCGGCTTACGAGGTCGATGAAGGCGCTCTCGGTCACCTCCAGCTCGACCGCGCCCGGCGGCACCGGGATCTCGGAGACGACGCGCTTCATCTCGTCGATATAGCTGTCCTCGCTGAAGTGCAGGCCCGACTGGTTGACCGAGACCGGCACCATCTCCCTGCCGCGGCGGGCGCGGTCCTGCTGGAACATCCTCACGCGGCGCAGCATGTGGTAGTCGAGCTTGATGACGAAGGCATTCCTCTCGAAGAGGTCGATGAAGGCGCCGGGCATCAGGAAGCCCAGCTCCGGGCTGCGCCAACGCACCAGCGCCTCGGCGCCCACGATCCTGCGCGTTACGAAGTCGTACTTGGGCTGCATCCAGACCTCGAACTCGCCTGAGGCCAGGGCCTTATCCATGAGGTTCTCGATGCGCTGGTGCATGATCTTGTGCTGCTCGAGCTCGTCGTCGTAAACGGCAAAGCGCGCGCCGCTCTCGGACGCCTCGTCGCGCGCCATCCTCGCCGACACCAGGAGGTTCTGCACCGAGACCTTCGACGAGCCCCTGGGCACGAAGCAGATCCCGCAGACGGTGTGCACCGAGACCGAGACGCCGTTGACCTTGAACTTGGCCTCCTGCTTTCCAAGATCCCCCATCAGCAGCTCGATGGTCCTGCCCTCGGGGAGTATGCACAGGAAGTCGCAGGTCGAGAGATCGTCGCTCACCGCGCCGCCCACCATCCACGGGAACTGCGCGCGCAGGGCGTTGAACCAGTCGCGCACCGCCTCCTGGAGGAGCTTGGGATCGTAGCCCTTCTGCAAGAGCTCCATCTGCCTGATGGTCACCAGCAGCACGAAGATCTGCCCGCGCAAGCGCTCGCCCTTGTAGCTTCCGATCTCAGGGCCCATGGCGTCGGCAAACCAGCGCTCGTTGGGAAGCCCCGTGGGCATGTTCGTGTAGTAGACGTGCTGGATGGCCTTGTAGTTGCGCCTGCGCTCCGACATCACGTAGAGCAGCCCGGCGATGATGAGCGCCATCGAGAAGCCGACCGCCGCGATGGCCTTGAGCGGATTGTGGTGGATGATCGCAAGGGCCGACTGCTGGGGCATCGCATCGTAGACCATCTTGTTGACAAGCCTTCTGAAGTTTGACTTGTCGATGTGGGTGATCTCCTTGTTCAGGATCCTGACCAGGGCCGGATCCATGCGGTCGCTCACGCCGATCGCTATCGAGTGCGTGAAGACGACGCTTCCGTTGACCGCGAGGTTTGACAGTCCCAGGCGGTTTATCTCGCTCTGCGCGGTCAGCTGCTTCATGAAGGCCATGTCGGCCAGTCCCGAGGAGACCGCCTCGAGGCAGTCGTCGTTGTTGGAGTAGTAGGTGATCTGGTTGCGCGGGAAGCGCTTTTCGACGAACTCCTGGATCATGAAGTAGTCGTAGGGGGCGGCCACCACCGGATCGCGCTTGGCCTCGTAGTCATCGCGCGTGACGGCCACGTAGTCGATGTCGAGGTAGGGCCTGGTGATGTGCAGCCCGTTGGCGTCGGCCCAGTTGAAGTCGGCGAACATGTTGAGCACCACGTCCGCCTGTCCGTTGCGCACCATCGAGAAGACCTCGGTGTTCGAGTCCGCCCCGGTGACCTCGAGCGTCACTCCGAGATCCATCTCGAAGACCTTGGTGATCTCGTGGATGAGGCCCTTGTGCAGGCCGTTTTCAAAGTAGCTGTAGGGCTTCTCCTCGGAGCTCACCACCGCCCTTATGACCTTGTGGGAGTTCAGGTAGGCCTGCTCGTCGCTTGAGAGGATGAGCGGGGCGCCCGACATCAGGTGCTTGACCGACAGGAGGTTCTCAAGCCACGGCTCGTCCATACCCAGCCTCCTGACGGCCCGGCGCAGCTCGTTCCTGAGCTCGTCGTTGCCCTTGCGCACTGCAAGGTAGACCGGCTGCTGCCCGAGCTCGGCGACAATCGGGATCGCCGTAGGGCGCTCGATCGAGGAGAACACCACGCCGTCCACTATCTGGTCGCGGTAGAGCGAGATGAGCTCGCTGTAGGTGCCGCAGGGGATGAAGCTCGCCCCCGAGGGGAGCTTGAAGCCCTTGGACTTGAGCGCCGAGGTTATCTGCATCTCGCTTATGGAATCCGAGACATAGCCTATCCTCACGCTCCTTGACGAATAGAGGTCGGACGGGCCGCGGCGCAGCCCCAGGAAGACCGGGGCGCGGGCGATCGGGATGTTGATGATGTCGAAGGGATATCCGTAGGCGTTCTCGTCGGCGACCATCGCGGTCATGACGTCGATGCTGCCATCGTGCAGGCGCTCGAGCGCCGGGGTGCCGTCGCACTGGACGTAGGTGAAGCGCCGCTGCAGGTAGAGCGAGAGCGACTCCAGGTAGTCGAAGAGGTAGCCTGAGTAGCGGGAGCTCGCGCCGTCATGGGTGAAGTAGTAAAGCGAGGTCTGGTAGCCAAAGCGCAGCGGCTCCTCCGCCGCAGACGCCTGGGCGGAAGGGGCTAGCCACAGCGAGGCCGCGGCGGCTAGCGCCGCGGCGCCGCGCGCGATGAGTCTTAGGATGCTCTTGCCCCTCTCTCGCATCTTGATGGGTGGCCTTGTTTCTCAAATGGTGGTACAGGTGGACTATATCCTACTTTGGCCCGCCTTGCCCGCAACGCGCGTCAAATCTGAAATCCAGCCCACACTGGAGCGCCTGGCAAGGCGCTTATCCCGTGCGATCTGAATAAGATCAGCGCGTTCTTCCGCCTTGCAGAGGGCCGAAAAAAGCCGTGCCACCGGCACGGCTTTTCAAGCAGGCGGCCCTTACTTGGAAGGCGCGTCGCTGCTGCCTGCCGCAGGCGCTGCCGGAGCGTCAGTGGCAGGGGCGTCGGTTGCAGGCGCCGCCGGGGCTGCCGGAGCGGACTGGGCCTGCTCGGTGCCGGCGCCGATGTTCGAGAAGTCCGAGGTGCTGGTCTCGTGGGCGCTCTTCTGCATCCAGCCGATGAACAGGCAGATCGCGAAGAACAGCAGGATCAGGAACCAGGTGGAGCGGGTCAGGAAGTTGCCCGATCCTGCCGAGCCGAACACGGTCTGCGAGGCGCCCTGGCCGAACGAGGCGCCCATGCCGGCGCCCTTGCCCTGCTGGACGAGGATGAGGGCCACCAGGGCCACGCACACCAGCAGGAAGATCACAATTGCTACTTCGTACATCTTAAAAATCCAATTACCTTATCCGCGGACGTTCGCCGATTATAGGGGCGGGCGGCCTTGTTTTCAAGCGTTTTCGCCTTCGGCCTCGTGGACGATGACATTGGCGATGCGCTGCGCGTAATTGTGGACCACCTGCTGATCCTCGCCCTCGACCATCACCCTGACCACGGGCTCGGTGCCGGACTTGCGCAAGAGCACGCGGCCGCGGCCGCCGAGCTCCTGCTCCACCGACCTGACCTCCTTCTGGACCTTGGCGTCCGAGAGCGCGTCGAAGGACGAGCTTAGGCGCACGTTGATGAGGTCCTGGGGATAGAGCTCAAGCCCCTTCATGAGCTCGCGCAGCCCCTTGCCCTGGCGCAGGCAGGCCTTGAGCACCTGGAGCGCCGAGACGATGCCGTCGCCGGTGGTGACGTAGTCCAGGCAGATCACATGCCCGCTGTTCTCGCCGCCTAAGTGCCAGCCTTTCTCCAGAAGCGCCTCCATGACGTAGCGGTCGCCCACCTTGGTGCGCGTAAAGCCGATGCCCTCGCGCTCAAGCGCCTGCTCGAGCGCCAGGTTGGTCATGAGCGTGCCAGCGACCCCGCCGTGCAGCTTGCCCTGGGCCTTGCGGTCGAGCGCGATCATGTACATCACGCAGTCGCCGTCGAGCAGCCTGCCCGTGGAGTCGGCGAGCATCACGCGGTCGCCGTCGCCGTCGAAGGCAATGCCTAAGTCGGCCTTCTCCGAGAGCACGCGCGCGCACATCGCCTCGGGATGTGTCGAGCCCACGCCGTCGTTGATGTTAAGGCCGTCGGGGCTGCCGCCCATGACGAGGACCTCGGCGCCAAGCTCGCGGAAGACGAGCGGGGCGACATGGTAGGTCGCTCCGTTGGCGCAGTCGATGACGATCTTCAGGCCCTCGAGGCTGTAGCGCCCGAAGGTGGACTTGCAGAACTCGACGTAGCGGCCCGGGGCGTCGTCCTGGCGGCTGGCACGGCCCAGCTCGGAGGGCTTTGCGATCTTCTCGCCGCCGCCGTCGATGATCTTCTCGATCTCAAGCTCGGTGGCGTCCGGGAGCTTGGCGCCCTCGGAGGAGAAGAACTTGATCCCGTTGTCAAAGTACGGGTTGTGGGAGGCCGAGATCACCACGCCGAGGTCGGCCCTGAAGGCGCGGGTGAGGTAGGAGACGGCCGGGGTCGGCATGGGTCCGAGCATCACCGGAGACATGCCGGAGGCGCAGAAGCCGGCCTCGAGCGCGGCCTCGAGCATGTAGCCCGAGAGCCTAGTGTCCTTGCCGATGATCACGCGCCCGCCGCGCTTCTTCCCGAGCACCTGCCCTGCGGCCATTCCCAGGCGCAGCACGAACTCGGGGGTGATGGGGTAGGTGCCGACGCGCCCGCGGACGCCGTCGGTTCCGAAGTATTTGCGTTCCATTTGAATCAGTTTTTCCTTTTGGCGGAAAGGCGGTCGCGCAGGCGGTCGCGGATGGCGATGAAGCGCCTGACCACGCCCTTTGAAAGCTGGTGGGGTCTGGCCGTCTGGGAGACTATCTGCCAGGAGGCCAGCGCCATCGCGATGCGCGAGACGTCGGGGGTCCTGATGATCCTCACGCCGCTGTGCGAGGCGAAGAGCGCGATGGTCAGCGACACGACGTCGTTCTCGTCAGACGAGAGCTGCATGTAGGGCAGCGCCCTGGGGATCGCGACGCTCAGCGGCACCGCGAAGCTCTTGAAGGTGTGGATGCGCCCGAGCATCTTCAAGGTGGCGTCGACCCTGGTGGGGTTGCCCATCATCGGGTCGATTATGATGCACTTGCGGTTTATGCCGGCGTTGAGGCAGGCGTCCACGCGCTCGTAGAAGAACTCCTGGAGCACCGAGACCGGATCGTCGGTCTCCTCGGAGTCGTTGCCCGGGTCGCAGAGGACCACCGGAACTGCGAGCCTGGACGCCATCTGCAGCGCGCCCGCGATGCGCAGCGCGTTGGGGTCGACGATGAAGCACGCCCCAGCGTCGTTCGCCGCCTTCATGACCGAAGGGTAGGAGGTGCACACGGCGACGTAGGCGCGCGTCTGGTCGGCAACCGCCCTGATGACCGGCACGAGCTTTTCAAGCTCGATCTCCTCAGAGGCCATGGAACCTGATGCAGGGCGCATGCCGATCTCAAGGAAGTCCGCGCCGTCGGAGGCGAGCTTGAAGGCGGTCTTGACGTAGTCATCGACCGGCCGATCGTCGTTCTCGATGACGGGGATCATGCCCATGATCCTCGTCACGTCCAGGCTGAAGGTGCGTCCGGAGAGCTCGATCTTCACTTCCTGCCCTCCTCTCCCTGGCCGTTCCCCTGGCCTTCATGGCCGTCGCCGCCATCCTCCGGGGCCTTGGGCGCCTCGGGGGCGGGCTTGGACCCGGCAGGCTCGGCTGAGGCGGGGGCATCCGCGCCCTGCATGGGCGCGGCGCCATTCTGGGCTGCGGCGCTGCCGCCGCCCTGCGAGCTGCTGCCGGAGTCATCGTCCTTGCCGTAGTTCTTGGCCGGATCGTAGTCGACCGTGGGCTCGCGCACCGGGCGGCGGGCCATCAGATCGTCTATCTGGAGCGCGTCGAGCGTCTCGTACTTGAGCAGCGCGTCCTTCATGGCTTCCAGGATGTCGCGGTTCTCCTCGAGGATCTTCCTGGCCCTAGCGTAGCAGCTGTTGATGATCTCGGTGACCTCCTCGTCGATGATCTTGCGCGTCTCGTCCGAGACCGGGACCATCTGGGTGGTGCCGCCGCCCAGGTAGGCCGAGGCGTCGTTGTCCTTCTCGTACTGCATCGGGGGCAGGCGCTTTGAGAAGCCCCACCTGGTGATCATCTTCCTGGCGATGTCCGAGGCGCGCTCGATGTCGTTGGAGGCACCGGTGGTCACGCGGTCGGGCCCGAACTCGATCTCCTCGGCGATGCGCCCTGCAAAGAGCGTGCAGATGTTCGAGAGCAGGTACTGGCGGCTCTGCGAGACCCTGTCGCTCTCAGGCAGGTACATCGTCACGCCCAGCGCCCTGCCGCGCGGGATGATCGAGACCTTGTAGACCGGATCGTGCTCGGGCATGAACCTGCCGACTATGGTATGCCCCGACTCATGGTAGGCGGTGTTGATCTTCTCGTGCTCGCTCATGGCCATGCTGCGGCGCTCGGCGCCCATCAAAAGCTTGTCCTTGGCAGCCTCGAACTCGTGCATCGAGACGACGCGCTTGTTGTCGCGGCCGGCCATCAGGGCGGCCTCGTTGACCAAGTTGGCAAGCTCGGCGCCGGAGAAGCCCGGGGTGCCGCGGGCAAGGACCGCCGCGTCTACGTCCTTGGAGAGCGGCACTTTGCGCATGTGGACCTTGAGGATCTGCTCGCGGCCGCGCACGTCCGGAAGCCCAACCACGACCTGGCGGTCGAAGCGTCCCGGGCGCAGCAGCGCCGGATCGAGCACGTCGGGCCGGTTGGTCGCGGCGATGACGATGACCGCCTCGAAGCCGTCGAAGCCGTCCA
Source organism: uncultured Aeromonadales bacterium (assembly GCA_902776275.1). GTDB lineage: Bacteria > Pseudomonadota > Gammaproteobacteria > Enterobacterales > Succinivibrionaceae > Succinivibrio. Next base: position 24,832 of record CACYPI010000027.1, read on the forward strand.
TCTCGACGAGCAGCTGGTTTAGGGTCTGCTCGCGCTCGTCATGGCCTCCGCCCAGGCCCACGCCGCGCTTGCGGCCCACCGCGTCGATCTCGTCGATGAAGATGATGCACGGGGCGTTCTTCTTGGCCGTCGCGAAGAGATCCCTCACGCGGGAGGCGCCGACGCCCACGAACATCTCGACGAAGTCGGAGCCTGAGATCGAGAAGAACGGCACCTTGGCCTCGCCTGCGATGGCGCGGGCCAGCAGCGTCTTGCCGGTGCCCGGGGGGCCGACCATCAGCACGCCGCGGGGGATGCGGCCGCCGAGCTTGGAGTACTTGGTCGGATCCTTTAAAAAGTCCACCAGCTCCTTGACGTCCTCCTTGGCCTCGTCGCATCCTGCGACATCGGCGAAGGTGGTCTTGATCTGGTTCTCGCCCAGGAGCTTGGCCTTGCTCTTGCCAAAGGACAGCGGACCGCTCTTGCCGCTGCCCTGCATCTGGCGCATGAAGAAGATCCACACGCCTATGAGCAGCAGCATCGGGAACCAGGACACCAGCACGGTGGTCAGCATGCTCTGCTGCTCGGGCTTGGTGCCGGAGACCCTGACGTTGTGGCTGAACAGGCTCTCGAGCAGGTTGTCATCGCGCATCGGCATCACGGTGACGAACTTCTCGCCGCCGCGCTTGATGCCGGTGATGACGTTGGCATCGAACACTACCTCCTGGACCTGGTCGGACTGGACCTCGCGCACGAACGAGGTGTAGTCCTCGGTGCGCCCCTGGCTGTCGCCCGAGGTGAACGACTCGAACAGCGACATCAGGATCACTGCGATCACCAGCCACAGGATCAGATTTTTAGTCATCGATTGCATTGTTAGCGGCAGACTCCTCTCTTGGATCTTCGTTCAATTCATCATCCCCACCGGCCTCTGGCGGCACGCCGCTGAGCTCGTGCCCGCGGAATCCCGTCGCGACCATGTAGACCTCGCTGGAGCGATCCCGCGAGGCGTCGGGCTTGCGCACCTTGACCGAGCTGAAGTCGGTCTTGAGGTCGCGGAGAAACTGCTCCGAGCCCTCGCCCTGGAAAACCTTGACGGCAAAGGAGCCGCCCTTGCGCAGCACGCGGCGCGCCATGTCGAGCGCCAGCTCGGAGAGGAGCATCGCGCGCGGCTGGTCTATGCCCTTGCTTCCGGACATGTTGGGGGCCATGTCAGAGAGCACGACGTCGGCGCCGCCGCCGACCATCTCGTAGAGCCTTGCGAACACGCGCTCATCACGGAAGTCCCCGCACAGGAACGTCACCCCGGGGATCGGTGCCATCTTGAGGATGTCGCAGGCTATGACCCTGCCGCCATCCCCCACGCACTTGACGGCGAACTCGGACCAGCCGCCGGGGGCGGCGCCCAGGTCCACGACCTTCATGCCCGGGCGGATCAGGCGATCGCGCTTTTGGATCTCCTCGAGCTTGAAGCTCGCGCGCGAGCGGCGGCCCTCCTTGTGGGCCTGCCTGACATAGGGATCCGAGAAGTGCTCCTGGAGCCACCTGGTCTGGCTCGCGGTCCTCTTCTTATACGCCATCTGCCCTTTCCGGAAAGTCAATTGAAATACACAATCCCATCATTATACCTTTGGTAGCACGGCTGTAGGAGGATTGAGCGGGAGCGGCGCGCCGCCGCTCCTGTATAATCCTCTTACATGGAGACGGCTCCAGGATTTTTCGAGGTTAAGACATGGCTCTCAATTCACGCCAAAAACAGTTTCTAAAAGCGCAGGCGCACCACTTGAAGCCCGTGGTGATGCTCGGCGCCGACGGCCTTTCAGACTCGGTGAAGGCCGAGCTCGAATCGTCCATCGACCACCACGAACTCATCAAGGTCAAGGTCAACGCCGGCGACACGAGGAAGGAGCAGGGCCAGGCCTGCGCCGACGCCGTGGGCGCCGAACTCATCACCGTGGTGGGCCGCGTCGCCGTGCTCTTCCGCCAGAGGAAGGACGGCAGCCGCTTCATCCTGCCCCGCTGAAACTGCGTCAAAGCGCCTTCGGCGCTTGAACGGCCCGCCTTGCGCGGGCCGTTCCGGCTCTAAAGGAAGGCAGGCCGGCACTCAGGGGCGCATTCGCAGCCCATCTGCCCTCCTTGCGCAATTGCCCCATCCACTCCCATCAAAGCCTGCCCTGCCAGCCTCGCGGGATGGCCTGGCGCAAGCCTCCCAAGACCTGTTTTTCGTGATCGCGCTCATGTTTCCGCAACTTGGATTTCAGGGGCTAAACCGCGCATCACGGTGGTTGTATACTAGGATACAAGTATTCGGGGCGCTGCCTCCGGATTTTTTTCTGCTTGGGAGAAGCTACAACATGATGCACATGGGTTTCCGCTGGTACGGCCCTTCGCAGGACGCCGTCACTTTGGATGAGATAAGGCAGATAGGCGGGATGGAGGGCGTCATCACCGCCCTGCACGAAATCCCCGCGGGAGAACCGTGGCCCTACGAGAAGGTCTTAGAGCGCAAGGCCATGGTCGAGAAGGCCGGGCTTAAGATCCTGGGCATCGAGTCAATCAACGTCTCCGAGGAGATCAAGTACGGCGGCAAGGACCGCGACCGCCTCATCGAGAACTACATCAAGTCGCTCGAGGCCGTGGGCCGCGCCGGGATCCACCTTGTCTGCTACAACTTCATGCCGGTGTTCGACTGGACGCGCACCGATCTTGCGATGCCGCTTCCCGACGGATCCAAGGCCATGGCCTACGACGGCAGGATCTGCGAGGGCTTGTCGGCCGAGCAGATGTTCGACTACATCGCTAAGAACTCCAACGGCTTTGAGATGCCTGGCTGGGAGCTTTCACGCCGCAGCGAGATCACGGCCGAAATAGCCAAGTTCGACGGCATGACCGGCGACGACCTCAGGGCCAACTTCAAGTACTTCCTCGACGCTATCATGCCCACCTGCGAGAAATACGGGATCCTCATGGGCGTGCACCCCGACGATCCCTCCTATGATCTCTTCGGGCTGCCGCGCATCTGCAAGTGCGAGGATGACCTGGTCAAGATCGCCCGCATGAACAGCTCAAAGTGCAACGGCTTCAGCCTCTGCACCGGCTCGCTGGGCTCAAACCCGCAGAACGATCTGCCAAAGATCATCCGCAACCCCGAGATCGGGCCGCGCATCCACTTCGCGCACGTTCGCAATGTCAAGTACGACGGCGACCACCGCTTCCACGAGTCGGCGCACGTCTCGCGCTGCGGCTCGCTCGACCTCTACGAGATCATGAAGGCCCTCATCGACGTCGGCTTCAACGGCGTGATCAGGCCTGATCACGGGCGCGCGATCTGGGGCGAGAAGGCCCGCCCGGGCTACGGCCTCTACGACCGCGCCCTGGGCGCGTCCTACCTCCTGGGCCTTGAGGAGGCCATCAGGAAGGATCGCGGCGAGAAGATCTGAGGGAGACAGCGATGGAACTTACGCTTGCATCGATAAAGAAGGATCAGGCCGCCTTTGAGAAGGCCGGCATCAGGCTTCCGCGCTACGACGTCGCAGCGCTCATGGAAAGCTCCCCCAGGCACCCGGTGTGGGTGCACATGGGCGCGGGCAACATCTTCCACGGCTTCATCGCCACCATAGCCCAGAGGCTGCTCGACCAGGGGCTCATGAAGAGCGGGATCCTCACGCTCTCGGCCTACGACGGCGAGGCCATAAGGCGCGTCTCCGTCCCCCACGACCACCTGAAGCTCAACGTCACGCTGCTGCCCGACGGCTCCAAGGAGCTTGAGGTGCTGGGCTCCGTCTCAGGCGAGTACCTGCTAAACGGCACCGCCCCCGAGGACATGGCCGCCGCGCGCGGCTTCTTCCGGGAGAAGGGGCTGCAGATGCTCTCGTTCACCATCACCGAGAAGGGCTACGCCCTGCGCGACATGCGCGGCGAGCTGCTCCCGCAGGTGCGCGAGGATCTAAAGGCAGGCCCGGAGAAGTGCCGCAGCGCCATGGCCCTTGCCACCGCGCTGCTCCTGGAGCGCTACCGCGCAGGCGGCTACCCCATCGCCATGGTCTCGATGGACAACTGCTCGCACAACGGCAGCAAGCTCAAGGCCGCAATCGAGGAGATAGCCAAGGCCTGGGCAGGCGCGGGCTTTGCCGATCAGGGCTTTGTCAACTACATACGCGATCCGCTCCGGGTCTCCTTCCCCTGGACCATGATCGACAAGATCACCCCGCGCCCGGATCCTGAGGTGGCAAAGGAGCTTGCCGCGCTCGGGCTTGAGGGCATGGAGCCCTTGAAGACCGCCCGCGGATCGTTCATCGCCCCCTTCGTCAACGCCGAGAAGCCTGGCTACCTCGTCATCGAGGACTCCTTCCCCGCAGGCAGGCCGCCGCTTGAGAAGGCCGGCGTGCTCTTCACCGATGCCAAGGGCGTCGACCTGTGCGAACGCATGAAGGTCACGGTCTGCCTGAACCCGCTGCACACCGCGCTCGCGGTCTACGGCTGCGTGCTCGGCTACAAGAAGATCTCAGACGAGATGGACGATCCGCTGCTCGTGGCCCTGGTAAAGAGGCTCGGCTGCGTCGAGGGCCTCAAGGTGGTAGAAGATCCGAAGATCCTAAGCCCCAAGGCCTTCCTGGACGAGGTGCTCACCAAGAGGCTCGTCAACCGCTGCCTGCCCGACACCCCGCAGCGCATCGCCACGGACACCTCGATGAAGGTGCCGGTGCGCTTTGGCGAGACATTGAAGAACTACCAGAAGCGCGGCCTCGACGCCTCGTCGCTGGTGGCGCTCCCGCTTGCGATCGCAGGCTGGCTGCGCTACCTCATGGGCGTGGACGATCAGGGCAAGCCGTTCGAGCTCTCCGACGATCCGCAGATCCCGGCGCTCAAGGAGAAGATGCAGGGCATCGTCTTCGGCAAGCCTGACTCAGTC
>CACYPI010000028.1 GCA_902776275.1 uncultured Aeromonadales bacterium
TCCCCATGCCGCTTCTGCGATAAAAAGTTAACCGATTAAGATATCGGACGATTTTTTAATTAAAAAAGACTTGACTTAGGTCGCTTCATAACAGTTTTCTTTAGCAAGGCGCAGTGCGCTTGGCGCAGTGCGCCTTGCTTTGTTCAAAGCCCAATCAGGCGATGCAGAGGGCCAGGTAGACTGCCGCCACCGAGGCTGCCACGGTAAGTGAGAGCGGCATCTTCAAAAGCGAGAGCAAAAGCGCCGCCCCGGTGCCCACTGCCGCCGCCCCGGTGTGTTCGCCCACGCTTGAGAACACGCCTGGGAACACCAGGGCGGTGAGCGCGGTGTACGGCATGATGTAGAGCACGCGGTGCATGTAGCGGCCAAAGCGCGCCTTTGAGAAGACCGTCGCAGGCAGCATGCGCAAAGGATAGGTGACAAGCGCCATCACCGCGACGATCGCATAAAGGTAAGTCTCATGATCCATGATCTATCCCCTACTTTCCTTGGGCCAGGCCCGCCCCATCATCAGGATTGCACGCGCCTGAACCTCCAGAAGCTCCCTTGGCTTCAGGCACTTTGGCCTGCTTGGATTGAGCGCCGCCCTTGTCCTCGTCCGGTGCCTTGATGAAGATGGCGCCTATGAAGGCGCCGCCCAGCATCGAGGCTACTAGTGACCAGCTTGCCGCTCCGCTGCCGAAGGCCTCTGAGAGCGCCATGGTGAGGGCGCTGTTGCACAGGGCCGTGCCTGCGATCACTGCGGCCATGCGCGCCCCGGTGCGGGCGCCTGGGACCACGATGGCGATGAAGAGCGCGTAGAGCGCGACCCCCAGGGCCAGCGTCACGTTCTCAGGCAGCACGCTCGAGGCGATGATCCCGATCACCGTGCCAGCGTTCCAAGAAAGGTACGAGGTCGTGAAGAGGCCCAGGAAATACGGCACGTTGACGTACTTCTGATCGTTGGTGGTGAAGATCGCGAAGGTCTCGTCGGTAATGAAGTGCGAAAACCCGAGCCTTGCGAGGAACGGCAGCGACTTGAAGCGGGCGAACACGCAAAGGCTCATCACGAAGTAGCGGAAGTTGACGAGCGCCATGCCGACTGCAGCGGCGATTAGCCCCGCGCCGGAGCCTGCCATGGCGACTCCGAGGAACTGCCCGGCACCTGAGTAGCAGGTAAGCGACATCAGCACCGTCTGCAGCGGGCTGAAGCCCGTTGAGAGCGCCAGCACGGCGAAGGCTATCGCCACCGGGACGTAGCCCAGCACGATCGGGAGCGCGTCCCTGGAGCCCTTGAGGTAGAAGCCCGCGGCCGTATCGGGCACACGGGAATTGAGTGCATTGCTTTCCATAGGCCACCGATCATACCCCGTGCCTGCACTAATTTGGAAAGAAAGGCACCGCTATATTGCACGAGCATGCGCTCAGGAATACGATTTTGCGAATATACACAGTGTTTGGCGGGCCGCCGGCCCGCAATCCCTATTTCCCGTGTTTCCCGTGCTTAGAAAATGAAAGAACTCGACATCGCAAAATTCGGCGGCACCTCCGTCGGCAACTTCAAGGCCATGGAGTCCAGCTACAGGGTTGCAATCTCCAACAAGGCCACCAGGCTCGTCGTCTCCAGCGCCTGCTCGGGCGTCACCAACCTCCTCGTGGAGCTGGCCTCGGGCGCCTGCAACCGCGCCAAGGTTGAGGAGGATCTTGAGAAGATCCGCGCCATCCACATGGACATCATCGAGGGCCTGGGCAAGCCCCAGGAGCTCGTGGACTTCCTCGAGGGGCACTTAAAGGAGATCAAGAACCTCGCCGCCGAGGCCTCGATGGGCCGCAGCGACGAGCTGACCGACCGCATCGTCTCCCACGGCGAGCTGATGTCGACCTACCTCTTCACGGCGATGTTCAACCACTTCGGCACCAAGGCCGTCTGGTTCGACGTGCGCCGCGTGATGCGCACCGACTCGAACTTCGGCTGCGCCTCGCCGCTGGTCGAGGTGTTAGGCTCGCTTTCAAAGGAGCTGCTCGCCCCGCTGCTTGAGCAGGACGCCATCGTGGTGACGCAGGGCTTCATCGCCCAGAACTCCGACGGGCAGACCACCACGCTGGGCCGTGGCGGCTCCGACTACTCTGCCGCACTCCTGGGAGAGGCCCTCGATGCGACCAGCATCTCCATCTGGACCGACGTCCCGGGCGTCTACACCACCGATCCGCGCCTGGTGCCGCACGCCAAGTGCATCCCCGAGCTCACCTATCTGGAGGCCGCCGAGATGGCCACATTCGGAGCCAAGATCCTCCACCCGTCCACCCTGATCCCGGCGGTGCGCCGCGGGATCCCGGTCTACGTCGGCTCAAGCCGCGAGCCGGAGAAGGGCGGCACCTGGGTGCGCCCGCAGACCGAGTCCCACCCTCCCTTCAGGGCCGTGGCGCTGCGCAAGAACCAGAGCCTCATCGTGCTCTCCTCCCCCAAGATGGTCGGTGCCTCGGGCTTCCTCGCGCGCGTGTTCGAGATCTTCGCCAGGCACAAGCGCTCGGTCGACCTGGTGACAACTTCCGAGGTCTCCATCGCCATTACGCTCGACGCCGGCACCAGCACCTCCGGCCTTGCCAGCGCGATCCCCGAGGACATGCTCGACGAGCTGCGCGGCTTCTGCCACGTCAAGGTCGAGTCCGGGCTGTCGCTTGTTGCCATAATCGGCAACCGCATGTCGGAGGTTCCGGGCCTCACCTCCAAGGCGCTCTCGGCCATAGACGGCTGCAACGTCAAGATGATCTGCTTTGGCGCCTCAAACCACAATCTCTGCTTCCTGCTCGACGCCAAGGACGCCCCCGACGCCCTGGTGCGCATCCACAAGCTCCTGCTTGAGGACTGACAACAGGCAGCGGCCTTTTAAAAGATTTTTTTGCTTGAAGGGGCGCCGGGCGCCCCTTCGTCGTCCCTGCCGCGGCCGTGCGCGCTTTTGCGACAATGGCACGCCAATTGCATTATAAATGTAGTGAATCATGCGGCAAAAACGGCAAAATATGCCTAAAGGGAAACGCCCCGGCCGCCGATAAAAGAGTAGAAATGGATAAAGGCGCTGCGGGTGCTCCGCATCGCCATGGGGGTGAGAAGATGGCATCGACAATCACTTCGATGGGTGTTGCGTCAGGCAACGACTTCAGTTCAATCGTTGATCAGCTCGTAAGCCTCAAGAAGAGGCAGGTAACCAGGCAGACCACCGCCAGGGCGAACGCAAACACCATCGAGCTGTCGGGCGTGGCCTCGTTCAAGAGCGCGCTGTCGACGTTCCAAAGCGCCATCACCTCGATCACCAACGACACCGAGGCCTTCAACGTCCACAAGATCACGACCACCCAGTCGTCATCGAACCAGATTTTCAGCGTCACCGCCGCAAACGGCGTGGGCAACACGAACTTCGACCTGGCCGTGACCCAGCTGGCCAAGGCCGAGAAGGACACCAAGAAGTTCGCGACTGCCGACGGCTTCAACAACAAGTTCGAGGCCGGCACCCTCACCTTCGACCTGGGCGACAACAAGACCTTCTCCGTCGACGTTGCAGACGGCGAGAGCCTTGAGAGCATCCGCAAGAAGATCAACCAGAACGCCTACGGCGTCTCGGCCTCCCTGGTCAAGACCTCCTCAGGCTACACGTTCTCGCTCTCAGGCGGCACCACCGGCGACTCGGCAAGCGCCATCAAGGTAACCTCCTCGGCAGCGAACAGCTCCACGGCCTCCGGCCGCGACAGCTTAAGCTCGCTTGCGATGGATCCTTCCGACTACGCCGCGAACGGCTGGACCCACACGGCCGCCCGGGATGCGGTGATCCAGGTCGACGGAGAGGAGCTGCGCTCCTCATCGAACAAGTTCGACAACGTGGTCGCCGGCCTCAACATCGAGGTCTACCAGACCTCCGAGGCGGCATCGAGCAGCGATACCAACACCACGACCATAAAGGGTTCGGCCGCCGACGGCTCGGACGACAAGACGGTGAAGACCTACTCGGTCAACGTCGCCACCGACCCGAGCTCCTCGGCCACGAAGATGCAGAACTTCGTGAACGCCTACAACACCATGGTCAGCTCGCTGACCGCGCTGTCAAAGAGCAACACCTACACCAACGGCGCCTCCAACGAGGACGGCGGCGACCTCGCCGGCGACTCCTCGGTCACCTCGGTCATGAGCCAGCTGCAGAACATGATCACCCGCTTCTCGAAGTCCGAGGGCGGCATGACCATATTCGACATGGGACTGACCTTCAACAAGGACGGCACGCTGAGCTTCAGCTCCTCGGACTTCAGCAAGGCCATGGAGAGCAACCCCAACGCCGTGAACGACATGTTCACCAACAGCTCCGACGGCCTGCTCACCAAGATGGACTCCTACCTCGACTCATACACCGAGAGCTCGGGGATCCTCGACCAGAGAACCCAGAGGCTCAACACCGAGAAGGCGGACATCGAGGAGCAGCAGACCAAGGACTCTGAGACGATCGAGGCCTACCAGGCCATGATCACGAAGAAGTACTCGAACCTCGACACCCTCATGGCCAACAACTCGGGCGCCTTGAGCTCGCTTTCGAGCGTGCTCTCCTCGCTCAAGTCGAGGTCCTCGTCATAAGGCTTGGCTTGACGGGAATGCGGGGGCGCCTCAGGCGCCTCCGTTTTGTTTGCGCTTCATTTTGCAGAAGGCCCGGCCAGCCATCCCCTGCCCCGCGCGCAAAAAAGCGGCAGTCCGCAAGGGGCTGCCGCACGCATGGCAAGACTTTTGGGAGCCTTACATGAAGTTTTTGATTACGAGCCCAGGGCTATGGCGGCTTTGACCGCCTTATGCCAGCCCTCCTCGAGCCTTGCGCGCTCCTCGTTGCCAATCTGCGGCTTGTAGGAGCGGCACTCGGCAGGATCCTCGATGAGCGCCTCCTCGGGGCAAACGCCCTGGGCGATGCCTGCGAGCATCGCCGCGCCCTTTCCCGAGAGCTCGGCGTCAGGCGGCACCGTGACCGGGATCCCCAGGAGATCGGACTGTTTCTGCATCAGGTAGCCGTTGGCGGTGGCGCCGCCGTCGGCGTGCAAGGACGCATTCGAGGCGCCCGAGGCCTCAAGCTCCAGCCCCACGAGGTCGGAGACCTGGTAGGCGATGGAGTCGAGCGCGGCGCGCACTACCTCGGCCCTGCCGGTGAGCCTGCTCATGCCGGTGATCATGCCGCGTGCCTCGCCGTTAAACCACGGGGCGCCCAGGCCCGAGAAGGCCGGGACCCAGTAGCAGCGGTCGGCGGGGTTGGCCGCGCGCGCCAGCGCCTCAGTCTCCGATGGGGACTTGATGATCCCCAGGGAGTCCTTGAGGTAGGTGATGATCGCAGCCGAGTAGTTGATGTTGCCCTCGAGCACGAACACGGCCTTGCCGCCCTGGCGCCTCCAGCCTGCCGAGGCGACTATGCCGTGCGGGACATTGGGAACCTCGAACCCTGCGTTCATCATCACCGATGACCCGGTGCCGTAGGTCGCCTTCATGCCGCCTGCCTCAAGACAGCCGTGCCCGAAAAGCGCGCCCTGCGAGTCGCCCACGCAGGCGTGAAGCGGGATCCTGCGAGAGAGCGCCCCGCGGAAGTCCGTCATGCCAAAGAGGCTGTCGGTGTCGCGGATCGGCGGCAGCGCCGAAGAAGGCACCTTGAAGAGCGCGCAGAGATCCGCATCCCACTCTTGTGACCTGAGGTCCATGAGCTCGGTGCGCGAGGCGTCCGAGGGCTCGGTCGCGAAGGCCTCGTCGCCGCACAGCCACGAGAGCAGGTAGGCGTCGATGTTGCCAACGCGCAGGTTGCCCTTTCGCGCCTCCTCGTTGAACGCAGGCACGTTCTCGGCCATCCAGCAGAGCTTGGGTGCCGAGAAGTACTCGGAGAGCTCAAGCCCGGTGCGGCTGCGCACGAGATCCTTCTGCGACGAGACCTCGCCGCGCTTTACGATCTCGTGCGCCCTGCCGCACTGCCAGACGATGGCGTTGTGCACGGGCTCGAGGTCCGAGCGCCGCCACGCGGCCACGGTCTCGCGCTGCACCGAGAGCCCGGCGCAGGCTATGCGCCCCTCGTATGAGGGATCCTGCCCCACGGCCTGGGAGACCGCCTTGCAGACGTTCTTACGGATCTCCTTCAGGTCGTGCTCGACGTAGCCGCGGGAGTCGACTATCTGGCGGTGGGGCAGCGAGGCCTTGGCCACCAGGCGGCCCTTCTCGTCAAAGAGCAGCGCCTTGGTGCCCTGGGTGCTCTGGTCGATGCCCAGGATGAGGGGGCCTTCAGCCATTGAGCAGCCCCTCCGCCTTCTTGGCGATGCCCTCGCCGGTGAGGCCATAGTACGCGAAGACCTCCTTGGAGGTGCCGGTGATCACCGGCGCGTCAGGCAGCGACATCACCGCCATCTTGCGCGGGCACTTCTCACCGAGCACGCGCGCAACCTCCGAGCCCAGCCCGCCGAACGGGGAGTGCTCCTCGACGGTCACGACGGCGCGGGCGTTCTGCGCGGCCTTGACGATGGCGTCCTCGTCCAGAGGCTTTAGGCAGTACATGTCGACGACGCTGGCGCTGATGCCCTTTTGCCTTAGGATCTCGCCTGCCTGCTTTGCATAGAGCACCATCTCGCCGCAGGCGATGATGGCGACGTCCGTGCCCTCGGCGATGAAGGTGGCCTTGTCCATCTCAAATGGGCAGTCGTCCTCGGAGTAGACCGGATCGACGGCGTTGCGGCCCACGCGGATGTAGGCAGGCTCGTTGTCCTTGACCATGACTTCCATGAGCTTGCGAGTCTGCCAGCAGTCGGAGGGCAGGTAGACCCTCATGCCGGGGATCGAGGTCATGCAGGCGATGTCCTGGGCGCTGTGGTGGGACATGCCCAGGGCGCCGTAGCTCACGCCGCCTGAGATGCCGATGAGCTTGACATTGGTGTGCGAGTAAGCCACGTCGACCTTGCACTGCTCGTAGGAGCGGGCAGTGATGAAGCAGGCCGGGGACATCGGGAAGGGGCGCTTGCCCACGCGGGCCATGCCCGCGCTGATCCCGACTAGGTCCTGCTCGGCGATGCCGACCTCGACGCTCTGGGAAGGAAACTTCTCAAAGAAGGGGGTGGCGCTGGCCGAGCCCCTCGAGTCCGAGCAGAGCACCACGATGTCGCGGTCGTTCGCGGCCGCTTCCATCAGCACGTTGCAGATCATCTGCTTGTTTGCAATGTTCTTGGACATTTATGCGTTCTCCTCTGCTGCCTTGAGGTCGGCCATGATCTCTCTGTACTCCTCCTGCGTGGGGAGGTGGTGGTGCCAGGAGGCCTTGTTCTCCATGATCTTCGAGCCCTTGCCCTTGATCGAGTTGGAGATGATCACGGTGGGCTTGCCCTTGACCACGCGCGCCTCCTCGAAGGCGCTGTGCAGCTCGGCAAGATCATTGCCGTCCGCAACGTCGATGACGTGCCAGCCGAAGCTCGCCCACTTGCCATGCAGGTCTCCCAGGGCCATCACGTCCTCGGTGTTGCCCGAGATCTGCAGGTGGTTGCGGTCCACGAGCGCGCAGAGGTTGTCGAGGCGGTAGTTGGCGCCTGCCATGGCGCCCTCCCACACCGAACCCTCGGCCTGCTCGCCATCGCCCATCACCACGTAGACGCGGTGGGCCGAGCTGTTCATGCGCTCGGCGATCGCCATGCCGACCGCGACCGGAAGTCCGTGGCCCAGGGCGCCCGAGTTCATCTCGATGCCCGGCAGCTTGTTGTTCGGGTGCCCGATGAAGGGCGAGCCGAAGCGCGAGAACTTCTCAAGCACCTCGCCAAGCGGGAAGAATCCCTTCTGCGCCAGCACCGCGTAGAGCGCCTCGACGCTGTGGCCCTTGGACATCACGAAGTGGTCGTGATCGCCCGAGGCGAAGTTCTCCGGGGTCACGTCCATCTGGCGGAAGTAGATCTCCACGAGCGCCTCGACCACCGACATGTCGCCCCCGATGTGGCCGCCCTTGCCGCTCATGATGATGTCCAGGAGGTTCTCCCTGAGCTTCCAGCAGAGCTTCTTGAGATTGAGTTCGGCCATGCTATTCCCCCCTCAGGTATGCCTTGACGTCCTCTTCGATCGGATCGTAGAGGTCGGGCTTGACGCCCATGTACTTGCAGGCCTCGTACATGACCGGCACGACGTCCTTGTAGACGCCGACGCAGTGGTGGATGTACGGGCCGGTGACGATCTTCTCCTCAAGGCGCTTGATGTTCTGCACCTTGACCCACATGTAGGTGCCCAGGATGTGCGGTCCGTCGGCGCTCTGGGCGTTGCCCAGGAGCAGCGAGTACTCGCCGTTGTCGCCATCGAAGCGCATCAGCGTGAGCTTGTCGCCGTGCCTGGCCTCGGCCGAGAGCGCGCCCTCGTCCTTGAAGGCTATGGGGCAGGTGAGCTCGGGCTTCTTGGAGAGGATCGAGTAAGGCCACGGGCCGCAGTGCTGCAGAAGCTCGATGTTGTCGGCATCTGCAAGGCGCACCGTCCAGTCGGCGAAGAAGCTGCGCGAGCCGTCCATGGTCGCAGCCTCGGCCAAAAGCGCGGTGATGGCGCCGTGGATGTCGGTCTCGCAGACGATCGGGTAGCCCATGTCGTTTAATATGGCGTTGGCCGCGCAAGGCATGATCCCAAGCTCGTCCTGCAGCGCCGTCCAGCACTGGATCGCGCCGGCCTGGCAGCCGTATTTCTCAAGAAGCCTCTTCATGGCCTCGGCCAGGGCCGCGATGGTCTTCAGGTGGTCGGGCGTGACCTTGACCACGGTGTTCTCCTGCAGGAACTTGATCTGCTCCTGCGCGCCGTTTTCGGCCATGATCTTCTTGGTGAGCAGCACGACCTCGGAGAGCGGCACCGGGGAGAGCTGGATGTTGAACTTCTCAAGCAGCTCGCCCTCGTTGCACATCGTCGACCAGAAGTCGAACGGGCGCGGGCCCATCTGCAAGATGCGCATGTGCCTGAAGGTCTTGACGACGTTGCAGACGGCCAGGAAGTCCTTCACGCCGCGCTCGAACACCGGATCGCTCAGGCGGCAGTTGGTGAGGTAGGTGAACGGCACGCGGAAGCGGCGCAGCACCTTGCCGGTTGCAAACAACCCGCACTGGCTGTCGCGCAGCCTCACGCCGTTGGGCAGCGGGCGCTCGTCCAGGGGGCCCCAGACCAGGACCGGGAGGCCCAGGTCCTTGGCAAGCCTGGCGCAGACGTACTCGGTGCCGAAGTTGCAGTGGGCGAGCATGATCCCGTCCACGCCCTCGCGGCGGAACTTGTCGGCGATCTTCCTGACGTCCTCGTCGGCAAAGAGCAGCCCCTCGGGGTTGATGTCCTTGATGTCCACGAAGTCGATGCCAAGCTCGGTCAGGCGCTTTGCGGTGAGGTCGCGGTACTTGAGCGCGTCAGGGGCGGAGAAGACGCTCCTGCGGGTGGGCACGAAGCCCAGTTTCACGTGTTTTGTTGCCATGATTCATTTTTCAGGCCCGCCCCGGGCGGGCCTCTCCTTTATCCTGTGTACGCTTTAGTCCTTTTACTTGTTCTCGTTGCGAGCCTGGAGCGCCATGCGGGCCTGGAGGTCGCGCTGGTACTGGTCGATGATGACGGCGAGCACGATGACGAGGCCCTTGATGACCATCTGCCAGAACTCGGACACGCCGCACATCACCATGCCGTCGGTGATGACGCCGATGATGAAGGCGCCGATGACGGTGCCTACGATCGTGCCGACACCGCCCATCAGCGAGGTGCCGCCGAGCACTGCCGCGGCGATGGCGTTCATTTCCCAGGTGTTGCCGGTCATCGGGTGGGAGGCGACCAGCTGCGAGGTGGCGATGATGCCGACGATCGCGGCGCACACGCCGGAGAACATGTAGACGCAGATGGTGTCATGGTCGACCCTGACGCCGGAGAGCTTGGCCGCGCGGCCGTTGCCGCCGATGGCCAGGATGTGCCAGCCGAACGGGGTCTTGCGCAGCACGATGGCGGCGATGAACGCGATGACGATGAGGATGATCACGGCGACCGGGAAGTTCATGACGTCGCGCCCGAAGATCTCAAAGCCGGTGTTCCCGAGGGCCTTGTTGCCAACGAGGTTCGGGAAGGTGGCGCCGTTTGAAATGAGGTTTGCAAAGCCGCGGCCGATGTACATCATGCCCAGCGTGGCGATGAAGGGCGCCACGGCGAACTTGGTGATCACGATGCCGTTCACGAAGCCGATGATGAGGCCGATGACCATCGCGATGAGCACGATGGAGGGCACGGAGAAGTAGATGGTCGTCCCGAAGATCGTGAAGCCCTTGTTGATTAGGAAGCCCGCGACCATGCCGGCGACGCCGGCCACCGAGCCCACCGACAGGTCGATGCCGCCGGTGACCAGGACGTAGGTCATGCCTATGCCGAGGATGCCGTAGAGCGCCACGTGCTTTGAGATGAGCAGCAGCGATGAGGTGGTGAGGAAGGATTCGCTGGCGAAGGCGAAGAAGATCACCAGCAGGCCGAGCACGATGAGCGTGCGGCCTTTGAGCAGTGTCATTATCAGGTTGTTCTTGTTCATAATCCGTAACTCCGTGGATCAGTTCTTGCGGTGGCCCTTGTACGAGGCCTCGACGAGGTTCTGCTGGGTGATGTCAGCGCCTGTGAACTCGGCGGTCTTGACGCCGCTGGACAGCACGATGACGCGATCGGCGATGGCCGTGATCTCCTCAAGCTCCGAGGAGACGACTATGAGCGAGACGCCGCGCTCCGCGTACTGGTAGATGAGCTGGAACATCTCGGTCTTGGCGCCGATGTCGATGCCGCGCGACGGCTCGTCGAGCAGCATGATGTCAGGCTTGGTGAGCGCGCCCTTGGCGAACACGCACTTCTGCTGGTTGCCGCCTGAGAGCGAGAGGATCGGCAGCTTCTTATCGGCGACCTTGATGGTCACGTCCTTGATCATCTCGTCCACCGCCGCGTCCTCGGCCTTGTCGCTTATGAGGCCCAGCTTGTTCGTGTAGTGCCCGATGTTGGTCAGGGCGATGTTCTGCTCGATGTTCATCGGCTGGACGAGGCCGTCGCGCTGGCGGTCCTCCGGCAGCAGGGCGAAGCCCTGGTCGATCATCTCGTACAGCTCACCTATCTTCAAAACCTTGCCGCCCTTGATGATGGTGCCGGTGTGCAGCGGGCGCAGGCCCATGATGCACTCGAACACCTCGGTGCGCCCGGCGCCGAGCAGGCCGTAGAGGCCGAGCACCTCGCCCTTGCGCAGGTAGAAGGAGACGTGGTCGAGCAGGTATCCGCCGCCGGGCTTGGGCAGGCAGAGATCCTTGACCTCGAGCACCTTCTCGCGCGAGCTCCAGTCGACCTGGGTCTTGCGCTTGGGGTAGTTCTTGCCCTTGCCTATCATGTTGCGGACGATCCAGGCGAGGTCGACGTTCTTGGTCTCATCCTGCGCCACGAGCCTGCCGTCGCGGAAGATGGTCAGGTAGTCGCCGATGCGCATGAGCTCCTCGAGGCGGTGGGAGATGTAGACGATCGAGATCCCCGATGCGGTCAGCTCGCGCATGATGTGGAAGAGCACGTCAACTTCCTGCTCGGAGAGCGAGGAGGTTGGCTCGTCCATGATCAGGATCTTGAGGTTGGGGATGAGCAGGTTGCGCGCGATCTCGATCATCTGCTGCTGGCCCACGCGCAGGTCGCCGACCTTGGTGTCAGGGTCGATGGGGTATTCGAGCCTTGCGAGCACCTTCTTTGCAAGCTCGCGGTGCTCGTTGTCCTGGAGCACGCCGTGCTTGGTGTGCTCAGCGGACATGAAGAGGTTCTGGAAGACCGTGAGGTTGGGGAACAGGCACAGCTCCTGGTGGATGATCGCGATGCCTTCCTTCCTGGCGTCCACGGTGGAGTTGAAGCTCACCTCCCTGCCTTCGAGGTAGAGCTTGCCCGACGAGGGCTTCTCGATGCCGGCGATGATGCGCATCAGCGTGGACTTGCCTGCGCCGTTCTCGCCGATGAGCACGTTCACCTTGCCGCGCCTGATGTCGAACGACACCTGGTCGAGCGCCTTGGTGCCCGGGTAGATCTTGTCGATCTTCTCGGCGTGCAGCACTATGTCGTTTAATGTCTCAGCCATGTCACTGCTCCGAAACCTTGAGCGAAACCGGAACTATGTCAAGGCGCGAGGGATCGACGTCGCTGACGGTGAAGCAGCCGGTGTACTCGACCTTGGCGCCTTCCTTGAATGAGGCCTTAACCGGGGCGACGACCTTCTCGGAGACCAGCTTGAAGAAGGCGACCGAGACGGCTGCCCACTGCTCCTGGTTCTTGAAGTCATCGAACTTGATGAGGCTTATCGAGTCGCGCACGGCCATGCCCTTGTACACCGGGCCTATTTGCAGCCTTATGGTGTTGGCAGAAGGGTCGATGCCATCCTCAGTGAGCTCGAGGTACCCTGAGCCCTTGTCGCGCACCTTGGCCTTGCTGATGGTCCCGATGCCCTTGACGATGAACGAGAGCGCGCCCTTGTCGCCCATCGAGTAGCGGCCGTACTTCTTTGCGACCGTGGTGAAGTCGCCGCCCGACTCCTTGATTAGCTGCGCGGTGTCGACCGCCTTGCTCGAGAAGTATGCATCGGCCTTGTTTTTCCAGAAGTCCTTGACCACCTCGTCGGAGTTGAAGGCGACCTGGCCTGTGAGCTCGGCCTCCTTGCCCTCCTCGACATAGGTGGCCGACCCGAAGACGTAAGCGAGCGCCGCGGCGGCCACCACCGCACCTGCTATGAGTTTCTTGCTTGCCATGTGTGAATCTCCTGTCCAAAGCGTCAGATCCCCCCCGTGCCGCGCTCGCGGCCGTGTTGGAAATGCGCTTGGGAATGCGGCGCCGCAAGCGGCGCCGCGCTTTGTGGGTTACTTGGAGTAAGAGAAGTTGTTGAGCTTGTCGGCGTTCTTCTTGGTGATGATCACGCAATCGATGAGCTGCTTCTCAGGCTTGCCGGTAGCGCCGGTCTTAAGGTACTTGTCGGCCTGCTCGACGGCGGTCTGGGCGATGAGGGCCGCAGGCTGCATCGCGGTGGAGGTCATGTTGCCGGCCTTGATCTCGTCGCGGGCATCGTTCGAGCCATCGACGCCGATGATCTTGAGGGTCTTGCCGGCGGCCTTGATGGCGGCGGCAGCGCCGACGGCCATGTTGTCATTGCCGGAGATCACGCCCTTGAGGTTCGGGTGGGAGTTCAGGATGGTCTCCATCTTCTGATAGGCCAGGTTCTGATCCCAGTTGGCGGTCTGCTGGGCGACCATCTTCATGTCAGGGTACTGGTCGATGACCTCGTGGAAGGCGGTCGAACGGGTCTTGGCGTTGGTATCGGACTCGAGGCCCAGGAGCTCGGCGTACTCGCCCTCCTCGCCCATGGCCTCGACGAAGACCTCGGCAGAGCCCTTGGCGCCCTGGTAGTTGTTGGCGACGATCTGCGCCTGGGCGATGCCCTGCTCGTTGATCTCGCGGTCAATCAGGAAGGTCGGGATGTTGTTGTCGTAGGCGCGCTTGACGGCGGCGACGGTGGCGTCAGCGCCGGCGTTGTCGCAGATGATCGCGGCAGCCTTGTCGGAGATGGCGGTCTCGAAGAGCTCGGACTGCTTGACCGGGCTGTCGTCGTGGGAGACGGCCTTGACCTCGTAGCCCAGCTTCTTGGCAGTGGCCGCGGCGACCTCGGCCTCGGTCTTGAAGAACGGGTTGGAGTGGGACGGGGTGATGATGTACATGATGTTCGACCCGCCGCCGGTCAGGCGCTTGGGGGCGTCGGCGCCAAAGGCTGCAGATGCGGTGAAAGCGGCCGCGGCAATGGCCATGGCGGATAAGGCGCAGAACTTGTTCAGCTTCATTATTGAATCTCCATTCATGTTTGCTTGTATTGGGGGCGCATTCTCAAGGCCGCCCCTGCTGTAAACCAGCTATGGTTATCTTAGGCATTGGCAAGGACCGCTGATGGCACATGCATGACATTTATGACATTCAAATGACATGACTGACGGTTCTTTTGTTATTTGAATCGCAATTCGTGCAAAACGCTTTTGCGCTGGATTTTGCGGCCGCATTTGCAGACTATCCGCAGACGCGAACAGGCATTTCAGATATTGTTCTTAGACTTCAGATAATTGATATTTGAACTTGTCAGCCAGGCTGGCACTGCCCCGCCCCTTTTTCTTTCTGATGGAACCATTGCGGCACAAGGAGCGGCGGCTTATTCCGCAAATTCGCAACATGCGATCGAAGCTCCCCTCCCCCAAACTTGCATTCAAGATTGCGGCCGGATTTTTCTAAATCGACATAGCAAGATTGCATAATATCGATTATATTATGCAGAAATTGATTACATCATTTCCCTGCATTGGAGGCACCATGTTCAAGACGCTAAAGTACGCCATTCTGCTCCCGGCCGCTGCCGCGGCCATCTCCGCCGGCGCATCCGCCGCGGAAAACCCCGGTTTCATCACAAGGCCCGAGCCTGAGCACCTCAAGCTCACGGACAAGTGGGACAAGGTGTTCAAGCAGAGCCCGAAGGTCGACCACTCAAAGGTCGTGTTCATAAACCGCTTCGGGATCACCCTGGCAGCCGATCTCTTCAAGCCCAAGGGGGCGAAGGGCAGCCTGCCGGCGCTGGCCGTCAGCGGCCCCTTCGGCGCAGTCAAGGAGCAGGTGTCGGGGCTCTACGCCCAGACCATGGCAGAGCGCGGGTACCTCGCCATCGCGTTCGACCCCTCGTTCACCGGCGAGAGCGGCGGGCAGCCGCGCGACGTCGCCTCCCCGGACATCAACACCGAGGACTTCTCGGCGGCCGTGGACTACCTAGAGACCCGCGACGATGTGGATCACGGCAGGATAGGCATCATCGGGATCTGCGGCTGGGGCGGCATGGCCCTGAACGCCGCGGCCTCAGATCCGCGCATCAAGGCCACGATCGTCTCGACCATGTACGACATGAGCCGCAACATCTCGCGCGGCTATTTCGACAAGATCGACGAGAACGGCTGGTACGACAACCTGGTCAAGCTCGCCGACCAGCGCACCAGGGACGCAAGGGAGGGCAGGATCGCGCTGGCAGGCGGCGTGCCCGACAAGGTGCCCGGCGACGCGCCGCAGTTCGTGAAGGACTACCACGCCTTCTACAAGACCAAGCTCGGCTACCATCCGCGCTCGCTAGGCTCCAACGGCGGCTGGGCAGTGACCTCGGCCATCTCGTTCATGAACACCCCGCTTCTGACCTACATCGACAGGATCCGCAACGCGGTGATGGTAATCCACGGCGAGAAGGCCCACTCCCGCTACATGGGCGAGGACGCCTTCAAGAGGCTCAAGGGCGACAACAAGGAGCTCCTGATAATCCCAGGCGCCGTGCACACCGACCTCTACTACAAGACCGATGTCATCCCCTTCCAGAAGATCGATGACTTCTTAAGGAAGAACCTCAAGTGAGGATCTGAAGTACTAAGCCCACTGGGCTTGCAGAAGGCGCCGCACGCGGCGCCTTCTTTATGCATGACGCATGCACTGCCGGGCGGTTTTCATTGCAGCAAACCAAGTATGATGCCCTTGAAGCGCACCGCCCTTACTCGTGCGCGTTTTGGATGGAGGCCTTGATGGACTTTCTTGACACCGTAAAGAGGCAGCTTGCCACCAGGGCCTACTGGGACTTCAGGGGCCGGGCCGGACTCCCAGAGTTCTGGCTCTTCATGCTCTTTGTGCTTGCAAGCAACATGGCAGTTGGGGTAATTGCGTGGGTCAGCGGGATCGGCGCGCTGCCAGACTTCTGGTCGCTCTTTCTCATCGTGCCCTGCCTTGCCTGCGCCACGAGGAGGCTCCACGATTCCGGGCACTCGATGCTCATCCTGCTCATCGCGGCCTTCACGGCCATCGGGGCCGCGCTCTTCATCTCGCGCTCGCTCATCCTCGCCATCTACAACCCGGGGGCCGGGATGTGGCAGCTCCTTGACGATCCCAACTTCGCAACAGGCCTCGCCTTCCTCGCAGCCTCGGCGCTGCTGCTCATCATGCTGCTCGTGCTACTGATCCTCCCTTCAAAGGACGGGGAGAACCAGTACGGGACGACCTTCCAAGGCGGGGGCGCATCCTGATCTGCCGCCCCTTCCATTTGCCAAATCCAAGGCTTGACTTGAATGCAATAGGGTGCATACATTAGCCTCACGGGACAAAACATCCCTAGTAATAAGAACAAATCCCCACGATAGGAGACACAAATGACTTTTCTTGAAAGCGCCAAGCGCCAGCTTCTGACAAAGGCGTACTTCCAGTTCAGCGGCAGAGCCAGCAGGTCCGAGTACTGGTGGTTCGTGCTCTTCCTGTTCTTCGCCAACATCGTGACCGTCATCCTCAGCGTCATCATCCCGGTCATCGGCAGCCTGATCTACGGGCTGTGGAGTCTCTACGCGATCATCCCCACCTTCGCGGTGCTGTGCAGGAGGATGCACGACTCCGGCCACTCATCGCTGTTCTTCTGGCTGCAGCTCCCCTTCTGGATCATAGGCGGCGTGATCATGGTCTTAAGCGGGTTCGCCGCCGCCGCCTCCAGCGGCTCGTACAGCGACGCGCTCGCCGCAGGCTTCGGTGCGATGATGATCATCGGCTTCGTCCTCTGCTTCGTGGCCTTCTTGTTCTTCGTGATCACCTTCATCCTGACCCTGATGCCCTCCACCCCTGGTCAGAACAAGTACGGCATGCCCGAAGGCGCGGCGGTGCAGAATGCCGCTCCCGCAGCCACTGCCGCCCCAGCCCAGGGCTTCGGCGCAGTCCCGCCACAGTGGCAGCAGCCTGCTGCCGCGCCGCAGCAGCCTTCGCAGGGCAATCCCTTCAACAAGCAGTAAGCGCTTGATGCATTGACGATGAAGGCCGCCTCATGGCGGCCTTCTTCATGCCTGCGATATTTGGGCTACCTGCCCATGTGGGCCTGGCGGTAGCGAGCCGGGGTCATGCCGGTCACCTCGCGGAACACCCTGCCGAAGTGGCTCTGCGAGCTGAAGCCCAGCATCGTGGCGATGCTCGCGATCAGCGGATCGGGGCTCCTGAGCATCATCTTGGCGGTGTAGACGCGCCGCTGCCGCACCGCCTCCCCGAGCGTCATGCCTGACTGCGCGCGGTAGAGGCGCATGAGGTGCCCGCTGCTCATCCGAAGCTCCGTGGCGATGTCCTGCACTCTGATGCACTCGCCGATGTGGCGGTCAATGTACTCGCGCACCTTGGCCGCAAGCAGCGATCCCGCCCCTGGCCCGTCGTCGCTTAAGTGCCGCGCGACCATGCGGGCGCAGCGGTAAGCGCAGGCACGGGCGAGCGAGGCTGCCTCCTCGGGGAAGCGGCAGTCCTCTATTTCGGCGATGAAGGCGTCTGAGACTATGTACATCTCCTCAGTGCCCAGGCCCGCATCGATGGCCGCGCGGGTGGCGATGGTCACGTCGACGATGCCCAGGTTCTTGGCGTTGCGCAGCGGATCGCGCGAGAGCGTGCCGCGCATCGAGGCATAGGGCGACTCGAAGGCCTTGCGCAGCCCCTCGGAGCTGCCCTCCCCGATCGACTCGCGGATCTGGCGCTCGAAGGCATCGGGGTTGTGGGGCCGGCCCTTGCCAACATGCTCCTCGATGACCCCGGAGCCGGCGCTTGAAGCGTCCTCGGTCAGGAAGTAGCGGTCGAGGAAGTCAGTGAGCGCCAAAGCCTCCCCGGTAACCTCGGCGTGGATCAAGAGCAGCACCGAGGCGACCGCAGGGGGATCTGCCCGCATCAGCACGGTGTTCTCGGCGTGGTGGCGCAGCGCGTAGAGCTTGGCAAAAGAGTTGTCGGTGCGCGTGAGCGTGACGGGCCCTATGATCGCGGCCGCCCCGTCCATCACCTCGACGCAGCCGTAGTAGACGGGGCGCTCGGAGGTGACCAGGCAGATCTTGTCCTTGCGCGCGCTCTCAAAGAGCGAGCGCAGGAACGGCGGATCCGTGACCAGCACGTTCCAGGTGTTGTTCTGCTGGCCCATGGCCTTGATGACCGCCCCATCCTTGTTGAGGATGAGGAAGGGCACGGGCAGGAGCCTTGAGATGAGGGCCGCGGCGTAGTCGAGCCTCATCGGAGCGCGGGATTGGGACCCCAACCTTCATCCCTCAGTCAGAAGGAGACGTTGGACTCCAGGATCACGTTGCACCAGGGGTGGCACTCGCCGGTGCGCACCACGGCGACCGACTGCGCGCTCTGGCGCTTGAGCTCATCGTGGGGCACTTCCACGACCTTGACGCCGCGCTCGCGCGCCCACTTCATGATCATCTCGTAGAACTGCGGGTTCTGCTGACGGGCCTCGGAGGCGATGGTCGCCTTCTGGAACTTGGCCTCGGCGTCCACGACCTTGAAGACGCTCTCGAACGAGGGCACGCCGTAGGTCACCGCAAGATCGATCCTCTGCACCCCCTTGGGCACGGGAAGCCCGCAGTCGCCGATGGTGAGGGTGTCGAAGTGCCCGAGCTTGGCGATGACGTAGGAAAGCTCGGAATTGAGGCAGCCGATTTTCTTCATGAAAACTCCTATGGCGCGTCCGCGCCTTTTAAAAACCTCAGCCCTTGAACTCAGGGGCCTTCTGCATGAGCTCGCTTGCCATGACCTCGGAGAGCGAGGGGATGGAGCAGGCCGCGCCCGGGCGGGTCACCGAGATGGCCGCGGCCGCCGCTGCGATGTGCATCGCGCGCTGCGGAGCCTCGCCCTTCATGAGCATGGTGAGCAAAAAGCCCGTGTAGGTGTCGCCCGAGCCTGTGGTGTCCACGGCCTTGACCTTGCAGCAGCCGCACTTGAGCAGATCCTGCCCTGGGATCGAGAGCACCGAGCCGCGGGTTCCCAGGGTCAGCACCACGGTGCACTGCGGCACGCGGTGCCTGATCCCGTCGATGAGCTTGTCAGGATCCGATGAGGGATCCATGCCAGCGATCGCCCCGCCCTCGATCTCATTTACGAGCAGCACCGAGCAGAGGTCGAGCGGCAGGTCGAGCAGATCGGGCGTGAAGGGGGAGACGTTGAATGCGGTCTTCATGCCGCGCTGCGCGGCGAGCCTCATCATGCGCTCAAGGCCGTTGACCTCGTTTTGCAGCACGAGGAGATCGCCTGCTCCGAAGTGGCTGAAGGTCTCCTCTACCTCATCGTCCTTGAGCGAGCGGTTGGCGCCGCCAAAGAGGATGATGCTGTTCTGCCCCGAAGGATCAACCTGGATCACGGTGTGGCCGGTGGGCACATCGTGGGTCCTGAGGTAGTCGAGCTTGACTCCGGCGTCCTTCAGCACGCCGGTTAAGATCGAGTTGTCCCCCTGCCCCAGGGCGCCTGCGTGCCAGGTGTCCGATCCTGCGCGGGCTAAGGACACAGACTGGTTGAGCCCCTTGCCGCCCGGGAAGATCCCGCGCGAGTGCGCGGCCTCAGTCTCGCCTGGCTTGATGATGTGGTCCATCGAGTAGACGTAGTCGATGTTGAGCGAGCCGAAATTGAGGACTTTGTACATGGTCTCCACCTTTGCCTGAAACGATTATCCGAATTATAGGAATGGAGATCCCGCCCTTTTGGCACCCAAATGACATTTGCATCACAATAATGATGCTTCTTTGCCAAAGAAAGCGCCGCGCCCCGCAAAACCGCAAATTTGCAGCAGCGGGGCGTGGCGCCCTCACGATGTGAAAAAAGCCCGCGGCTTCCACCGCGGGCTTTTATTCATTCACTCAAAGATTAGAGCGAGTTGTAGGAGCCGAGCTCCTTGAAGGCCTCGATGACGCGCTCCTTCATGGAGACTTCACCGGCGCGCAGCCAGGCGCGCGGATCGTAGTACTTCTTGTTAGGGGCGTCAGGGCCGGTCGGGTTGCCCAGCTGGCCCTGGAGGTAGTCGTGGTTCTTCTGCTCGTACTGGCGGATGCCGTTCCAAGTCGCCCACTGGGTGTCGGTGTCGATGTTCATCTTGACGACGCCGTAGGAGACGGCTTCCTTGATCTTCTCAGGCTCCGATCCCGAGCCGCCGTGGAAGACGAGGTCGACCGGCTTCTCGGAAGGAGTGTGGAGCTTGTCGTGGATGTACTTCTGCGAATCGCGCAGGATGGTCGGGGTCAGCTTGACGTTGCCCGGCTTGTACACGCCGTGGACATTGCCGAAGGAGGCGGCGATGGTGAAGTTCGGGGAGATCTTCATCAGGCGCTCGTAGGCGTAGCAGACATCCTGGGGCTGGGTGTAGAGGGCGGACTCGTCCTTGTCGGAGTTGTCCACGCCGTCTTCCTCGCCGCCGGTGCAGCCGAGCTCGAGCTCGAGGGTCATGCCGATCTTGGACATGCGCTCGAGGTACTTGCAGCACAGGTCGATGTTGTCCTTCAGGGTCTCGACGGAGAGGTCGATCATGTGGGAGGAGAACAGCGGCTCGCCGTGCTCCTTGAAGTACTCCTCGTCAGCGTCCAGCAGGCCGTCGACCCAGGGGAGCAGCTTCTTGGCGCAGTGGTCGGTGTGGAGGACGACCGGAACGCCGTAGTACTTGGCCACGTTGCGGGCATGGAGGGCGCCGGAGATCGAGCCCAGCACGGCGACAGCCTGGGGCTTATCAAGCTTCAGGCCCTTGCCGCCGATGAAGGTGGCGCCGCCGTTGGAGAACTGGATGATCACAGCGGACTTGGCCTCGGCAGCAGCCTCGAGCACGGCGTTGATGGAGTTGGTGCCGACGCAGTTGACAGCCGGGAACGCGTAGCCGTTTTCCTTGGCCACAGCGAACAGCTTCTGGAGGTTCTCGCCGGTGACAATGCCGGGCTTGACGACATCGGAAATTCTGGTCATTTGATTTATTGCCTTTTTCCTGAAAGTTTATGGAATAGTTGTGGTTGTGACGAAGGCGCCCGCTCAAGGCGGGCGCCAAGCGCAGCTTACTTGGACTCAGCCGCGCGCTTCTCGAGGATCTCGACAGCCGGAAGCTTCTTGCCCTCGACGAACTCGAGGAAGGCGCCGCCGCCGGTGGAGATGTAGGAGATCTTGTCCTGGACGCCGAACTTCTGGATGGAGTTGATGGTGTCGCCGCCGCCTGCAACGGAGAAGGCGCCGGAGGAAGCGATGGCCTCGGCCATGGACTTGGTGCCGGAGGCGAACTGATCGAACTCGAACACGCCGACCGGGCCGTTCCAGAGGATGGTCTTGGCTTCCTTGATCACCTTGTTGATATTGGCCATCGACTTGGGGCCGAGGTCCATGATCATGTCATCGTCGGCGACGTCCTTGAGGTCCTTGGTCACGGCAGGGGTCTTCTCATCGAACTCCTTGCCGACGACCACATCCACGAACTCGGGGATGCCGGCCTTCTCCATGATCTTCTTGGACTCCTCGACGAGATCCGGCTCGGCCAGGGACTTGCCGATCTTGTGGCCCTGGGCCAGCATGAAGGTGTTGGCGATGCCGCCGCCGACGATCAGGTGGTCGCAGACCTTGAGCAGGCTGTTCAGGACGGTCAGCTTGGTGGAGACCTTCGAGCCGCCGACGATGGCGACCATCGGGTGGGCCGGGTGCTCCATGGCCTTGCCGAGGGCCTCGAGCTCATTGGCGAGCAGCGGACCGGCGCAGGCGACCGGGGCGAACTGGGCCACGCCGTAGGTGGTGGCCTGGGCGCGGTGGGCGGTGCCGAAGGCATCCATCACGAACACGTCGCAGAGCTTGGCGTACTTCTTGGCCAGCTCCTCGTTGTTCTTCTTCTCGCCCTTGTTGAAGCGGCAGTTCTCAAGGACCAGCAGCTCGCCGTCCTTGGGCTCGACGCCGTTCAAGTACTCGTCATTGGGGACCAGGCGGACCTTCACGGAAGGCAGCTTGCCCTGGATGTACTCGGCAACCGGCTTTAAGGAGAACTCTTCGCTGAAAACGCCTTCCTCCGGACGGCCCAGGTGGGAGATCACCATCACCTTGGCGCCCTTCTCCAAAGCCAGCTTGATGGTCGGGAGGGTGGCCATGATGCGCTTGTCGGAAGCGACCTTGCCGTCCTTGATGGGCACGTTCAGATCGGAACGGATCAGCACGCGCTTGCCTTTAAGGTCGAGGTCGGCCATTTTCAGAATTGCCATAGTTCGATTATTCCTCAGTTGTGTATGAATCTCGCGCGCACGGGGCAGGCCCCGGCGCCAAACGTAATTTTATCCCACAAAACGGCGCCGCTAAAGCCGCGGCGGGCGTTTTTTGAGCATTTTTTCCATAGGCGCAAAAGGCCTCCCGCGCTTTGCGCGGAAGGCCTCTTCAGGGCGGGGCGCGGCCCCCGCCCGGCTTTCGCCTCCAGATGCTTACTTCAGGAGGGTCTTGGCAGTTGCGACCACGTTGTCCACGGTGAAGCCGTAGCGCTCAAAGAGCTTGGCCGCCGGGGCGGATGCGCCGAACTGGTCCATGCAGACGGTCTTGCCGTCCAGGCCCACGTACTTGTACCACAGCGAGGAGCGGCCGGCCTCGACCGCGACGCGGGCGCGGCACGAAGGAGGCAGCACGCTGTCGCGGTAGCCCTTGTCCTGGCGGTCGAACACGTCGGAGCAAGGCATCGAGACCACGCGAACCTTCCTGCCCTCGGAGGAGAGCTTCTCGGCGGCGTGGACGCACAGCGCGACCTCGGAGCCGGTGCCGATGAGGATGAGGTCAGGCTCGCCGTCGCAGTCCTTGAGCACGTAGCCGCCACAACCGATCTCCTCGACCTGCTTTTGGGTACGCGGCATCTGCTCGAGGCCCTGGCGGGTCAGCACGAGGGCGGTAGGGCCGTCCTTGCGCTCAACCGCGGCCACCCAGGCCACGGCGGTCTCTATCTGATCGCACGGGCGCCAGGTGTCAAAGCCCGGGATCAGGTGCAGCGAGGCCACCTGCTCGACCGGCTGGTGCGTAGGGCCGTCCTCGCCGACGCCGATGGAGTCGTGGGTGAACACGAACATGGTCGGGATCTTCATCAAGGCGGCCATGCGCAGCGCGTTGCGCGCGTAGTCCGAGAAGATGAGGAAGGTGCCACCATAGGGCCTGAAGCCGCCGTGCAGCAGCATGCCGTTCATCGCGGCGCTCATGCCGAACTCGCGGACGCCCCAGTGGAAGTAGTTGCCTGCGAAGTTGTGCGGGCCGTTGTCCTTGGACTCCTTGTTGAAGGTGAGGTTGGACGGGGCCAGATCGGCAGAGCCGCCGACGAGCTCAGGCAGCTGGGCGCCGAGCCAGTTCAACGCGACCTGCGAGGCCTTGCGGGTGGCAAGCTTCGGATCCGGGGCCTTCTGGAGCGAATCGATCCACTGACGCGCCTTGGCGTCGAAGCCCTCGGGCAGGATGCCCTGCACGCGGCGCTTGAACTCTGCGGCAAGTTCGGGGTACTTCTGCTCGTACTTTGAGAAGAGCTCGTTCCACTCTCCCTCGATCTTCGCGCCCTGCGCGGTGGCGTCCCACTGCTTGCGGATGTCCTCGGGCACCTCGAACGGGCCGTAGTTCCAGCCCAGGGCCTTCTTGGTCAGCGCGATCTCCTCGTCGCCCAGCGGGGCGCCGTGGCTGGCAGCGGTGCCGCCCTTGTTGGGCGAGCCGAAGCCGATGGTGGTCGGGCAGATGATGATGGTCGGGCGCTCCTTCTCCTGCTGGGCCTTGGCGATGGCCTCGCGGACCTCGGCGCCGTCGTTGCCGTCCTTGAGCTTGATGACGTTCCAGTGGTAGCCCTCAAAGCGCTTGGCGGTGTCGTCGGCAAACCAGTTCTTGACCTCGCCGTCGATCGAGATGCCGTTGGAGTCGTACAGGCAGATGAGCTTGTTGAGGCCCAAGGTGCCGGCAAGCGAGCAGGCTTCGTGGGAGATGCCTTCCATCAGGCAGCCGTCGCCCATGAAGACGTAGGTGTGGTGGTCGACGATGTCAAAGCCGTCGCGGTTGAACTCCGAGGCGAGCATGCGCTCGGCGATGGCCATGCCCACGGCGTTGCCAAGGCCCATGCCCAGCGGGCCGGTGGTGGTCTCGACGCCCGGGACGATGCCGTACTCCGGGTGCCCCGGGGTCTTGGAGTCGAGCTGGCGGAAGTTCTTGAGATCGTCAAGCGAGAGATCGTAGCCGGTCAGGTGCAGCAGGGAGTAGAGCAGCATCGAGGCGTGGCCGTTGGAGAGCACGAAGCGGTCGCGGTTGGGCCACTTGGGATCCTTGGGGTTGTGGCGCAGGAAGCCGCGCCAAAGCGCCTCGGCCATATCGGCCATGCCCATGGGCGCGCCGGGGTGGCCGGACTTGGCCTTCTGGACGCCGTCCATGCTGAGCGCGCGAAGCGCGTTGGCAAGCACTCTGTAGTCTGACATAAGCTAAACTCCTGATATAAATTACAAAACTTTTCCGTTGATCTTGATGCGATTGTCTTGGGCCTCGATGTGGGCCTTGTAGCCGTCCGCCGTGCGCTCAAGCATGCTGCCGCCGAAGGCTTGGAGCCACTGCTCGGCGTCCTTGGACAGGCCTGACGCTGACAGGTCGGCGCTGCCCTTGACGCTCCTGAAACCCTGCTCGAGGCCCGCGTCAGTGCGGTAGCTGAAGCTGCCATTGCCTTGCGCGTTGAAGGCGATGCGCCCGTAGCCCATGTCGGTGTCGGCAGAGGCCTTGAGCGAGTCGATGCGCGCGAAGCCCT
Source organism: uncultured Aeromonadales bacterium (assembly GCA_902776275.1). Classification (GTDB taxonomy): domain Bacteria; phylum Pseudomonadota; class Gammaproteobacteria; order Enterobacterales; family Succinivibrionaceae; genus Succinivibrio. The sequence continues at coordinate 24,573 of CACYPI010000028.1, forward strand.
CGCCCTGCGAGAAGTAGGCGCCAAGCGCGCCGGGCTCGGTGATGATGTCGCTCACCGCCGCGCCGCGCTGCATGGCCTTCTGACGCGAGAAGGGGCCCACTGCGCCTGTGAGCGAGGCGCTGCCTGCAGATCCTTTGAGGTCGAGCGCCACCTTCAGGTCGAAGTCAGCATCCTTCTTGGACTTCACCGACTCCACCTTCAGCGAGGCGTCGTCCACCGCGGCGAGGGCGCCCAGGCCCTTGACGTCAAGCCCCTTTACCGAGGCTTGCAGGCTGCCTGGATCATCATTGCCGCCTGAGATGGCGGTGAGGCTTACCCTGTCGGCCCTGAAGGCCGGGGCGATGACGCCCTTGGCGTGGCCTGAGAGCTTGGGCTTGTCGGACTCAAGCCCGGCGGCGGAGGCCTTGATGCTGATCTCCTGGCCCTGGGGCTGGAGCTTTGCCGCATCGAGGTAGCCGCGCGAGTACTGCCCGCCCATGTCCATGGAAAGGGAGCCTGAGGCAGGCAGGAGCCTTGCCTTGATCTCGGCCGCGGCCTGCGACTTGGCCATCACGAGCACGCCGCTCTTGACGAACAAGTTGTTGAGGATCGGGATGAGATCCACGTCGGTGTCAAAGGAGAGGAAGCCATGGCTCGTCGAGGCGTCGAGCACTATGCCCTTGCCCTGCGAGCTTTCGATGGTGAATGCGCCCTTCTCGGAGAAGAACCCGCCTTCTGACTTCTTGTAGGAAACCTTGATGGAGAACGGCATGATGCCGCCCTTGGTCTTCTGCCCAAGTGCGCTGGTGACGCGCGCGCAGCCCTCATTGAGGATCTGCTCGGCATAGATGGACGAGGCGAGAACCCCGCCTGCCCAGATCGCGGCCACTGCCGCAACGGCTATGGCGGCTACCGCCACGGCCTTTGACTTCTTCATGATGCTGTCCCTGAAACTGCCTGATTAATTGGTATTTGGCCGCGCAAAGCACGGCAGCGGGATCTTAACACCAAGGCGGCCCCCGCCCCTGCGCCGTGGCGCGGGACGGGGGCCTTCATCAGGTCCTCGGGGCCTGAGGCCTCCGCATCAGCCGAAGACCTTCTTGTAGTCGTCCTGGAACTTCTTGATGCCCTGGTCGGTCAGCGGGTGCTTGACCATCTGCATGATGACCTTGAACGGGATGGTGGCGATGTCGGCGCCAGCCAGCGCGCACTGCATCACGTGGTACGGGCTGCGGATCGAGGCGCAGATGACCTGCGAGTCGATGCCGTTGACCTGGAACATGTCGACGATGGTGCGGATGAGCTCGAGGCCGTCCTCGGAGATGTCATCGAGCCTGCCGATGAACGGGGAGACGTAGGTCGCGCCGGCGCGGGCGGCGAGCAGGGCCTGGTTGGGCGAGAAGACCAGGGTCATGTTGGTCTTGATGCCTTCCTTGGCGCAGGTGTGGCAGGCCTTGAGGCCTTCCGCGGTCAGGGGGATCTTCACGACCATGTTCGGGTGGATCGCCGCGATCTCGCGGGCTTCCTTGACCATGCCGTCGTAGTCGAGGGTGGTCGGCTTGACTTCGCCGCTGATCGGGCCGTCGACGATAGTGGTGATCTCCTTGATGGTCTCAGCGTAATCGCGGCCTTCCTTGGCGATCAGGGAAGGGTTAGTGGTGACGCCGCAGATGACGCCCATGTCGTTGGCCTTGCGGATCTCGTCCACGTTGGCGGTATCAATGAAAAAGCGCATGATTGCTCCTCATGTATCTTATGAAACAGGCTATCCAGCCTCTTTTATCTATTCGCTCCAATTCTAGTACACGATTTTCCGCAACCGTTTTCAATATTTCCAATGCGTGAGCGACTTCTAATTTTTCCCTGAAGTTAAATTTTCCGTATCCTGCACCGCCGCGCCTTGCGCTAAGCGGTCTCTGGAAATATCAATGAGATTTTGCAAAGCCAAAGCCTGCGGCGCAAAAATTTGCGCCGCTTTGCGTTCACATGCACGGAAGGCACGTCCGAAGCCGCGCCTTCAAAGCCCCTGAAGGCACGCTGTCGAGCACTTTTATCATGCAAGGCGCCGCCGCTCTCCCACCTCCTGACGCGGGGGGTAGAATAAGTGCACGCGGCAGAGAGCCGCGCGACCCGCCATTTCTTTTGACGCGATCATTCCACATGCGCGAGGGCGCAGCACATTAAGCAGGAACCACGGCCAGGATGCCGCTAGAGCGCCGGCCCAAAGTTGGAGAACGCAATGTCTAGACTTTTCACTTCAGAATCAGTTTCCGAGGGACACCCCGACAAGATAGCAGACCAGATTTCAGACACCGTGCTCGATGCCTATCTGGAGCAGGACAAGCACGCCCACGTGGCATGCGAGACGCTGGTCAAGACCGGGCTCATCCTGGTCGCCGGGGAAATTTCATCATCCGCCCATGTCGATCTCGAGGCCAGGGTCCGCAAGACCGTGTGCGACATCGGCTACAACACTTCTGAGGTGGGGTTTGACGGCCGCTACTGCGCCTTCATCAACGCCATCGGCAAGCAGTCGCCCGACATCAACCAGGGCGTCGAGCGCGAGCTGCCCGAGGATCAGGGCGCCGGCGACCAGGGCCTGATGTTCGGCTACGCCTGCACCGAGACCCCGGTGCTCATGCCCGCCCCGATCACCTACGCGCACATGCTCATGCAGAGGCAGGCCGAGTGCCGCAAGAAGCACATCCTCCCGTTCCTGCGCCCCGACGCCAAGAGCCAGGTGACCTTCGTCTACAACGACGACGGCTCCATCGCCGGCATCGACACCGTGGTCCTCTCGACCCAGCACGATCCCAACGTGACCCAGGACACCGTACACGAGGGCGTGATGGAAGAGATCATCAAGAAGGTGATCCCGGCCAAGTTCCTCACCAAGAACACCAAGTACTTCATCAACCCGACCGGCCGCTTCGTCATCGGCGGGCCGGTGGGCGACTGCGGCGTCACCGGACGCAAGATCATCGTCGACACCTACGGCGGCGCCGCCGCCCACGGCGGCGGGTGCTTCTCGGGCAAGGACCCCTCGAAGGTCGACCGCTCGGCCGCCTACGCGGCACGCTATGTCGCAAAGAACATCGTCGCGGCAGGCCTTGCCAAGAGGTGCGAGCTGCAGGTCTCCTACGCCATCGGCGTAGCGCAGCCTGTCTCCATCTCGGTAAACACCTACGGCACCGGCAAGTACAGCGACGAGAAGATCGCCGCCGCCGTGCCCAAGGTCTTCGACCTGAGGCCCTACGGCCTCATCAAGATGCTCGACCTTTTGAGGCCCATCTACCTCAAGACCGCCACCTACGGCCACTTCGGCCGCGAGGAGTTCCCTTGGGAGAAGACCGACAGGACCGAGCAGCTCAAGGCCGCGCTAGCCTGACAATCCTGAAGGCGCCGGTGCGCCTTCCGATTTGACCAATGCCCGGAGCCAAGGCTCCGGGCTTTTTTTGAGGCTTCATGGATGATTATTGGTAAGCGCAAGTAAGTTAAAAGCTTTTCCTGCTGCAACGGAGTAAACGGCCTTGTTGTGACAATCAGGCCTGGCTACTTCGTCAAAGCGCCCAAGCCTTTCTTGCCTGCAGCAGGCTCCCTCATGTCTTTCATGACAACCGAGCAGATCTTGCCGTAGAAGGCTATGCCTCCTGCCCACACGTGCTCGAGGCGCTCGTTCTCCAAAAGCTCCCTTGCGTAGCGCTTCTCCTCTATCTGCGCGACGGCCCTCCTCGCGTCGGGAACCATGC
>CACYPI010000029.1 GCA_902776275.1 uncultured Aeromonadales bacterium
CCTGTTCCCATTCCGAACACAGAAGTGAAACACGGCCGCGCCCATGGTAGTGCAGCGTACGTCTGCGCGAGAGCAGGTCACTGCCAGGCATCCTATTCAAAAGAAGCCGCAGCCCTTAGGGGCTGCGGCTTTTTGCGTTTATGCGCTCCGATCGTGCCTATGCAAGCTAAGCCGGCTCGGGTTCAAAATTACAAGCATAATTAAGCGTAAAACGCGGTCATAATCTAAATCGGTCTATTTGCGATAGCCAAAACTGCTCAACTCACGTATACTAAAACACGTTGAAGGGAGCTTTACGGGCAATGGACGATTCAGGACACGTATACATAGCTATAGATCTCAAGTCGTTCTACGCCAGTGTCGAGTGCGTGGAGCGCGGGATCGATCCGCTCGACTCGAACCTGGTCGTGGCCGACACCTCGCGCTCCGACAAGACCATCTGCCTTGCCGTCTCCCCCTCGCTCAAGGCCCGCGGCGTGCCCTCGCGTCCCAGGCTCTTCGAGGTGCTTGAGAAGGTCAAGGCCATCAACGCGCAGCGCTGCCGCGGCGGGATCCATGGCAAGTCCTGGTCTGACGCCGTGCTGCAAGAGCACCCCGACTATGCCGTCTCCTTCATCGCCGCCACGCCCAGGATGAGCAAGTACATCGAATACAGCTCGCGTGTGGTGCAGGTCTACCTCAAGTACGTGGCCCCCGAGGATCTCGACGTCTACTCGATAGACGAGGTCTTCATCGACGCGACCTCCTACCTGCGCACCTACGGCATGAGCGCCCATGATCTGGCGATGACCATGGTGCGCGATGTGCTCGCGACCACCGGGATCACCGCGACCGCCGGGGTGGGCACCAACCTCTATCTTGCGAAGATCGCCATGGACATCGTGGCCAAGCACAAGAAGGCCGACGCCGATGGCGTGCGCATCGCCGAGCTCGACGAGATGTCCTACCGCCGCTTGATGTGGCGCCACGAGCCGATCACGGACTTCTGGAGGGTGGGTCCGGGCATCGCCGCGAGGCTCGCCTCAGTTGGGCTCAAGACCATGGGCGATGTCGCCAGGTGCTCGACCGGGCTGTCAGGCGGCTTTTACAACGAGGATCTGCTCTACTCGCTCTTTGGCGTGAACGCCGAGCTTTTGATCGATCACGCCTGGGGCTGGGAGGGCGCCACCATGGCCGACATCAAGGCCTTGAAGCCCCGCCGCAAGAGCCTGGGCGTGGGCCAGGTGCTGCAGCGCCCCTACCCCTACGATCAGGCGCGCCTTGCGGTGTGGGAGATGGCAGAGCAGCTATCGCTCGACCTCGTCTCCAAGGGCTACGTCGCCTCCAAGGCCGTGCTGGTCGTAGGATACGATGCGGGCAACCTGAGGGATCAGGCCAAGGCCGCGGCCTACCGCGGCAAGGTGAGGCTCGACTACGTGGGCAGGGCGATCCCGGTCCACGCCCGCGGCACCGTGTCCTTCGGGCGCAGCACTTCGTCAACGCGGATCATCACGAGGAAGGTCACCTCGTTGTTTGAGAAGATAGCCGACCACTCTTTCACCGTAAGGCGCCTGAGCCTTGCGGCCATCGGGCTTGAGCGCGAGGACGAGGTGCCAGAGGGCGGCGCGCCCGAGCCGGTGCAGACTGATCTCTTTGTGCCCTACGAGGAGCAGGCGGTCAGGGCCAAGGCCGAGGAGCGCATGCTCAAGCGGGAGCGCAAGGTCCAGGAGGCCGTGCTCGCCATCAAGATCCGCCACGGCAAGAACGCGGTGTTCCGGGGAGCCGATCTCGAGGAGGGCGCGACCACGCTTGAGCGCAACAAGCAGATAGGAGGGCACAGGGCATGAGTTCAGGTCCTAAGGGTCCTGAGGACTACAGCGACATCATCAACATGCCAAGGCACGTGTCTGAAGTCCGCCCGCGCATGGGCATGCTCGAGAGGGCGGCGCAGTTCATGCCCTTCGACGCCCTGTCTGGCTTTGACGAGGCCATCGACGAGACCGAGCGGCTGACGCAGGATCGGCGCAACCTGAGCGACGGGGATCTCGAGGCGATGGACAAGCGCATGGCCTTCCTCTTGGAGCGCGGGCTGCCCTCAAGCGAGGTTGAGCTTACGGTCTTCGTGCCCGACGAGCGCAAGGGCGGCGGCAGGTTTGAGGCGGTGCGCGGGAGGATCCGGCGCATTAACGAGGCCGAGGGCCTGATAGTGATGGAGGATGGCAGGAGCGTGAGGCTTGGGGATGTCTGCGCCGTGGAGGGGGAGATCTTCGAGGACGCGGGGATCTGACAAGGCGGCTGTAAAAGCACAAGGGGCTTGCGCATGGCGCAAGCCCCTTGCAGATCCAAGGAGTGGCCTTGGAAATTACTTGGCGGCGTTCTCGATGAACTGCTTGAGCTCGTCCTTGCCCAGCGCGCCGACCTGGCGGGCCACGGCCTCGCCGCCCTTGAACACTATAAGGGTCGGGATGCTCATGACGCCGAATTTGGCCGCCAGATCGGAGGCCTCGTCGACGTTGACCTTGCAGAACCTGACGTTGTTCATCTCGCCTGACAGTTCGTCGACGATCGGGCCGACCATGCGGCAGGGGCCGCACCAGGTTGCCCAGAAGTCCACCAGCACCGGGCGGTCGCTGCGCACGACCTCATCATCGAAGTTGCTGCTGTTGAGTTCAGTGATGTAAGACATGATTGCCCTCTTTCTTGTGAAAAAAACTGTATTGCTCAATCCTGCGGCTGCCCGCCCAGGATCTGGTCGAAGATCCCCGCCCACTTTTTGGCGGAGACGTAGCCTTCCACCGAGTAGCTGCCGTTGACGATGAAGTTGGGGACGTCGTCGCGGCCGGTGTCGCGGCACATGCGCTCGAGATCCTCGAGCTTGGCTATGCGCGCCTCGTCGCGGGTGTATTCGGGAACTTTAGCAGGATCAAGCCCGATCTTCGCGACGATTTTGCCAACCTCGCTCTCAGAACTGACATTGATCCCCTTGCGGAAGATCGCATCCCACATTGCAAACGCGTACTCGTGCGCCTTGCCGTTCTCCTTGGCATAGGCCTCGGCGAGGATGGCGTTGCGGGTGTTGGGGAGCACCGGCGGATGGCTTATGCCGAGATCGCGGATCTTCGCGATCTTCAAAAGCGCGGCGGGCATGTGCGCGGCCATCGGGCTGTCCTCGAACCTGATGCCGTCCTTGGGGATATCCGGGAAGATCTCAATGCCCCTGTGCTCGACCGTGAATTCGTACTTTCCGGCGAGATCGTCAAGCTCGGAAGCGCCAAGCAGGCACCAGGGGCAGATGAAGTCCGAGAACATCTCGATCCGAATGGCACCGCCCTTTTGCGCGCCGGACTTTGCCTGGGACGCGGCGTGATCGGCTATCGAGCAGCCGTGACGGCCGCAGGACATTCCTTTTGCGATGGTTTCCATGATCCTTCCTCCAGATGTTTGCCTTTTGACTGGATTGAAATTAGGATTTATATGCAGTGCTTGCAAGTACTGTCATTAGTGATATGTACTATCATAAAGTATATATAAATTGATTTTAAACACAAAACACAGAAGATAAAATTTAGCAAATGGCTGATTGCAATGATTCAGGTGGGAGATCCGCAGGCCTCGGGCACGGGGGCGGCCCCTGCGGGCACGACGTGCTGGGCGCGGGCTTTGACTGCGGGGACGCCATAGGGGAGACCGGCTTTGCCTACACGATGTCGCTCATCTCAGGCAAGTACCGTCTGCACATCCTCTACTGCCTGATGGGGCACGGGGTGGTGCGCTTCAACGAGCTGCGCCGCTACCTGGGCGGCATCACCTTCAGGACGCTGAGCGCGGCGCTCAAGAGCCTTGAGGCAGAGGGGCTGGTGTCGCGCAAGGAGTACCCGCAGGTGCCCCCCAAGGTCGAGTACTCGCTCACTAAGCGGGGAATGTCGCTAAGGCCGGTCCTGGTCGAGCTTTGCCGCTGGGGCGCCGCCCACCGGGACGGCGGGGCGTGAGGGCGGCAGCTTGAGCTCGCGCGAGAGCTCCTTGAAGCACTCAAGCGCTCCTTTGATGTCCAGGCTGCTCCAGGCGTAGCTTAGGCGTTTGAGCGGCGTTGAGATGAACTTGTCGTGCTTGTCGGTGTCGAGGTTCTCGACGCGCCCTGCAAGCTCGCAGCCGTCCAGCTCGCCCTCGTCCAAAATAGAGGCCACCGCCTGCGCCAGCGTGTCCTCGGAGGTGAAGTCCAGGTGCAGGTGCGAGCCGTACTGGCGGCACTTGCAGCTCTTGCGGCGCAGCATCAGCTGCATCGTGCGCATCACCCGATCGCCCCTCCAGGGGTAGATCTCAAGCGAGTCGGGCGCCCGCATCAGGCGGCAGTGCTCGAGGTCGAACTTGCGGAAGGTGACGAGCCCGCGCGCGAAGTTCAAATGCGCCGCGCGGTTTAGGAACGTGGGGATCCTGCCGTCGCAGTAGAGCGCGAACATCGTGCTGCGCAGCTTGTCGTGGATGCGCCCGCCGGCCCCGCCGATGACAAGCGGCAGCGCGGTGTGCGGGTAGGGCTTGACCCCGATGATCTTCTGGGAGTCTGAGAGAAAGACGATCTTCCAGCCGCGCCCGGCAAAGAGGAAGGTCATCCCAAGCTCCAGGGGCTGGGAGACCGGCACCCTGCCGATGAGCCTGCCGTCATGCTCGATTGAGAACTCGTCGGGGGTCTGGAAGGCCGAGTAGAAGCTCCAGCTTGAGAGCAGGTCCTCGCCTCCGGTGCCGAGCGCGAGCGTGCCGTCGGCCAGCTGGGTGATGAGGTTCGAGTCGCCGAGATCATGGAGGAACTGCGCGAAGATCGCGGGAGTGCAGAGGCTGAAGGGGCCGGTCTTGCACAAGAGCGCGTAGAGGTTCCGAGCCGACGCGCTGCCGCGCGAGGCGATGACCGAGAGCGTCTGCTGCAGCAGCGTTGAGAAGGCGTATTCGTGCTCAAGCGGCGGCTCGTACCAGTGGTTGAGCAGAAGCTCGATCATCGCCGATGAGAGGAAGGTGTTCTCGCAGAGGTTGAAGCTTGAGAAGCTGTCGGTCTTGACCGTGTGCTCGGGTATGAAGAGCCTGAGCACGGCCAGGTGGTCGCGCCTGCCCGAGCGCCCCAGGCGCTGGCGCAGCGAGGCCACGGAGAGGGGCGGATCTATCTGGGCTATCGAGTGCACGTCCGAGATGTCGATGCCAAGCTCCAAGGTCGCCGTGCAGACAGCCGTGGTGGGCAGCCGCCCCTCGATCAAGCGCTGCTCCAGGCTCTCGCGGATCTCGCGGGAGAGCGAGCCGTGGTGCGGGAAGAACTCGTTTGGCACGAAGTTTTGCGCGCACAGGCGCTGGAGATCGGTGGCGATGCTCTCGGTGAGCATGCGCGAGTTGCAGAACACGAGGTTGGTGGTCCCGCGCATCAGCCTGAAGATGTCCGCGGAGATTGCCGCGTACTCGCCCAAGGGCTCGGCGGGTGCGCCCTTGCGGCGTCGCCTTGATGGCTGCTCCTCTTGAGGATCCGACATCGGGCCGTCGTAGCCGCGCACCTGGACTGCCAGGCGGTCGCCGCGCTCGCCGCCTGTGATGACCAGGCACGGCACGCCGCCCTGGGGGCGCAGGTACGACTGCGCGGCCTTGGAGTCCGAGAAGGTCGCCGAGAGCGCCACGCGCGGCACCAGGCGGCCGCAGATGTTGTCGATGCGGTGCAGCTGGGACTGGAGCTGGTAGCCGCGCTGCGTGCCCATGAAGGCGTGGAACTCGTCGATGATGAAGCAGGAGAGGTTTGAAAGCGCCGTCTTGAGCCAGGCGGCGCGATTTATGAGCATCGACTCGAGCGACTCGGGGGTGGTGAGAAGCACCCCGGCGGGGTGCTCGGCCAAGCGGTCCTTGCGGGCGGCGCTGATGTCGCCGTGCCACGGGGTGACCGGCAGCCCGGTGCCCTCGGCCATGTCCTCGATGCGGCGGCACTGGTCGTTGATGAGGGCCTTGAGGGGACTGATGTAGAGGATGCGGATCCCGGGTCTCGCGCCCTTGCCGGAGACGGCCGAGAGCGCGGGCAGGAAGGCCGCCTCGGTCTTGCCGCTTGCCGTCGAGGCGGAGATGATTATGTCGGACTTCCCGGCCATCACGGGCCTGATGGCCTGCTTCTGGATCGGAAGCAGATCATCCCACCCCTTCTTGAAGACCCACCGCTGAAGGGGCTCTGAAAGCAGCGAGAACGCGCTGCTGTCCTGGTCAGTCATCGCCTAAAGCTTGAAGGTTGCAAGCTCGTCGTCGCCTGGATCGCCGGCAGCGCCTGCGCCGCCATCGCCGCCGTCATCGCCCTTGGCGCCGGGGCCTGCGGTGACCAGGGGCTCCTCGCCCGAGCCTTCTATGGTGACGTTGAGCGAGCCGATGAGCGACTGCCACTTGAGGTCGGGGTTCTGCTCGAGCACCGAGAGCAGGTCCACGAAGGCCTTGATGGTGTTGCGCGGGGTGCGGAAGTAGGCGTCGCCGATCTTCTCGGAGCAGTGCTTGAGGAAGGCCGAGAGCGCCTCGTCAGGCACGAGGTACTTGGACGGATCACCTGAGGCGAAGACGTTGCGGATGTTGCAAAGCAGCACGAAGATCTCCTCAGGCGAGAGGTTCTTCAAAAGCAGCACCGGGCTGTGGTAGTCGACGACGCCTGCTATCTGCGCGAAGGTGTTCTCCGAGAGGCGCGAGTGCAGCGCCTCGTAGCTGTACAGGCCCTTGCGCGGATCCATGAGGAACTCGGGCGTGCCGCCCATGAGGAATCCCAGCGACTCGGCGCTGCCCTGCAGGCAGTCGTTGAGGATGCGCAGGATCTGCTCGTAGTTCGAGCTGCGCGCGGTCTTGGAGGGCAGCTTGAAGAGGTTGACCATCTCGTCGAGGTTGACGAGCAGCCCCTTGTAGCCTGCCTGGCAGACGAAGCGCGCAAGGAGCTTCAAGTGGTCGTAGACGTTGCCGTCGTCCACGATCGCGCGCACCCCCAGCTCGCGCCTGGCGTCGGTGCGGGTCTGGTACTCGCCGCGCAGGTAGCGCACCGCGGCGTTCTTCAAGGCGTCGTCGCCCTCGCTGTAGCCCTTCCAGTACTGGGAGATGGCCTCGGCGAAGTCGTAGCCGTCGACGAGCTCCGAGAGCGAGTCGAGCTTCTCGCGGATTACATCGCCGGTGTCGCGGCCCGAGGCCTGGGCGGCGCGGCGCTGCTCCGAGATGAACTTCTCCACGAGCGGCACCATGGCGTTGCCCTCGGGGTGGGCGCGGGTCGAGAGGTTGCGCGCCAGCTCCTTGTAGAGGGCGCGGGCCTGGCCGCCGGTGGCGCAGAGCCTGCGCTCGGGGGAGAGGTCGGCGTTCATGACCACCATGTTCTTCTGCAGCGCGATGTAGCGTACCAGCTGCAGGAAGAAGCTCTTGCCAGCTCCGAAATCGCCGATGACCAGGCGGAAGCAGCTTCCGCCGTCGCAGATCCCGTCGAGATCCTCGATCATCGCCTTGATCTCCTCGGCGCGCCCCACCTGGATGTGCTCGAGGCCTACCCTGGGGGTCACGCCAGCCCTCAGGGACTGGATTATGGCGCTGCGCTCGCGCGGCCTGATCGCGTTCATCGGAAGCTCCTCTTCTTGAAATCCTAAAAAAAACCAGCCAGCAGGAAAGTATAGCGCCTTGAATGTTCCTGATTAAGCCCGCGCCCATGGCGCGGGCAAAAACTCAGCGGCGCGTGGCCTCGATCCTCGCCCAGCCCTCGCGCACGGCGCGGCCGTCGATGCGGAAGTCCTTCTCGTAGGCAAGGCAGACCTCGTCGGCCTGATCCTCGAGGATCCCCGAAAGCGCCAGGCGGCCGCCTGGCGCCGTGAGCGAGGCTATCTCCCCTTCAAGCTCGGCAAGCGGGCCTGCGAGGATGTTGGCGACGGTGACGTCGGCCCTGGGTGCGCCGCCAGGCTTGCCCAGGCAGAGCTTGAAGCGCTCCTCGACACCGTTGCGCCTGGCGTTCTCCCCCGAGGCCTCGATGGCCTGCGGGTCGATGTCCACTCCCAAGGCCTGCCTTGCGCCGAGCTTGAGCGCGGCGATGGCGAGGATCCCCGAGCCGCAGCCGTAGTCGGTTATGGTCTTGCCCTCAAGGTCAAGCGAGTCTAAGAAGTTCAGGCACAGCCAGGTCGTGGGGTGGGTGCCGGTGCCGAAGGCAAGCCCTGGGTCGAGCATGACCGTGACGGCCGAGGGATCGTCCACATGCAGCCAGGAGGGGCAGATCCAGAGCCTCCTGCCGCACTTGACCGGCTTGAACTGGTCCATCCAGGCGCGGATCCAGTTGCGCTCCTCAAGCGCGGTGGCGGCCATCGGCACGTGGTCGCCTAGGATCTCGGACAGCGCCTTGAGGATGGGCTTGGGATCGGTGCCCTTTGCGAACAGCCCGATGACGTCGGTCTTAGGCCAGAGCCTGCGCTCGCCGGGGCGGGGCTCGAGGATCGGGCTGTCGGCCGCGTCCTCGAAGGTCACGGCGAGCGCCCCCATCTGCTCGAGCAGGTCCGACACGGTGTCGGAGAGCTTGGAGTCGGTGCGGAGCCTTATCTGGGTCCATTCATTGCTGTTGCTGTCTGCGGTCATTTCCCTCTCCTCTTGAACGCTGGTGCTTGGTGATCAGGTAGTCGCGGATGCTGAAGTCCTGGCTTCCGCGCGGTGCCATGCCAGGCGGGAGCCCGCACTGGCGCAAGAGCGCCCTCAACCGCTCCGCGACCACGGCGCAGCTTGCGCCCAGGTCGCAGGCGGTGTAGCCGCGGGCGCGGTCGTGCGACGGGCGGCGGGCGCAGATGCGCGAGAGCAGGTCCTCGGAGACCAATGAGCTGTCGTAGGTGCCAAGCAGGAGCTCGCGGCCCTGGCGGTTGACGCCTGAGAGGTTTGAAAGCCCCCCGCAGGCGCGCAGTATGGCGATCGCGATGAGGTCGGGGCGCGAGCGCAGCGTCGCGCCCGGCACGGTGCGCACCGCGCGGCCTGGGCGGCTCAAGGCCCGGTCGCGGCGGCGCAGGAACAATGAGGAGGCCAGGAGCAGCGCCGCGGGGATCGCGGCTGAGAGGGTGATGCAGGCGAGATCGGCGCTGGCAAGCGAGAAGCCGGTGGTCTTGATGAGCGTGAGGTTTGGCTGGTAGAGCAGGTAGAAGTTCGTGACCACCGAGGCGTGCAGGGCGTAGGCGCAGAGGTAGGCGAACACCGAGGAGGCCAGGAGCAGCGCGTAGATCCCGGGGAAGAAGATGAGCAGCACGGCCAGCTCCGCCGAGACGCAGGGGCCCGAGCTGGCGCTGATGGCCGCGAGGAACCCCAGGAGCGTCAGGAACACCCGCCTGGCGCCGCTTGAGGCGAGCGAGCCTGCGATGGCCGCCGCGGGCAGGCTCACGAGGTTGGTGAGCGTCACGGCGCTGGGGATGGCGAGGATGTGCGGATCGGGGTACTGGAGCGACTCGACGGCGTTGATGAGGCCTGACACGCCCATTGTCTGCATCACCGTGTAGCAGGGCACCACCGCGGCTGCCAGGCCCGAGGTGACGAAGCCCGATGTGAAGGTGAGGGAGATGAAGGAGTCGAGCGCGCGCACCGAGGTGAGGATCAGGAAGTGCACCCCGGCGGGCACGAGCAGGCCGTAGAGGCAGAGCCTGGCCGTGTCGCCGCCGCGCTCCTCCTTGTCAGATGGCAGGAACACCAGCGCCGAGGAGAGCGCCGAGCAGATGCAGGCGGTGTGGTACTGGAAGTAGGAGCTGAAGCGCGAGTAGTCGAAGGCCGCGAGGATCGTGAAGCTCGCGGTTACGCACGCCATCTGCAGGTAGCGGCGGCGCGAGGGGATGATGAGCGCGGCGATGGCGCAGAAGCAGAGCGCCATCAGGGCGCTTGAGGCGGTGAAGGCCGTGGAGCGCGGCATGAGCGCGCCCTCGCGCTCGGCTGCCGCCGACAAGAGCGCGAACGCTGCCACGGGCAGCAGCATCATGCAGCTGCGCCACTCTCCCGCCTTTGACGTGTACCGGTCCAAATCACGCCCCTCCGTTTGGGCCATTCTACCAAAGGCCGCGGCGCCACCGCCGTTTGGTATCATGCAAGGCGCTGGAGGCTCGAGTGAAGATAACGAGGAGGGCCCGCGGAGACGAGAGCGGGCTTCAGGACATAAGCGATCCCGTGCTAAGGCGGGTGCTGGCAGGGCGCGGCGTCAAGAGCAGCGCCGACGCCTTCTGCAGCCTTGCGGGGATGGAGCACTACCAGAGCCTGCCTGACATCGGCAAGGCCGCGCAGGCCATCGCCGACGCGGTAGAAGGCGGAGTGCGCACCCTGGTATTCGGGGACTACGACGTGGATGGGGTCACGGGCGCGGCCCTTGGGCAGCGCGCGCTCTACGCCCTGGGCGCCGCGCCTGGGTCGGTTGAGTGCGCCGTGCCCTCGCGCTACGAGGGCGGCTACGGCCTGAGCGCCAAGGTGGTGGAGGATGCCGCCTCCGACGGTGTGAGGCTCATCGTCACCGTGGACAACGGCATCGGCTGCGCCGAGGCGGCGCTGGAGGCGCAAAGGCGCGGGATCGAGCTGGTCGTCACCGACCACCACGAGTGCCCGCCTGAGCTTCCTGACGCCTATGCAGTGGTCGATCCCAAGCTCCCGGGCAGCCTCTTTCCCTCAAAGGCGCTCTGCGGGGCCGGGGTGCTCTTCTACGTGCTCTGCGCCGTGAGGTCCGAGCTCGACTCCCGCGGCTTCTACCGCACCCGCCGCCGCCCGGTGATGGCGGACTTCCTCGATCTGGTCACCCTGGGCACCGTGGGCGACGTGGTGCCCTTTGACGCCAACAACCGCCGCATGGTGAAGGCGGGGCTCGAGAGGCTGCGCCGCGGCCGCACCGTGCCGGGGATCCTCGCCCTGGCCCGCCGCGTGCGCTGCGATCTCTCCTCGCTGAACCCCAGGGCCATCGGCTTTGAGATCTGCCCTCGCATCAACGCCGCGGGCAGGATCAGGCTCCAAGGCAACCCCGCGCTCGAGCTCCTGCTCACCGACGATCCAGAGCGCGCAGGCGAGCTCTCCGAGCAGCTTGACATGGCAAACCGCCGCCGCGGCGACTACGAGCGCGTCTTCTGCAAGGAGGCCGCCGAGGACGCATCGTCAATGGGGGATGCCGCATCGCTCACGCTCTACCGCCCAAGCTGGCTTCCCGGCATCGCAGGGCTCATAGCAGGGCGCATCAAGGATCGCTTCGGCGTGCCCTGCTTCGTCTTCACCGGAGAGGAGGGCGGGGCGCTCAAGGGCTCGGCGCGCTCGCTCCCCGGGGTTCCGCTGGGCGAGATCCTGCAGGGCATGCGCGAGGAGTGCCCGGGGCTCCTACTTGCTGGCGGCGGGCATGCCATGGCCGCCGGCGCCACCATCAGGCCAGGCGGCCTTCAGGAGTTTCGCAGCGCCTTCGAGCGCCTGGTCTCAGGCTACCGCGACCGCCCAGCCGTGCAGGAGACCGTGACGGACGGCGAGCTGCCGCCCTCGCACCTGACGCTCGCGTTCGCGCGCGAGCTTGAGCGCTGCGGCCCGTGGGGCGAGGGCTTCCCTGAGCCGCTCTTTGACGGGGAGTTCGAGGTTATGTCCGTCCAGCCGATCCAGAACCGCCACCTGCGCTTTGTCCTGCGCAACAAGGACGGGCAGCGGATCCAGGCCATCAGGCTCCGGGCGCTCGTGCGCGAGAAGGCGCTGCAGGTCGGGATCTCGGTGCGTGCGGTCTACGCCGTCGAGGTCAACCGCTACCTGGGCGCCGAGCGCCTCCAAGTGCGCATCGAGGCCCTGGAGCCGGTGTAGGAACGGCACAGGCCCGGGATCCTGAAGTGAAAACAAGCAGGCCCCGCGTGCGGGGCCTGCTTGCAAGGGACATGGCCTTTGCGCTGTCAAAGCGATGACTTGCTGTTCAAGCGATCCTCGCCGTTTAGCGCGGCGCCGATGATCCCCGCGAGGTTCAGGTGCGCCGCCGGCACGGCCTTGATGTCAGGGTTGATGCACTCCTGGAACTTCTCGAACTTCTTGGAGGCGCCGCCGCCCAGCACGAAGAGATCGGGCTTTAGCAGGTAGTCCACGTACTCGAGGTACTCGTTGAAGCGCTTGCCCCACTCCTTCCACTTCAAGTCCTCCTTCTCTTTCACCAGGCCCGAGCACCAGTGCTCGGCAGGGCCGCCGTGGAACTTGAGCTGGCCGAGCTCGGAGCTTGGGTACATGTGCCCGTCCACGAAGAGCGCCGAGCCGATGCCGGTGCCGATGGTCAGGAAGATCACGGTGCCCATGACGCCCTTGGCCGCTCCGAGCCGCAGCTCGCAGAGGCCTGCGACGTCAGCGTCGTTGGCCACGAAGACCTGGCGGCCTACCGCACTTGAGAACAGCTCCTCGACCGGGACCTTGATCCAGGTCTTGTCGATGTTGCTCGCGGTGAGCACGGTGCCGTGGATGATGCGCGAGGGGAAGCCGCAGGAGACCGGGCCGTTGAAGCCCGTCTGCTCGACGAACGCGCGCAGCGAAGCGGCCACCGCCTCGGGGGTCGCCGGCTGGGGGGTGAGGATGCGGGATCTTTCGGTGACGAGCTGCCCGGTTGCGGTCTCGACCACGGCGCCCTTGATTCCGGTGCCGCCTATGTCAACTCCAAGGATCTGCATGGATGCTCCTTATGATGTCCAAAAACAGGGGGCGCGCCCCCTCTGCCCAAAGGTTAGCAGATTGGCGCGGGGCAGGGCGCGGCGCCATGCCGCCCCTTGCCGCCACTCACAAAAACGGGGCGATTTTAGCGTCCCGATGTTCAGGAACGGTTAAGGGAAAGTGCAGGCGGCATGGGGCGCGGAGATGGCGCGATGGCGGCTTTGGCCCCCTTGCGCATGCGTATAGAATGGGGAAGGAAGGAGGAATGACATGAGCGCTTTGCCCTACCAGATGTTCACGACGAGCGAGGTGAAGGCCATCGAGAGGGCCCATGCCGCGCGCGCAGGAGGCAACTGCTACGACCTGATGCAGAGGGCCGGCAGGGCCCTTGCGCAGGCGGTGCGCCGGGACGTGCCCGGGGCCCGGCTCGTCTGGGTCTTCGCAGGCCGCGGCAACAACGGCGGCGACGGCTACGCGGCCGCCACCGAGCTCATGGGGCAGGGCCTGGGGGTCAGGCTCTTCGCGACCGGCGCCCCGCATGATGGCTCAGAGGCCCGCCGCGCCTGCGAGGGCTTCATCGCAAATGGCGGCATCGTCGAGACGCTGCTCCCGGGCAGGGACGATCCAAGGCCCGACGCGATCATCGACGCGCTCCTGGGCACCGGGGTGCGCGAGGCACCCAGGAGCCCGGTGGACGAGTGGATCATGCTCATAAACTCCTCGCGCTCCTATGTGGTGAGCGCGGACGTGCCCTCGGGGCTCAACGCCGACACCGGCTGCGTCCCGGGGGAGTGCGTGCAGGCCGACGCCACCGTCTGCATGCTTGCGCTAAAGCCCGGGCTCTTCACCGGCGAGGCGGTGGACTGCTGCGGCAAGGTCAAGTGCGACAGCCTGGGAGTAGATCTCAAGCCGTACTTTGACCGCTCGCTCACCGGCGGTTCGCCGCTTCTGCGCCAGGCCTACGCCGACATCGTGCCCGATCTGCCGCAGCGGCTGCGCAGCTGCAACAAGGGCGACAACGGCAAGGTGCTCATCATCGCCGGATCCCGCGGCATGGGCGGCGCAGCCGCCATCGCCGGCACCGGCGCGCTGCGCGCCGGGGCGGGGCTCGTGAAGGTGGCCTGCGATCCCGCCTGCGCCCTCATGGTCAACTGCGTCCACCCCGAGCTCATGACCGTGGACTTCAACAACGACGCCTCCGTCAAGGCGGCGCTCGCATGGTGCGGCACCGTGGCCGCAGGCCCGGGGCTTTCGACCTCGCCGCGCGCCCGGGATCTCGTGCGCATGGCTCTGGACTCCGGGCGCGACTGCGTGTTCGACGCCGACGCGTTGAACATCCTCGCCTCCGAGCGCCCGCAGGCGGTGCCAAACCGCATCATCACCCCGCACCCGGGGGAGGCGGCAAGGCTCTTAGGCTGCACCGTGGGCGAGGTCGAGTCAGACCGCCTGGCCGCCGCGCGCGAGCTGCAGGCCCGCTACGGCGGCGTGGCGCTGCTCAAGGGCGCGGGCACCGTGGTCTGCGACGGGCGGCGCACTACGGTGATCTCAGGGGGATCCCCCGCGCTCGCCTCAGGCGGCATGGGCGATCTCTTAACCGGGATCATCGCAGCGCTCTGCGCAGGCGGGCTCCCCCAGGGCCAGGCGGCGGTGTTCGGGGCCTGCATCCATGCCAGGGCAGGCGAGATCGCCGAGGAAGAATACGGGGCGGCGGGGACGCTGCCCACCGACCTTGAAGACAGCATCAGGAGACTTGCAAATGGCAGAGCAGACCTTTGAACTTGCAGGCGAGGAGATGACGCTCAGGCTCGGGGCGCAGCTCGCCCCGGACCTCTCCGCGGCGGCCAGATCGCGCGGCAGCGCGGTGCTCGTGTTCCTTGAGGGCGATCTCGGGGCGGGCAAGACCACGCTCACGCGCGGGATCCTCCGCGCGCTCGGGCACCAGGGGATGGTGAAGTCCCCGACCTACACGCTCGTCGAGCCCTACTCCTGCGGCGGCATCGAGGTCTTCCACTTCGACCTCTACCGCCTGCACGATCCCGAGGAACTCGAGTACATGGGCGTGCGCGACTACTTTGCAAAGAAGGCGCTGTGCCTGGTCGAGTGGCCCGACCGCGCAGGCGGCCTGCTGCCGCCGCCTGACGCCGTGGTCTCCATCGCCCACGGCCAGGGCTGCCGCACCGCTGTGGTAAGATCCGCGCTCATCAGCACGCAAAGGCTCGGCGCCATCGCAGGCGCCCTCAAGGCCTGAGGGACAAGGTGGAAGCAAGAAGGATCCTCGCGGCTGCTGCCTTGGCGATCGCGCTGTGGCCTGCGTGCTCGCAGGCAGCCGACGTCAAGGGGGTGCGCAGCTTTGCAAACCAGGACAAGACCCGGGTGGTGTTCGACCTCTCGGGCAAGCTCGCCTGGTCGCAGTCGCGCAGCGGATCTAGCCTTTCCATCACCATAAAATCCCCGGGCAACCTGAAGAGCGCCCCGCTCGCAGTCCCCGCCGCATCCTCCTCCTGCCTCGGCAAGGCGCAGGGCAAGCGCTCGGGGTCAAGCCTCGTTTACACCTTCGCGTCGGGGCGCTGCGGCGCCCCCTCGGCCTTCCTGCTCTCCCCGCGCGACGGCAACCCCGACTGGAGGCTGGTCGTCGACTTCCCGCACAGCGGCGCGGGCCAGGCGCAAGTTTCGTCCTCATCATCCTCAGGCGCGGCATCCTCCCAGGAGACGGTGCGCGACACCGTGACCTCGGTGGTGGTAAGCCGCGGCAACGGCAAGGCCCCCTCGCAGACGCTCAAGGATCTCGAGAGAAGGCTCTTTGAGCAGTACTCGACCCCGGGCGAGGGCGGGATCCGCTCGATGACCCCGGCGCAGGCGGCGCAGTACGACGCGGCGGTGAGGAAGCTGCGCAGCGACTACGCGGCCGAGCAGGCCGAGGAGCGCTCCAAGGGCCAGGGCCGCGTCAGGAGCACCGTGGAGCCTAAGCAGGGCGAGGCGCGCGAGGAGGTGCAGGACACCGCCGCCCCGCCCAAGGCCGTGCGCGTGGCCGCCGTGGCGCGGCCCTTCATCATCGCCGTCGATCCCGGCCACGGCGGCAAGGATCCAGGCGCCACCGGCAGGCGCGGGGTGCGCGAGAAGAACGTCGCGCTCGCGATCGCCCGCTCGCTCTACGGTTATATCAACTCCGATCCCAGGATGCGCGCCGTGCTCACGCGCTCCTCCGACCGCTTCGTCGACCTCGACGCGCGCTCGGCCATCGCCCGCCGCCACCGCGCCGACCTGCTGATCTCGATCCACTGCAATTCGACCCCGGGCAGCACCAGCGCCCGCGGTACCTCGGTGCTGCTGCTCTCCTCAAACCGCGCCCAGCGCGAGAACGGCAAGATCCTCCGCCAGGGCAGCTCGGGCAGGCTCATCGGCGGGGCGGGCAAGGTCATCAACTCGACCCAGGATGACAAGTACCTCGAGGCGGCGGTAGTGGACATGTCATCGCAGAACGCCCGCAGCGAGGGCTATGACCTGGCATCCGAGATCCTAAAGAGCGTCGGGCAGTTCACGCACATCTACAAGTCCCGCCCGATCTACTCGTCGCTTGCGGTGCTAAAGGCCCCGGACATCCCCTCGCTGCTCATCGAGACCGGGTTCCTCTCAAACTCCTACGAGGAGATCCAGTTGAACCAGCCCAACTACCAAAAGCAGATGGCCTACAGGATCTTCAAGGGGATCCAGGCCTACTACGAGCAAAATCCCCTGAAGAACATCAAGTCCCGTCAGGACAGCGCGATGCGCCAGGCCTCCCAGGGCCAAAGGCGCACGGCGACCGTGAGGAAGGGCGACACCCTCGCGAAGATCGCCCGCGACAACGGCGTGAGCGTCCAGGCGCTGCTCAAGGCCAATTTACTCAAGCAGGGGCAGCACCTGCGCGCAGGGCAGGTGCTGGTGATCCCATGACCATACGCAGGCTTTCGGTGCGCCTGGCAGGCCAGATAGCCGCAGGCGAGGTGGTCGAGCGGCAGTGCTCGGTCGTAAAGGAGCTCCTGGAGAACTCGGTGGACGCCGGGGCCAGGTCCATAAGGTGCGATCTCGAAGGGGCCGGGCGCGTGCTCATCAGGGTGCGCGACGACGGGTGCGGGATCCCCAAGGGCGAGCTGGCGCTCGCGCTGGCCCCGCACGCCACCTCGAAGATCTCAAGCGAGGAGGATCTCTCGCACATCACCACCCTGGGCTTCCGCGGCGAGGCGCTCGCCTCGATAGCCGCGGTCTCAAAGCTCACGCTCTCCTCGCGCACCCATGACGAGCCTGACGGCTTTTGCGTAAGCTGCCTGGGGCCTGAGATGGACGCCTCGATCATGCCCTGCCCCCATGGGGTGGGGACCACGGTCGAGGTGCGCGAGCTCTTCTTCAACACCCCGGCCAGGCGGCGCTTCCTGAGATCCGACCGCACCGAGCTTGCGCGCATCCGCGACGTCTTCACGCGCTGCGCGATGGCCCACCCTGCGATAGGCTTTGAGCTCTGGTCTGACGGCAAGCTGCTCCAGAAGGCGCGCGCGGCCTCCGACGAGCCCTCGCGCATGCGGCGCCTGGCGCTGCTTGCAGGCGCCGAGTTCTCGGAGGCCCCCATCAAGGTCCAATGCGATGATCCCCAGCTCAAGGTGGAAGGCATCGCCCTGATGCCGCAGGACGCTGCGGCAGGCGGGGCCGAGAAGTGCTACCTCTTTTTAAACGGCCGCCCGATCGCCGACCGCCTGGCGCTGCACGCGGTGCGCGAGGCCTGCTCGCGCTTCTCCCCAGGCCGCGCCCTCCCGCGCTGCGTGCTCTACCTTGCCTGCGATCCCTCCGAGGTCGACGTCAACGTCCACCCCCGCAAGGACGAGGTGCGCTTCCACAATGCCGCGGCGGTGCACGATCTCATCGAGCAGGCGCTGTTCTCAGCGCTGTGCGCCGCGCGCGAGGAGCGGCAGGAGGGCGCGCTGCTCTCCGCCGTGGACGGGGAAAAAGCGGCCCGGGCCGGCCTTGATGCCCCAAGTGGCGATGGCGCGGCGCAGCCTGCGCCCGCCCGCTCTCCATCTGATGCATCCATGCAGGCTGCGCAGCCTTCGCCGCAGGGCGGATCCTTCATCGCCGCCAAGGAAAATGCTTCAACTTCCGGCGCAGCGGGTAGGCCCTGGCATGCAAGGGACCCAGGCGGGGAAAGGCCTGGGCCGCAGCTCAAGCCCCAGGGGCCGCAAGGCGATGGCCGCATTAGGGCGGCGAGCGCGCCGCAACAGCAGTCCCCCCTGCCTGAGGCGCCGCAGGGGATGGGCGGCGCGCTCCCCGACTTCCCAGACGGGCAGGGGGCGTTCGTGTCCTCGCCCTGCGCCCTGGGCGATCTCCCGCCCCTTGGTGAGAAGGACGAGGCCCGGGAGCGGGTGCGGCAGATGGAGCTGCGCATCCGCGGCCGCGCCAGGGCCGAGGAGGCGGCTATCCCGGAGGCTCCAGCGCGCCGCGCCTCGGCTCCGCTGCTGCTCGGCATGCCCGCCCCAGGGGTGGCGCTGGTCGGAATGGGCGGCAGGTACCTGCTCGTTCAGATAAAGGCGCTGGCAGCCGAGCTTGCCGCGCGCAGCTTCGCAAAGGCCGTCAGGGCCGGGGACGTGCAGCGGCACAAGCTTGCGATGCCCTTTTCGATAAGGTGCGGCGAGCAGACGCTCAAGGCGTTGAAGCAAAACGCCGCGGCGCTTGAGCGCTGCGGCTTCGAGGCTTCCCTCAAAAAGAGCGCCGCCGAGATCCTCTCGGTGCCGCCCGAGCTTGCCCAGTGCGATCTCGCCTCGTTCTCGCAGAAGGCCTTCAGCGTGATCGCAGCCTCCTCGGGGCTGTCCTCGGGGGAGTGCCCGGAGCAGCTTGCAAGGGCGGTGGGCGAGGCTTCAGCCTCGGGCCTGGGGACCGGGGCCGCGTCGGCCCAGGCGGTGCTTTCAAAGGAAGGGTCGGAGGATGCCATCCGCGCCATCATGGGCCGCGGGGCGGCCGACCCGAAGATCCCGGAGATGGCCATGGAGATGATGGAGGCGCCCAGGTGAAGGATCGCGCGCTGGTGGTGCTGGGGCCCACGGCCACCGGCAAGACCTCGCTGGCCCTCGAGCTTGCCAAGGTCCGCAGGATCGAGGTCATAAGCCTCGACTCGGCGCTCGTCTACCGCGGCATGGACATAGGCACAGCCAAGCCCACGGAAGAGGAGCGCTCAGTCTGCCCGCACCACCTCATCGACATCCGCGATCCGGCGCAAAGCTACAGCGCCGCGGACTTCCGCGCAGACTGCCTGCGCCTGGTGCCTGAGATCTGCGCGCGCGGGGCGCTCCCGGTGATCTGCGGCGGCACCATGATGTACTACAAGGCGCTGTGCGAGGGGCTCTCGCCGCTGCCTAAGACCGATCCCAAGGTGAGGGAGCGCGTCGCAATGGAGGCCGCGGAGATCGGCTGGCCTGCGATGCACGACAAGCTCAGGAAGGTCGACCCCCCGCTTTATGGGAAGCTCGCCCCCAACGACCGCCAGCGCATCTCCCGCGCCCTTGAGGTCTATGAGATGACCGGCAAGCCGTTGAGCTCCTTCTACAGCATGAAAGGCGAGGGCTGCCCGTTCCTGCGCGCCGAGATAGTGCTGCTCCCAAGCGAGGATCGCGCGGAGCTCCGGGTGAGGATCAGGGAGCGCTTCATGCGCATGCTGGAAGACGGGTTGCTCTCCGAGGTCGCGGCGCTGCGAGGCCGCGGCGATCTCGACCTCTCGATGCCCTCGATGCGCGCGGTGGGCTACCGCCAGGCCTGGGAGCACTTGGATGGCAAGACCACGCGCGATCAGATGGTCGAGCAGGCGGTCATCGCCACCGCGCGCCTTGCCAAGCACCAGATGACCTGGCTGCGCGGCGGCCTCTCCTCGGACGGCTGCCTTGAGCGCGTGGCGGCCAGGCCCTCGGATCCCATGGCGCTGGCAAAGGCCGTCGAGCTTGCGCAAAAGCTCGACGAGGCCGCCGCATCCTAGGGCGGGCGTTGGCTACAACCACTTGCGGTTGAATGTATAATGAACCTGTCTCTGACAAAACAAGCGCATTAAGCGGCGGATCGTGCCTGCCGGATTGGCCTTCGGCCTTTCTTCAGGCAAATGGCAGGCAATGCTTGATCCCGCCGCCTCTGCTGCGGCGGGACGCCGCCGCGGCTGTGGCGCAGCCCGATACGCATGGCCGGGCCAGGCGGGGATCCCGCCTGGCAGCCTTGTAAAAACATAACTATTAACGGGAATGAAAATGGCAAAAGTTCAGTCTTTGCAGGATCCTTTTTTGAACGCGCTGCGCCGCGAGCACATCCAGGTTTCGATCTACCTGGTCAACGGCATCAAGCTCCAGGGCCAGATCGAGTCCTTCGACCAGTTCGTGGTCCTGCTCAAGAACCAGGTCAGCCAGATGGTCTACAAGCATGCGATCTCGACCATCGTTCCGGCCCGCGCCGTGAACGTCGCCATGCCCGCGCCTGAAGAGGCCGCGGCCAAGGAAAAGGAAGAGGAACAAAAGGGCCAGGCCGGAGCCTGACCTAGATGCAGGATCCCCTGACTGAGTCCCCCGGGATCTCGGTGCTGGTGCATGTCGAGCTCCCGCGGGAGGAATCGCGCGAGGATCTGGCCGAACTTGAACGCCTGGCCGAGACGAGCGGCGCGCAGGCGGCGCAGATCATAACCTGCAGCCGCGACGTCCCGGACGCCGCGTACTTCATCGGCACCGGCAAGGTGGAGGAGGTCAAGGCCGCGGTCCTCGCGACCGGCGCCTCCACCGTGATCTTCAACTCAAGGCTCTCGCCGGCGCAGGAGCGCAACCT
The DNA here is from genome assembly GCA_902776275.1 of uncultured Aeromonadales bacterium. GTDB lineage: Bacteria > Pseudomonadota > Gammaproteobacteria > Enterobacterales > Succinivibrionaceae > Succinivibrio. The sequence continues at coordinate 20,401 of CACYPI010000029.1, forward strand.
CGAGCGCGCCGTGGGCGCGCGCGTGATGGACCGCATCGCGCTCATCCTGCTCATCTTCGCGCAGAGGGCGCGCACCTACGAGGGCAAGCTCCAGGTGGAGCTTGCGCGTTTGCAGTACGAGCAGGCCCGCCTGGTGCGCGGCTGGACCCACCTTGAGCGCCAGAAGGGCGGCTTCGGCTTGAGGGGCGGCCCGGGCGAGACCCAGATCGAGCTGGACCGCCGCGCGCTGCGCGAGCGCGTGACCCAGCTCAAGGAAGAGCTCGAGGCAGTCTCCCGCCGCCGCGGCCAGAACCGCTCGCTGCGCCTAAAGCGCGGCGTCCCCACCGTCTCGTTCGTAGGCTATACCAACGCCGGCAAGTCGACACTCTTCAACCGCCTGACGCAGGCGCACGTCTACGTCGCAGACCAGCTGTTCGCAACGCTCGACCCGACGCTGCGCAACGTCGAGATCCCAGGCTTCGGCGGGGCGGTGTTCGCCGACACCGTGGGCTTCATCCGCCACCTGCCGCACGACCTCATCGCGGCCTTCCACAGCACGCTCGAGGAGACCGCGGGCGCGGCGCTGCTGCTGCACGTGGTCGACGCCTCGGATCCCAGGCGCGACGAGAACATCGAGTCGGTGGACAAGGTGCTAGAGCAGGTGGGCGCGGGCGGCGTCCCCAGGATCATGGTCTTCAACAAGTGCGACCTCGTCGAGGGGCGGAAGCCCGAGGCCGCCGAGGGCGGCGGGGGCGTCGCCCCCAAGGTGTGGGTCAGCGCCCGCACCGGCGAGGGCCTGGACAGCCTGCTTGAGGCCTGCGGGCGCATGCTCTCGCGGGAAAAGCTCGATTTTGCTGTTAAGATAGACCCGGGGCGGGGCGGCAGGCTGCGCGCGATGCTGTACGCGCTTGACGCCGTGAAGTCCGAGTCCGTCGCAGATGACGGCACGCTCACGCTTGAGCTGTCGCTCTCCAAGGAGGACGCGGCGCGCACCGACAGCGCAACCGGCGGGCAGCTTGCGGAGGCTGCCGGGGGAGAGGCCCCCTGGAAGGACAGCGGGCAGTTCGATTTTGACAGCGTGCAGTAGCAATATGAGCAAGCGCACGCGCCCTTCGCGTACATGAATTTCTGTATTTCAAGCAAGTCAGGAGAGGGGACGGCAGTCCCCGCACATTCCAAATGAAGCAGATCACATCTGACACCATGGGCTGGAACGCGCCGGGCAGCGGCGGCGGAAGCAACGATGGCGGCAATGGCAACCGCGATCCGTGGGGGCGCGACAACCCCCCGCGCGGCAATGATCTGGGCTCCCAGGCCGCCAGCATCTTGAAGAAGATCTTCGGGGGCGGGGGCAGGTCCGGGGGGTCGGGCAACTGGCGCAAGGGGCGCTCGGGCTCGATCATCGGCGCGGCCATCGGATTGGCGCTCGCCGGCATCATCGTCTCGGGCTTCTACACCGTGCGCGAGGCCGAGCGCGGCGTGGTGCTGCGCTTTGGCAAGATCTACGACGTCACCGATCCGGGCCTTCGCTGGAAGATCCCGGGCATCGACACCGTGAACGTCGTGGACATCGAGCAGGTGCGCGCGCTGCAGTCCTCGGGCACCATGCTCACCCAGGACGAGAACGTGGTCATCGTCGAGATGGACGTGCAGTACCGCATCTCCGATCCGGTCAAGTACCTCTACAGCACCACCGATCCCGACCACACGCTGCTCGAGGCCACCGACAGCGCGCTGCGCTACGTCGTGGGCCACACCCTGATGGATGACATCCTGACCTCCGGCCGCGAGATGGTGCGCCAGAACACCAGGGAGCTCCTCACCTCGATCATCGAGCCGTACAACACCGGCCTCTCCATAGTCGACATGAACTTCCTGCCGGCGCGCGCCCCTGACCAGGTCAAGGCCGCGTTCGATGACGCCATCTCGGCCCAGGAGGACGAGCAGCGCTTCAAGCGCGAGGCCGAGGCCTACGCCAACGAGGTGCTGCCCAAGGCCGACGGCCAGGTCCAGCGCATCCGCCAGGAGGCCGAGGCCTACCGCTCGCAGGTGGTGCTCAACGCCCAGGGCGAGGTCGCGCGCTTTGAGAAGGTGCTGCCCGAGTACGAGAAGGCCCCTGACATCACCAGGCAGAGGATCTACTTTGAGACGCTGCAGCAGGTGATGGAGAAGTCGCGCAAGGTGATCCTCGACACGCCGCAGGGCTCGTCGCCTGTGATCTACCTGCCCCTGCCCTCCGAGGCCCAGGGCAAGGCCTCGCAGGGCGCAAGCGCCGACGAGGCTGCGCGCGCGCTCAAGGAGGAGGCTGCCAGGAAGACGTCTGAAAGCCAGTCCCAGTCCCAGAGCCAAGGCCAGGGCCAGCAGCCTGATCAGTCAGCCTCGCGCGGCTATCCGCCGCTCAACGGCACAGGCTACGGCAGCTACGGCCAGAGGAGGAACTGAAAGTGAAGAACGCATGGCTCAACATCATCCTTGCACTGGCCATAGTGCTAGGCTTCCTGGGCTTCAGCTCGCTTTACGTGGTGACCGAGGGCCAGGTGGGCATCGTGACCCGCTTTGGCAAGGTCATCCGCGGCGCGGACTCCAAGCTTGACATCAAGCAACCGGGGCTGCACTTCAAGATCCCGATGATCGACAAGGTGAAGATCCTCGACGCGCGCATCCAGACCATCGACCAGAGCGCCAACCGCTTCGTCACCTCCGAGAAGAAGGACGTGATCATCGACTCCTACGTCAAGTGGCAGATCGAGGACGCGGCGACCTACTACCTCACCACCGCAGGCGGCAACCGCATGCAGGCCGAGGATCTGCTCTCCCGCAAGATCAACAACTCGCTGAGAAGCCAGATCGGCCGCCTCACCATCCAGGAGATCGTGTCGGGCAAGAACTCCGACCGCGCCGAGGACGAGTTTGACAGCCAGAGCACGGACGACGAGGGCGGCAGCATGGCCAGCAAGCGCGACGAGGTCATGCAGAACGCGCTGCGCGACATCGGATCGTCGGCGCGCGACCTGGGCGTGCGCATCGTCGACGTGCGCATCAAGCAGATAAACCTGCCTCCCGAGGTCTCCAACTCCATCTACCAGCGCATGCGCGCCGAGCGCGACGCGGTGGCCAAGCTCCACCGCTCGCAGGGCCGCAAGGACGCCGAGGCCATCCGCGCCCAGGCCGACCGCGAGGTCACCGTCAAGATCGCCGAGGCCGAGAAGGCCGCCCGCGCGCTGCGCGGCGACGGCGACGCCGAGGCCGTGAAGATCTACGCTGACACCTATGGGCGCAACCCCGAGCTCTTCGAGTTCCTGCGCTCGATGGACGCCTACCGCAACTCGATGGCCACCGGCCGCGACGTCATGGTCCTAAAGCCCGAGGGCGACTTCTTCAAGTTCTTCGAGAGCTGGGATGGATCAAAATCGACCAGGCAGAAGGCCGGCCGCCCCGAATAAGCGCAATGAGTTAAAATCCCGCTTTGGCGGGATTTTTGCTTTTGCAACCCGAAGTCTTTTAGCAGCAGTAATTAGAAGCAACAGGCAGGCCCTTGTCCTGCCGCGAGGAAATTAGAAATGCCCAAGAATGTGATTGTGCTCGGGACCCAGTGGGGAGATGAAGGCAAAGGCAAGGTGGCGGACCTGCTCACCTCCGAGGCCAACATCGTCGTCCGCAGCCAGGGCGGCAACAACGCCGGCCACACGCTGGTCGTCGGCGACCGCAAGGTCGTGGTCAGGCTGGTGCCCTCCGGGATCATGCACCCCAAGTGCCGCTGCCTCATCGGCAGCGGGGTAGTGGTGAACCCCGTCGCCCTCTTCGAGGAGATTGAGGAGCTCAAGGCCGCCGGCGTCGCCGACGCCGAGGAGCGCATCACCGTCAACGGCTCCTGCTCGCTGCTGCTGCCGGTCCACCCGGCCATCGACAAGGCCTCCGAGAAGGCCCGCGGCAAGGGCGCCATCGGCACCACCGGCCGCGGCATCGGCCCGTGCTACGAGGACAAGGTGGCCCGCCGCGGCGTGCGCGTGGGTGATCTCATGCACATGGACTTCTTCGTCGAGAAGCTCAAGCGCCTGCTCGACTACCGCAACTTCATGCTCAAGAACTACTTCCACGCCGAGGAGGTGAGCTTTCAGAGCGTCATGGAGCAGGTCGAGGGCTACCGCGACCGCCTCCTCAGGATGGTGGGCGATGTCTCGGACATCCTGGCCAAGGCCCGCGCCGATGGCAGGAAGATCCTCTTCGAGGGCGCCCAGGGCACCTTCCTGGACATCGACTTTGGCACCTACCCGTACGTGACCTCCTCGAACACCACCGCAGGCGGCTGCGTCACCGGCTCCGGCGCCGGCCCGCTGTCCATCGACTACGTGCTAGGCATCGCCAAGGTCTACACCACCCGCGTCGGCGGCGGCCCGTACCCGACCGAGCTCAAGGACGAGCTGGGCGAGCACATCCGCCAGCGCGGCAAGGAGTTCGGCGCCGTCACCGGGCGCCCGCGCCGCACCGGCTGGTTCGACGCCGTGGCGATGCACCGCAGCGCGGTGCTCAACAGCCTCTCGGGGCTGGCGCTGATGAAGCTCGACGTGCTCGACGATCTCGATGAGGTCAAGATCTGCACTGGCTACCGCTATCCTGACGGCCAGGTAAGGGATCTGCCGCCGTTCTCCGCCTACGACTACGAGGGCGTAGAGCCGGTGTACGAGACCATGCCGGGCTGGAAGCAGAGCACCTTCGGGATCACCTCGTGGGACAAGCTCCCCGAGAACGCCCGCAAGTACGTGAAGCGCCTCGAGGAGCTCTCGGGCGTCAAGGTCGCGATCCTTTCGACCGGCCCTGAGCGCAACCAGACCATTACGCTCGAGGATCCGTTCGCCTGATGGCGGACTGAGCGCATGGCGTCGTTCCAAGGGATGCGGCGCTGAGAGCAAGGCCCCGGCAGGACGTTCCTGCCGGGGCCTTGAATTCTCAGGAAGGCCTAATCCTGCGGTCAGGCAGGTAAATGCCGTCTTCCGCCACTAGCGGCGCGCCCTTCTGGCTTTTCTTCTCTCCGCCTCAAGTTCCTTCTCAACTTTCACAAGGTCTGAGCGATAGAGCTTTTCCATATTGAGCCATACGTCAGCAGGCACATTGAAGAGCGCCTCGATCTTCTGCGCAGTCTCATCTCCAAGCTGAACCTCCTCCTCCAATCCGGCGTCCTCCTCGCTGCAGCCAAGCCCGATTGAGAGATCCTTATATCGTCATGCCGCGCATCTCGAAGTACTCCTTGATGGTCTCGCCTGGCGGCACTGCGATCGTGTGCTTGCCCCTTTTCATTGATGTCCCCCTAGGTAGCCAGGCGGCAAATCGAACCAGGCTGCCGCTTGCCATCAAACAGGTGCTGCGGCAGCGTCAGAAGCCCAGATGCAGCCTTCCTTCCTCGAGGATCCCGCCGTCATGGCCCGAGGTAACCTTGAGCTGCACTCCGTGGGACTTGAGCGCGGCGAGGATGTCGGGATCGGAGGGCGCCATGTCGGTGACCAGCTCGCTCACCTGATCCCAGGTGCAGTAGGTGAGGACCGACTCGCGGGCGGTCTTGGAGTGGTCGGCGGCGATCACGACGCGGCTTGCGCGCGAGGCCATCGCCGCGTAGGTCTCGGCGATGTCGGCATCGGCGTTGCTCACGCCGTTGCCGGTGAAGCCCGAGGCGCCCAGGATGGCGGTGTTCGCGAAGATCCGGCAGACGGCGGCCACGGTCTCGGGGCCGCAGACGCAGCGCTCGTCGCCGTTGTAGATCCCGGGGAGCAGCCTGATGCGGAAGGTGGGGTTCTGGGAGAGGGCCGCGGCGACCGCGGTCGAGTCCGTGAAGATCTTGAGGCCGCGCCTCACTGCGGCAAGGCGCGTGGCGATGCGCCCGGTGGTGGCGCCGCTTCCTATGATGAGTACCTCGCCGTCCTTGACCTCCGAGCAGATGGCCATGGCGATCCCCTCGCGCTCGCGCGTGAAGAGCCGGTCGCGCTCGTCGTAGCCCGGCTCTGGCTCCATGGGCCTGGCGGCCCCGCCGTAGGTGCGGCTGATGAGCCCGCGCTCCTCAAGCTCCGCAAGATCGCGCCTGATGGTCTCGGTGGATACCTTGATCTCGGAGGCCAGCTCCGAGACCCTGAGGGCAGGGCTGTTGCGCAGCCTGCTGGTGATGAGTTCCTGTCGCTCGGATTTTGAGAGCTTGCCTTTCTTGCTGGTGTTCATTACGCCCCCGGTCATGCTTGAAAGCGCGCGGGGCGCACCGCGCCCCGCACCACGTAAAATGTAAAACATTTTTTGTGGGAGTTGCAACAAAGAACGCCGCAAACGCGGATCATGGGCGTCAATTCCCAAGACGGCGGCCAAAATGCGCAGGCAACAAGGGGAAGGCCTCGAAGGCCTTCCAATAAAAACTGGATCTATCGGTGAGCGGCCCGGCGGACCTTGGGCGAACCGCCTGCAGCGCCCAAGAGCACAGGGCGCTGCAGGAGAAAACCTAAGATGCTCAGGCCTGGGCCTTGATGAGGCACTGCGGGAACGGCGCGGGCATCGAGACTGCGGTGACGCAGACGAGGTTCATGTCTGCACAGGACTGTCCTGCCGGAAGGAGCGACTGGAGGCAGGCGGTGGCGCGGCACCATGCCCGGGCAGCGGCCCTGCAGGCTTCAAGCAATCTTTCCATGACGGCCTCCTGTGTTTTGTGTTTATTTCTGCTTGCAACTACAGCCTATCGCGGATGCAGCAGGGCGGGTAAATATGCACCAAACAAGATCAAGACAGGCGCATGAGCCGCCTGATGATTGATCATGGTGCAATCCCTGCCTTTTTCCGGCAGGGGCCGCCGCATGTCAGAAGTTGAAGGTGTCGGGGCTTGAGCCGTAGCGGAAGCCATCGTCGAGTGTGCAGATGCGGTCGCAGTCCTCCTTGGTGAGGCTGAAGTCGAACACGTCGAAGTTCTGTTCGATGCGCTCCTTGTGGACGGACTTGGGCAGCACGATGATCCCGCGCTCAAGCTGCCAGCGGATCAGGATCTGCGCAGCGCTCTTGCCGTGCTCCTTTGCTATCTCGCACAAGACCGGGTTCGTGCGCAGCGACTCGCCCTTGCGGCTGCCGCCAAGCGGGCTCCAGGCCTCAAGCAGGATGCCGCCGCGCTCCTTGCAGAATCTCTGAAGCTCATGCTGGGGCAGGCGCGGGTGGCATTCGACCTGGTTTACGGCTGGGACTGCGTCTGAGATCTCGGCAAGCCGCACCAGGTGGTGGATCTGGAAGTTGCTCACGCCGATGCTTCCTGCAAGGCCCTCGGCCTTGGCCTTTACGAGATCCTTCCAGGCATCCTCCCAGCCGTCGGCAGGCCAGTGGATGAGGCAGAGGCTCACGCGGGGGAGCCCCAGGCGCTTGAGCGAATCCTTGAGCGCCTCGAGCGCGCGGTGGGCGCGCACGTCCTCGTTCCAAACCTTGGTCGTCAAGAAGATCTCGTCAGGATCGATCCCGCTGTCGCGGATCGCCCTGCCCACCGAGGCCTCGTTGCCATAGGCGGCCGCGGTGTCGATGTGGCGGTAACCGCAGTCGAGCGCGGCGCGCACCGCATCGTAGGTTTCATTCCCGTCCTTGGCGAGGAACACTCCGAAGCCAAGCTGCGGGATCTGCGCCCCGTCATTGAGCTTCAAAAAGCTTTGATTTGCCATAAAAGGCTCCTTATGCAGTTGTGTCTGGTGAAATCTTTGAATCCTGCGCTGCACGTCAAGGATCCCGGCAGATGACCAGAACCATGCGCACTCAGCAGGCAGGTCTCGCTTTGTAAGAATAACCATCTGAATTGACATCCTCCCCTCTCTAAAGAGAGGGGATCCCTACCGATCTCTTGGGAGATCTTCGGCGGGTTCCTCTTGCTGACCACCAATGTGATTCACTT
>CACYPI010000030.1 GCA_902776275.1 uncultured Aeromonadales bacterium
TATCATCAGACAATACATTGAAAACCAGAATACCCCCGATTAGGCGCCTTATATCCCCGGGCTGAAGCCCGGGGTTTTACGGCGCTTTTTTGATAAAGCCCGGGTTCGAGCTTTTCAACAGGGATCTCCAAGAGAGGGTATGACCAGGAAAAGCGCTTTAGGCTTGATGCAAGCGAAAAAATGAACGACTCGCACACGTCCCCGGGTTGCGATGAAACATCAGAAAAGTCCAAATCCAGGCAAAAATAGGAACTTGCTTTGGATGTCTTGTGGCTGCCTATCCAGGTGCCTGCGAAATTCCTGTCGAAATGCTGCTTTAAAGCCCTGTCGTAGTAGCTCTTGAGGAGGATTATGAAGAAGGTTTTTCCAAACCTGCGCGGCCTCAGAAAGATTGCGGCGTTGGTCCTGGAATCATTCTCAAGCCAATCGATGTACCTGGTCTTGTCGACAAAAAGGAAGTTCTCCTCTTTTGCCGCGGCCATGGACATATTGTTGGGGATGATGGTCTTGTATTTCATCCGCGCCTGATCCTCCTTGTTCCCGATGACGCAGGTTCCTGCAAGTCCTGAAGAGGGCTGTCGTGATGGCAAGGCCTGTTCCTGATTATATGCGCGCTGACGCAGGCACGCGCCCTGGCCTATACAGCGCAAGGCCTGGGGATCCGCTCCCCAGGCCTTGGACGCATCATGCCACGCTCAAGGCATCAGGCGTAGATGTGCTTTGAGAAGTAGCGGTCGCCGCGGTCGGGCAGGATCGCGACGATGTTGCCGCGCGCGCCTGAGGCGATGAGCTTGAGCGCCGCGGCGAATGCCGCGCCCGACGAGGATCCGGCGATGATGCCCTCGTGCGAGGCCAGGGTCCTCACGCCCTCGATGGCCTCGGCGTCGTTGACCTTGATGACCTGATCGACAAGCTTCAGATCCATGGTGTCGGCCACGAAGTCGTTGCCTATGCCCTCGATGTCGTAGTCGCCGTGCTCGCCTCCGCCGATGGTCGATCCGACCGGATCGGCGAGGATCCCCTTGACCTGAGGATTCTGCTCCTTGATGTAGCGCAGCACGCCGCTGTAGGTGCCGCCTGAGCCCGCGCCTGCGACGACGTAGTCCACCTGCCCGTCGAGATCGCGCCAGATCTCAGGGCCGGTGGTCTCGTAGTGCGCCTTGGGGTTTGCCATATTGTGGAACTGGCGCATCATCACGGCGCCCTTGATGGTCTTCAAGAGCTCCTCGGCCTTCCTCACGGCGCCGAGCATGCCCTCGGACCTGGGGGTGTGGACGATCTCGGCCCCAAGGGCGCGCATGAGGATGAGCTTCTCCTCGGAGAACTTCTCGGGCACCACGAAGATCACGCGAAAGCCGCGGTTCAACGCCGCGAAGGCGATGCCCAGCCCGGTGTTGCCAGCGGTGGCCTCGATGATGGTGCCGCCTTCCTTGAGCGAGCCGTCGGCGATGGCCGCGTCGACCATGTACTTGCCGGTGCGGTCCTTCACTGAGCCCGTGGGGTTGAAGAGCTCCATCTTGGCAAAGAGGAAGGCCCCCTCAGCCACGCCTACGTGGTTGAGCTTGACTAGCGGGGTGTTGCCGATGAGATCGGAGAGTTCGTTGTAGTAGTGCATTTTTCCTGCCTTGTGGTCCTATGCCTGTCCTGTCTTCAGTTCCTGCTCGCCTCGATGGCCTGCTTTAGATCGGCGATGAGATCGTCGGCGTCCTCGATGCCGGTGGAGAGGCGGATCAGGGTGTCGGTGATGCCGACCTTCTGCCTGATCTCATAGGGGATGGCCGCGTGGGTCATCGTCGCCGGGTGGCACACCAGGCTCTCGACGCCGCCTAACGACTCGGCCAGGGCGATGAGCCTGAGCGACGAGAAGAACTTCCTGATGTCGTGTGCGGGTGTGAGCTCAAAGGACATCATCGCGCCGCCGTTGCGGGCCTGCCTGCGGTTCACGTCATAGCCCGGGAAGTCCTTGAGTCCGGGGTAGTAGATCCTTGCGACGTCAGGGCTTGCCTTGAGGAACTGCGCGATCTTCTCGGCGTTCTCCACGTGGCGGTCCAGGCGCACCGAGAGGGTCTTGATGCCGCGGATGAGCAGGAAGGAGTCGAACGGCCCCAGCACGCCGCCCGTGGAGTTCTGGATGAAGGCGATGCGGTCGCCAAGATCCTTGCCGCGGGTCACGACGAGGCCCGCGACCAGATCGGAGTGGCCTCCTAAGTACTTGGTGGCGCTGTGGACCACGATGTCGAAGCCGAAGTCCAGCGGGCGCTGGAGGTACGGGGTCATGAAGGTGTTGTCGGTGATCGCAAGCAGGCCGTGGCGGTGGGCGATGGCGGCTGCCTGCTCGAGATCGGTGATGGTCAGGAGCGGGTTTGCCGGGCTTTCGACGAAGAGCGCCTTCACCTCTGGGGTGATAGCGCGCTCGACGGCCTCGGGATCCGAGGTGTCTACGTTCTCGTAGGAGATCCCGAAGTGCGAGAAGACCTTGTCGAGCACCCTGAAGGTGCCGCCGTAGATGTTCGAGGAGGTGAGGATCTTGTCGCCGGTCTTGAAGAGCGAGAGCACGGCGGTGATGGCGGCCATGCCCGAGCCGAAGGCGAAGCCGCGGTCGCCGCCCTCAAGCTGCGCGATGAGGGCCTCGAGGGCCGCGCGGGTGGGGTTGCCGGTGCGGGAGTACTCCCACTTGGGGGTGCCGCCGATGTTGTCCTGCTCGTAGGTCGAGGTCTGGTAGATCGGGACGTTGACGCTGCGCGTTGCCGGATCCCCGTAGATGCCGCCGTGGATGAGCGCGGTATTGAAGCCTTTGTATGCGAAAGCCATTTGGTATTTTCCTCTGATGATCAATGAAATGAATTTAGCGCGCCGCGGCCATGAAATGCACGCCGTCGGGAATTTGCCCCGATGGGGTGCGATCGGGCGTAAAGCGCCTTGAGATGGCCGCGCCGTCCAGGTGGTCGGAGGCGGCGAAGCCCGCCTCGAAGAGCAGCGCCTCGGTGGCGGTAAGGCTGTATCCAGGCGCCATCTGCTCGCCCAAGGACGCAGTGAAGTCCGAGAGGGCGCGCCCGCGCGCTGAGCTGCTGAAGTTGCGGCCTTGGAAGTCAAAGAGCAGCCGCGCGCGCCCCTGCGACAGGCCGGAGATGGAGCGCACGGTCTGGGCGAAGGCGGTGAACGGCAGGTACCAGCTCACCCCCAGGATCGTGAAGAACGACGGCAGCGAGGGATCGAACCCGCCCAGGAGCAGCTTCTCCTCAAGGCTGTCCCTTGAGAAGTCCACCCCGGTGAAGGTCGCCCCGGAGATCTGGGCGATGCCCAGGCTGTCTGCAAGCTCAAGCTTGAGGCGCTGGGTGTCGGGGTGGTCCACCTCGAACACGCGGATCGCGCGGTTGCGGTTGCGCCAGGCAAAGGAGTCAAAGCCCGCCCCCAATATCACGTACTGCACGCGATCGTGCCCTGCGGCAAAGCACCTGAGGTGCCCCTCGGCCCAGGCGGCGCGGGCGATGGTGACGTCCGAGAAGAGCTCGTAGACGCCACTGCCCGCCCCCTGGATGATCCGCCTGACGCCGCGGCCGCCGTCCCCGCCTAAGAATCCCTTTGCGAAGGGATCGGAAAACCCTATCCCATATGAGTCCGCGTTGGCCCTTATGTACGCGCATATCGACGCGGTGACGCTTGCCTTGCTCTCTTCCATTTTGATTGCTCCCATGTGCCCTTTTGTCTTGACTGATGCTCCGCCTGAGCGGATTTTGGATACGAAAACGCCGCCATCATTGACGAGGTGGCGGCGCTGCTTTTCTGGTATGGAAAGACGTGTCGCCGCCTAGCGGCAACAACACATGGAAGCGGGCATGGATGAAGAGGGAATTGAAACGAGTTTTTGCGCGCGCAATGACAGGGCCTTCACTGAAGGCGCTGCGGCGTCAAATCGCATGGTGCGGGGTCTCATGATCCTGGATTTCCCTTTTTGAAGGCGTGCTTTCTGCACGCGATGAAAACAGCCTAGCGCATTTCAAACTCTGCGGCAAGGGCGCATCTGGGCTCTGCCCGCGCCAACGCCGTTCGCACTTGGGATCTGGGCCTGCGCTTTTCAGAAAACCGGGTTCAGGCACCGTTTTGAAGCGTTTTGCCCCATCATGGCCCGCCGCTCTGCTAAGATCCCTCCCAAATTGCAGATCACGGAACCCATCATGAGCAAACTCATCATCCCCAGCGGCTACAGCGCCCTGCTTTCAAAGCGCGAGACCGAAAAGGCCATCAAGCTGGTCAAAGACTTCTTCCAACTGAACCTCTCAACCGAGCTGCGCCTCTCGCGCGTCACCGCCCCGCTCTTCGTGCTGAGCGGGCTTGGCATCAACGACGACTTAAACGGCGTCGAGCACCCGGTGAGCTTCAGCATCCGCGACATGGACGGCAAGCGCGCCGAAATAGTTCACTCGCTTGCCAAGTGGAAGCGCCTGACGCTCGCCTCGCTCGGCGTCAAGCCGGGGTACGGGATCTACACCGACATGAACGCGGTGCGCGCCGACGAGGAGCTTGACAACATCCACTCGCTCTACGTCGACCAGTGGGACTGGGAGGCCGTGATCACGAAGGATCAGCGCACCATCCCCTTCCTGAAGGACACGGTGAGGCGCATCTACTCGGCCATACTGCGCACCGAGTTCGTCGCCTGCGACGCCTTCCCGCAGCTTGAGCCCTTCCTGCCCAAGGAGATCACCTTCATCCACAGCGAGGATCTGCTCCGCATGTACCCGGGCAAGACCCCCAAGGAGCGCGAGGATCTCGCAGCCCGCGAGCACGGCGCCGTCTTCATCATCGGCATCGGCGGCAAGCTTGCGGACGGCACCGTCCACGACGGCCGCGCCCCCGACTACGACGACTGGAGCACCCCGACCGGCGAGGGCCGCTGCGGCCTCAACGGCGACATCCTGGTGTGGTACCCGGTCTTAGGCCGCGCCTTCGAGCTCTCCTCGATGGGGATCCGCGTCGATGCCGCGGCGCTGCGCCGCCAGCTTGAGATAGCAGGCAAGAGAGAGCGCGAGAGCCTCTACTTCCACAAGCGCCTGCTCGACGGCGAGCTTCCGCTCTCCATCGGCGGCGGCATCGGCCAGTCCCGCCTGTGCATGATGATGCTGCACAAGGCCCACATCGGCGAGATCCAGGCGAGCATCTGGCCCGAGGCCATGAGGGAGCAGTGCCGCAAGGCCGGCATCGACCTCATTTGAGCTTAGCGCTTAAGTCTTGAACCAAGGGCGCGGCAATGCCGCGCCCTTCTTGCGCCTGCCAGGATCCCCGCAAGCAGGCCTGATCCGCTCCTGCCAAACGCCAACAGTGCCGCAAAATCAGCAAGAACCACCGCCTTGGACATGCACGATCGCGCAAAGTGGCAGGCACGCGGCGGCGGCGCGGGGTGTATCCTTTAGGCGTTTTCCGCGGCAGGATCCGCGTTTTCCCATCCAAACAAGGAGTTCCAGATGAACGGCATGTTCCGCAAAACCGCAGCGGCCGCAGCCGCGCTCGCAGCCGCGCTGCTAATTCTCACGGGCTGCTCGAAGAAGGCCGGGGAAGTGCCGCCCTCGGGGACGCCCGAGGCGGCGGCGTACGCCTTCGCCCAGGCGCTCTACTCGGGCGACTCCAAGGCCGTGATCGCCCAGCTCAGGCTTAACGACCAGCTTCCTGATTCAGGCGAGGGCAACAGCGCCAGGAAGGCCCAGATCAGCGGCAAGCTCAAGGCCGGCCTCTCCAAGGTGGGCGCTGACGTCCAGGCGGCAGGCGGGATCAAGGACATCACGGTCTCAAAGGCCGAGGTGTCGCAGGACGGCTCGACCGCCACCGCCGATGTCACCGTCACCTTCAAGAAGTCCAACGCCAAGCCCCAGCACGAGAAGGTCACCTTGGTGAAGGCCGGAGGCGAGTGGGCGATCAAGATCTGACTTCAGCCCTGTCCTGAAGGCGGCGCGCTGCCCGATGCATGACATGCGCCGCCTACCTCAATCAAGCTTCCCTGACTTGACAGGATGGGCTGCGGCAAAGGATAAGAGCTGGATCGGCATCATCGCCTTGAACAGCATCGCCAATGAAGGCGTGATAGCCGAGGCAAGGCGCGATCCGACGAGCGTCTCCCTGGATGCGCTAAGGGAGAAGGCCAAGGTCCTGCCGCGCGCGGAGTTTGGGAAATACCGCTTCAAGTTCCAGAGCCTGTCGCTTGACGGCATGTAAGAGGCAGCGCCTTCCAAGGCCCCTGCCATTGTTCGGCATCAGGCGGCGCGGTGGTATCATTTGCAAGAAAAATCAGGCTGTTTCAGGAAAAACATGATGCACAGGATGAAAGGCTTGCGCTGCCAGGCCGTTTGCGCCGCGCTCGCGGCGCTGCTCTCCGCCTTCGCGCTGCAAGGCTGCGGCGGCGATGGCAGCACTCCGGAGTCTGCCGCGTCGCAGTTTGTCGAGAGCATCTACGCGGGGGACACGCAGAAGGCGTTTGCGCTTTTAGGCTTTGACCGCGAGGTGCCCAAGACCGACAGCCAGCTCAAGGACCTCAGGGAGGTCAAGGGCAAGCTATCGTCGGCGTCAGCCGAGATGGCGCGCGACACCCGCGCGCGCGGCGGGCTCAAGGAAGTGTCAGCGACAGGGCGCAAGTGCGACGAGAAGCTCACGGCGTGCGAGGTCACCGTCAAGGTGACCTACAGGAAGGATCCCAAGGAGGACACCGAGCACGTCAAGGTCGCAAAGCAGGGCGGCAGCTGGAGGCCGGTGCTGCTTTAAGGATAGCTACTCTTCCTCTCCCTCGGCAGGAGCGCTCTCCTGGGCCGGGGCCTCGGCCTGCTGCCCCTCCTGCTTGTCTGCCATCTCCGAGGTCTCAGGCGGCGCGTAGGCCGCCTGCTTGTCCGGCACCACCTCGCCGATGTCGCGGTCGCGGAAGGTGTGCTTGCCTGAGATCACCGCGTTCACATAGCCGTTTATGAGATCGGTCGAGACCTGGTTGTACACGCCCTTGAGCTCGATGAGGTAGAGGTTGTCGCTCTCGCCTATGATCACCGCGTCCTTGCCGGCGGTCTGGCAGTTGGTAGTGTAGAAGCCCTTGCCGTGCCCGACCTTGGGTGCGCAGCGGTTGAGCCTTATGTAGTCGTCGGCGTAGGCCGCGGCGTCCTTGCCGCCGGTGTCCTTGGTGTAGGTGATGCGCACCTGCGTGGCAGGCTCCTTGCTCTCCTTGGGAACGGGCGAGGAGTAGACCACGGTCTTGCCCTCGACCGACATGGTCCAGGTCTCCGGCACCGGCGGGAAGAACGCCGCCCTGACGTCGCCATCGTCAGCGCCCGCAAGCGCCGCCGGAGCGGCGGCTGCCGCTGCCGCGGCTGCCAGCATCACTTGCCAAACCCTCATTGCCTCTCCTCCGTGCTGCCCTCAAGCTCGTTGATCTTGCTGTCGATCATCTTAAGGCATTCAGATACCCCCTGACAGTGGCAGAACGCACGGAAAAAAGCAGAGAGCGCCGGGGAGGCGAGCCTTGCGTAGCTTAGAAACTGCTTGGCCCGGTCGGTGATGATCTTCTCGCGCTCGATCCCCATGGAGATGAAGAGCTCCACGGTTTTTCGCACCTGCATGAGGGTCTGCGCGTCGGAAAAAGGCCTTGCGCCATCCTTGATGACATGGCCCAGGTTCGGGACCATGAAGGCCCCGCGCCCTGCCATGAGCGTGGTGCAGCCGCTTTCCCTCTCGCACTCCTCCGCGCTCTCCTTGGAGACGATGTCGCCGTTTGCGACTATGCAAACGTTCGGAAAGGCCTCGTGCAGGGGCTTTAGGACGCTCCAGTCCAGGGCCTGCCTGCGGTAGAGGTCGGCGCGGGTGCGGCAGTGCACCGCGACCTCCGACACCCCCTCCTGCGCCACCGCCTCCATGATCGCAGGAAGCTCCGACTTGTCGGCAAAGCCCGAGCGGATCTTGACGGTAAGCAGGATCTGCGGCGGCAGCGCCTCGCGCACCGCGAGCACGATGCTGCGCATGAGCTCAGGCTCCTTCAGGAGCATCGATCCCGAGTGGTGCACGAAGCGCGAGGGGCAGCCGAAGTTGATGTCGACCGCAGGCGCGCCAAGCCTTGACGCCAGGGCTGCGGCCTGCGCCATCGCCTGCTGGTTGTCGCCTAAGAGCTGTACCCTGCACGGCGTTCCGTCGCCGGTCTTCCCGCCGTTTGAAAGCTCCGGGCAGTCGTGCAGGAGCGTCTTCTCGGACAGCCCCTCGTCGGTCACCCGTATGAACTCGGTGTAGCAGCAGTCGTAGCCTCCGCACGCGCAGAGGATCTTCCTCAGCGGCGGATCGGCAAGCCCTTCAAGCGGCGCCAAGTAGACTTTCATCGATAAACCCCCATCAAGACGGCGCAATTCTACCAAATGCCCGGCCTCATGCCGCGGCATGCGGCATGAGGCTGTGTGCTAAGATCCAAGAGACTAAGGAGCCTCCAATGCTTATCGCAACCCACGACGGAACCTTCCACGCCGACGAGACCACCGCCTGCGCCATCATCTCCTACCTCTACGACAATTTCCGCGTCATCCGCAGCCGCGATCCCGAAACGATCGAGAAGGCCGATCTCGTAATCGACGTCTCCCTCAAGAACGATCAGAAGCACTTCGACCACCACTCGAAGGAGTTCACGAAGTGCCGCCCCAACGGCGTGCGCTACGCCACCGCGGGCCTCATGTGGGAGAAATTCGGCATCGATTTCCTAAAGCGCATCGTCAAGAAGGAGCTGCCCTTCAGGCCCGACCAGTCGGTCATCGACAGCGCCTTCGACCGCATCGACCGCGAGATGATGGTGATGGTTGACCTCGTGGACAACGGCCAGCTCACCGATTACTCGGCCAAGGTGGCCGATGCCAGGACCGAAGGCGAAATAGCCGTGCGCGACCGCCTGAACGCCTTCTACCAGGGCTGCCCTGACATCTCCTACATCGTCTCGATGCAGAACCTCCCGGGGCTTTCGCGCGAGGCCCAGGACCAGGCCTTCATGGGCACCGTCAAGATCCTCCGCCAGATCCTAGTGGCCGCGGCCATCAACGCCATCACCACGGAATCCGGGATCGCCAAGGTCATCAAATCCTACACCGGCGGCGAGATCCTCGTGATCCGCGACCGCCTGCCCTGGTCGCAGGCCGTGCTCAACAACCCCAAGGCCTTCGAGAAGTGCCTGCTGGCCGTCTACCCCGACCGCAACGGGCGCTGGCGCGTGCAGTCGCTGCCGGTCTCCCGCGCGCTGCGCTTCTCAAACCGCCTGACCGCGCCTGCGGCCTGGCGCGGGCTCCAGGGCGAGGAGCTCGATGCCGCGACCGGCCTTCACAACATGAACTTCGTCCACCGCGCCGGCTTCACCGGCGGGGCGAGCACCTTCGAGGACGACATGCAGCTAGCCCAGCTCTGGCTCAAGCAGGGCGAGCGCTTCCAAGGCTGACCTACGCCTCCCCCGCGCTTTTGCGCTGTGGTTGCGCGCGCCGTATAATGCGCGCGCAATCACATTTCACGTGGGAGGAAATCATGAACAGCTTCAGCGCCAGGCTTTCGCTCTTCAGCCTTGCAATCGCCGTGCAGGCCTGCGGGATCACCTTGGTGGTCAAGAGCGCGCTGGGCACCTCCCCGATCTCGACGCTGCCCTATGTGCTGAACCTCGTGGTGCCGCTCACCTTCGGGCAGGCCACCTTCGCCATCAACATGGTCTTCATCTTCCTCCAGGCGCTGATGCTCAAGGGCCGCGTGCCGCTTCGGATCTGGGCGCAGATCCCGGTGACCGTGGTCTTCAGCTTCTTCCTCGACATGTTCATGCAGCTGTTCTCAAGGCTCACCCCGCAGTCCTACCCCGCGCACCTGGCCGTGCTCGCCTCGGGCATGCTGCTCCTGGCCTTCGGCGTGGCGCTCCAGGGCAAGGCGCGCTTCATCAAGCTCGCAGGCGACGGCATCGTCTACGTGGCCTCCCAGGTCTTCTCAAAGCCCTTCGGCCCCCTCAAGACCATCCTCGACTGCTCGCTCGTGGCCTCCTCCTGCATCCTCTCGCTTGCCGCCCTGGGCACCATCGAGGGCGTGCGCGAGGGCACGCTGCTCTCGGCGCTGCTCACCGGGGTGCTCGTGCAGTTCTTCCTCAAGGTTCTGCGCTACGTCCCCGAGGAGAGCGGAGAGAACGAGGGGCGCGAGGCCTGACAGGCCCTAATTTCAGTCTAATCATCAGCTAACGCCGGTCTAATTCTCAACGCATATCCTGCAAGGCGATGACAGGGACATGATGTCCCGCAACGCCTAAAGGAGATTTTTCTATGCGTTCAGTCAAGACCATTGCCATTGCCGCCATCGCTGCCTCGGCCCTTTGCCTCGGCTCCGCGGCCTTCGCCCAGCCCGGCAACGACGGCTTCCGCCCCGACGTCAAGTGCGCGAACAGCGATCCCAGCAAGTGCCAGCGCCCGGGCAAGCCCGGCGAGCGCCAGGAGTTCGGCAAGCAGGGCCCGCGCCCTGAGGGCAATTTCGACAAGAACGGCAAGCGCCCCGAGCCTCCCAAGGACGGCAAGGGGCCCAACGGCAAGCGCCCTGACGGCAACTTCAACCAGAACGGCAAGAGGCCTGAGCCGCCGCGCAACGCCAAGGGCGGCAAGCAGGACGCCAACCCCCACGACGGCAGGTTCCACGAGTATCCCCGCGAGCCAAAGCGCGATCAGAAATGATGCCTGAATGAGCGCCGCCTATGGCGCGGTGCGGGGAGATCCCCGCAAAGACGCGAGCAACACCTGCGCCGCGCTACAGGCATATGGCATCTGCAAGCATACGGAGGAGACATGCACGAATTCAAGACAGCCCTGATAGCTTTGGCAGTCTGCGCCGCCTTCAACCTGGGCACCCAGGCGCTGGCGGCCGCCACGCAGCCTGGGCCCGGTGATGGCGGCGAGGCTGCCAAGGCTCCAGACCACGGCACCTTGGTGATAAGGCCGCAAGGCGATGAGAAGCAGGACGCCGCCGCGCTCGGCGCAAAGGGCAGTGCCGCGCCCGGGGGCATTAACGCGCAAGCGCATAGCGACCGGGCTTTCCGCCCCGATGGGCCGGATCAGGATCAATACGGGCAGCGCGACGCACAGCCCCCGATGGAGGCTGGACGCAACACGGACGATCGCCGCCCCATGGACGGCTACGCCCCGGATCAGCGCATGGGGTCGGATCCCCGCATGGGACCGCCTCCTGAGCGCGGCATGGCACAGGGATGGCGCGAAGGCCTCCGCGGCATGGACGGCGGACGCATGACGGGCCGCCCGGACCCGGATCCCCGCATGGGGCCGCCTCCCGGGCGCGGCTACGGCATCGGGCCGGATCCGCGCATGGGACCTCCTTCCCAAGGCATGGGCTTCGAAGGAGGCCGCACCATGGATCCGGATCCCCGCATGGGCCCTCCCCCAATGCGCAGGTACGGCATGGATTGGCGCAATGAAAATTGCCCAAAGCAGGATCGCCCCATGCCCCGCGGCCGGATGCCGATGCAGGCCGGCGGTCCTGTGGGCAATTACGGTGTGAGGATGCTCCCTCCCGCGCCGCAAGGACGCCCATGATCAACGCGGCAATCGGGCGGCAACCCCAAGGGAGCCTGAGGCCGCCTTCGCCATGTTGGAGGCATTGCGGCGGTGGATGAGATCCAAGATGAGGGCTGCGGCGAGAAAGCCGCCAGCCTTGGGATGTTCACGCTGAGGATCGCGCGCTTCCTTTGCGCCTACCTGCTGGCCTTCTCCTGCGGGGCGGCTTTCTGCGGCGTGTTCATCTTCGACGGGGATCTTCAGATCTACGCCCCGGGCGATCTGATAAGGACCATGCCGCGCTACTTCACCTTCCCCTTCGTGCAATTCCCCGTGATCTCGGGGCTGATCTCGTCAATCTCGATTTTTCTGGCCGCGCTCTGGGCCAGGAGCGGCAATGCAGCCGAGCTGGGACTTGCGTGGATCTGCTCGTGCTGGTTCAACCCGGTGTTCAGCATCACCGTGCTCACCACGATCGACATAATCGCCGAGCGCTGAGTGGGCCTGAAAAGCCCGATCGGAAAGTTGAAAAAGGGCGGCCGCAGGCTGCCCCGCCAAGGCCGCGCCGCGGCCTTGCGCTTTTGTCACTTGATCCTGATCGTGGCCTTGCCGCCGTTGCCGCGGGCGCGCACGAAGCTTGCCTCGCGGGAGAACCTCCCCGGATCCTTGTCCTGGGCGTATGAGAACGAGCGGTTTAGGACCTTGAGCCTCACCGAGCCCTCGCCGCCTTCGATCCTCTTGCCGTTTGAGAACTCGGCGTAGAGGTAGTAGAGGCTGTTGTCGGTGTTGAGATCCACCTTGCCCTGGGACTTGGGCGCGACGTTGTACCAGCCTTCGACCATCCAGTCCCCGCTTCCCTTCTCCATGTAGGAGAAGGCCAGCACGACCTCGGAATCAGACTGGTTGTCCACGTCGACCTCAAGGGCCGCGGCGCAGTGCGCCGCTGCAAGAAGCGAGAGGGCGCAAAGCGCCTTTGATGCAATGCCCATGCTAAGCCTCAAAATACCCTCCAGAGCCTTTGCCGCCTTTGCCGCCTTTGCCGCCTTTGTCGTCATTGTTGTCATCGTCATCATCATCGCCCCGGCCGAGGCCATCATCCGAGCTGTCGGCGCTCCCGGATCCTGCCTGGCCCCGCATGCCGTCCTGGGCTTGGCCGGAGCTGCCATTGTCCTGATCCCGCCCCTCGCCGTCCTGCGGTTCGTCCTGTCCGGCCTCGCCGCCTGCGCCTTCATTGCGCCTGCGCTCCTCCTGGCGCTTCAAGCGCTCCTGCTCCTGCGCGTACATGTTCCCCGAGTAGACGGAGGTGTCGCGCCTGGGGCCATCCTGATCCTGCGCGTCCTCGCCGCTGCCCTGCACGCGCGCCGCGCCGCCGTGCCTGCGCGCGAAGCCGTTGATGCCATCCTTGGCAAGCTCGGCGCGGAACTTCTGGCAGAACAGGGCCACGTAGACAAGCGGCACCAGCGCCATGACCGTGTAGGACATGGGCAGGAACACGAAGAACTGGGCAAGCATGATGAAGGCCACCAGCGTGTTGGCGTAGGAGCACAGCCTGAGCGTCGCCCCGAACCCCGCCTTGATCCTGAAGATGAACACCATCATGAAGCGCGAAAGGCAGGCCGAGATGAGCGCGTTGAATACCAGGAACATGTACATCGACAAGAGCAGCACCGACCAGATGAGCTGGGTGCTGGCGCCCAGCACGCCCTCGAGCGCCTGCGCGCTCTGCACGGGCTGGAAGCTCGTGTCAGTCGGAAACAGGCCGATGTAGGGAAGCGAGATGCCGCCCTTGAAGTTGTGGATGACCATGTCCTTGGCGCCAAACTCGATGGGTGCGTCGGCGGCCGCGCCAGAAAGCGCCTTGCCGTCGGTGTTGTAGACCATGACCACCTCGCCTTGCGCGTTCTTGATCTCGGCGTAGGAGCTGCCGCCGCCCTGCGGGGCGAGCGTGCCCGATGCGTCTAGGTAGCTTGGCGGGATCTGCGCCACGAGCCTTGGCAGGCCGAGCGACTTGAAGTAATGCATGACCGAAGCCGTGCGCCAGGTCGCTGGGATCGCGAGCACCACGCACAGCAAGAACAGGTAGAGGAAGCCAGTGCCCTTCATGCGGAAGAGCACGCCGAAGTAGAAGTCCCTCGAGGTCATCGCCTTGAGAGGGCTTAGGAGGGCTTGCGCCAAATCGGGTTTGCTTGCTGACATTTGCCAAATTATCAAGTGATTTGAGACCATTCTAGTCTATCGGGGGGCGCTTTTGCCATGAATGGAACGCTCTTGGCCCGCAGCACCGCCGCGATGCGAAAGGCTGCGCCTTGCAGGGCTACGGCGCTGCGGCGCTAAAATCTCATCATCAAGATCCACCGAGGAATCATCAGATCATGGAACTTACCAGCACCCAGGAGCTTGCACAGAGGCTAGTGCGCATCAAGTCCATCACCCCCAATGACAACGGCTGCCAGGAGCTGCTCTCGAAGTTGCTCTCCGAGGCCGGCTTCACCTGCATCACGCTTGAGGATCAGGGCACGCGCAACCTGCTGGCCCTCCACGGCCGCGGCAAGCCCTTCTCGCTGTGCCTGGGACACACCGACGTCGTCCCCGAGGGCGATCTTTCGCAGTGGGAGCATGATCCATACAGCGGCGACATCGTCGAGATCGACGGCAAGGCCTGCCTCTTCGGGCGCGGCAGCACCGACATGAAGTCTGGCGTGGCGGCGATGGCCATGGCCCTTTACGGCTTCTTGAAGTCCCACCCGCGCCACGTTGGCACGATCGGGCTGCTCGTGACCTCCAACGAGGAAGGCGACGCCAAGGGCGGTACGCCCTTCTGCGCCGAGTACCTTAAATCGCACGGGCTCATCCCCGACTACTGCCTCATAGCCGAGCCCTCCTCGGAGGAGGTGTTCGGCGATGAGATCAAGAACGGCCGCCGCGGCGACTGCAACGTGACCGTGACGGTGCACGGCAAGCAGGGCCACGTTGCGGTTCCGTCAAGCTGCGACAACGCTGCCCACCACGCGGCGAGGCTCGTCTGCGCGATGCTCGACAACCCCATAGACCAGGGCTCGGAGTTCTTCCCGCCGACATCGTTCCAGGTCTCAAACTGCCACTGCGGCACCGGCGCTGACAACATCGTCCCCGGAAGCTTCACGATGCGCTGCAACTTCCGCTACAACGATCTGGAGAACTACGCCACGCTCGCCCAGCACTTCGAGGGCATTGCGAGGATGATCGGCGTCAAGTGCGACTTCAAGTGGCAGCCCGAGGGCCTGCCTTACCTCAACAAGGGCGGCAAGCTTTTGGACGTCATGAAGGAGTGCGTCACCCGCGTCACCGGCATCGTCCCCAAGTTCGCCACCACCGGCGGCACCTCGGACGGGCGCTTCATCGCCCCCCTGGGCGCGCAGGTCATGGAGTTCGGCCCGGTCATCAAGTCGATGCACTGCGCCAACGAGCACGTCGAGCTCAAGTGCGTCGAGGAGCTGAGGCAGATCTACGAGCTGGCGCTCTCGATGCTCCAGTCAAACTGACGGATGCCATGAAAGCATGAGGCCGGCTTGACGCCGGCCTCATGCTTTCATGGGAATGTGACTTTAAAAGCGCAGGCGCGCAAGCAGGCTCTGCCCTTCTGGAACGTCGCCGCGGGCTATCTCTATGCCGACGCCGCCCGTGGCGCCGCCCACCGCCTCGGGCTTGGTGAGCCGCATGGCCACGTACTTGGCGCCGAACTTCGAGAGGATCCTCGAGCAGAGCTCCTCGCCAAGCTCCTCCAGGAGCCCGGCCTTGCGCTCCTTGCAGTAGTTCTCGATGAACTCGGCCACCGCGGCGTAGTTGATGGTCCTGGTGACGTCGCCGGTCTTTGCCGCCTCGGTTGTGTCGCAGCCCATCGCCGCGTCGATGATGAGAAGCTGCGGGTGCTCGCGCTCGTAGGGGAGGATCCCGATGACGCAGTTGAGCGTGAGCCCGTTTATGAAGACCTTGTCCATGAAGCCTCTCCTCGCCGCATTCGCGGTCAGTCCTGCAGCGGCTTTAAAGTCGAGAGATCCCACCTGGGGAAGACCTTGACGGCGCTCGTGCCGATCTGGCCTGCCTTGAAGCGCTGCATGCCGGCGTAGGCGATCATGGCCCCGTTGTCGGTGCAGAACTCGCGCCTGGCGAAGAACGCCCTGCCATGGCGCCTCTCCATGAGATCGGAGAGCGCGCCGCGGATGTCATTGTTGGCGCTCACGCCGCCTGCGACCACCAATGTCGAGAGCCCGGTCTCCTTGAGCGCGCGCGCGCACTTGACGCACAGCGTGTCGGCCACGGCCGCGGTGAAGCCCGCGGCGATGTCGCGCCTTGCCTGCTCGGAGAGGCCGCCCTTATGCCCCATCACCGCGTTCAGGACCGCGGTCTTGAGGCCTGCGAAGCTGAAGTCGCAGCCTGGGTTCTTGATCATCGGACGCGGGAAGGCGCAGGCCTTGGGATCGCCGTCCCTTGCAAGCTTTTCAAGCCCCGGGCCCCCTGGATACGGGATCCCCAGGAGCTTGGCGGTCTTGTCGAAGGCCTCGCCTGCGGCGTCATCGACGCTCTGGCCCAAGACCACGTAGGAGCCTGGCTTTTCGACCTTGATGAGCATGGTGTGTCCGCCTGAGATCAAAAGCGCGACGAACGGGAGCTCCGGGTGCGGATCCTCGAGCATCGGCGCCAGCAGGTGGCCTTCCATGTGGTGCACCGGCACCGGCGGGATCCCCAGGGCGTGCGCGTAGGCGGCGGCGCCCATGGCGCCGGTGAGCAGCGCCCCGATGAGCCCCGGGCCTGCCGTGTAAGCCACGGCGCAAAGCTCGGAAGGAGCGGTGTGCGCCTGCTCGAGGGCCAGGCGGATGAGCGGCACCACGCGCCTTATGTGGTCGCGGCTTGCCAGCTCCGGCACCACGCCGCCATACTCGGCGTGCATGGCTATCTGCGTGTGGAGCGCGTGCGAGAGCAGTCCCAGGGAGTCGTCGTAGACGGCAACTCCGGTCTCGTCGCAGGAGCTTTCTATACCGATGATGCGCATGGAAATTGACCTCAGCTTTTGCGGCCGTGGCGGCCGAACGCCATTATATTCCCCAAACCGCCCTATCCGGGGAGCAAGGCCTTGCACAGTACGTCCACGACGGCAGGCAGCGCGTCCATGGGCACCGAGGAGTAGCTCACCACGAAGGTGCGATGCGCCTTGGGGTTGTCGGCGGCGCAATAGCGCGAAAGCGGCGCGATGCGCACGCCCAGCTTGAGCGCGCGCGCAGCTGCGGCCTCCTCGCCGTCGCACTCGTCGAGCTTGAGCAGGAAGTGCAGACCCGCGTCCTGCCCCGTGATCGCGGA
Source organism: uncultured Aeromonadales bacterium (assembly GCA_902776275.1). Classification (GTDB taxonomy): domain Bacteria; phylum Pseudomonadota; class Gammaproteobacteria; order Enterobacterales; family Succinivibrionaceae; genus Succinivibrio. The sequence goes on from CACYPI010000030.1 coordinate 16,854, forward strand.
TCTTTTACCAAGCGGGCTTTTTGCTATGAGATCCATGAGCGCCTTGCGCTTTTTGAGGCACAGCCTCCTCATGCGGTTTAGGTGCGTCTCAAAGGATCCCTCGTCGATGAAGCGCGAGAGCGCGTACTGCTCGAAGGTCGAGACTGCGCAGCTTGAAGGTCCGCACTCGCGCATGAAGCGCTCGGAGAGCTCGGGGGGCAGCACCAGGTAGCTTATGCGCACGGTCGAGGCCAGGGTCTTGGTGAAGGTGTTCATGTAGATGACCCTGCCCAGGGCATCGACGCTCTTGAGCGCACAGATGGGCCTGCCCGAGAGGCGGAACTCGCTGTCGTAGTCGTCCTCGATGATGTAGCGCCCCTCGCTCTGCGCAGCCCATCCGAGGAGCTCGTAGCGGCGGGAGGGCGGCATCACGATGCCGGTTGGGAAGTTGTGCGATGGGCTCACATGCGCCACGTTTGCGCGCGACTTTGCGAGCGCCTCTATGTCCATGCCCTCTTCGTCGAGCGGGACGTGCGCGACCCTGACCCCCTGATCCCTGTAGACCCTGCCCGTGAGCGGATAGCCCGGATCCTCGACGGCATAGGTGAGATCCCGCCCCAGCAGCCTCACGATGAGCGCGCACAGGTACGCGGTGCCTGGACCAACCACCACCTGCGATGGCGACACGTCGAGGCCGTGGAAGGCCCTCAGGTGCGAGGCGATGGCCTGCCTCAGGCACAAGGCCCCGGCAGGCGGCGGGTTCGTGAGCAGCGCCGTGCGGTCGCAGCGCAGCTCGCGCCTCATGATCGACGACCACACGGAAAACGGGAAGGCCGAGATCTCGTTCTGGCTGCTCGTGAGATCTGCGATGAGCGCTCCGCGCTCGTCCTCCCTGGGCTCCGCAGGCTTTGGATCGGATCTGCGCGCCGCGGCGATGGACTTCAAGTCGCAGGCGAAATACCCGCTCTTGGGCTGGGAGGCCACATAGCCCTCGTCGGCAAGGCGGGCGTAGGCATTCTCTACCGTGATCACGCTTATGCCCAGGTTCTTTGCAAAAGGGCGCTTTGACGGCAGCCGCTCCCCCGGGGCGATCTTCCCCGTCAGGATGCCGTCCCTGATGAGCCTTGCAAGCTGCGCGTAAAGCGGCTCTGACCTTGTTTTCTCGAGCACGTAGGTGAGCATCAGCCCGTTCCTCCTCAAATCTGGCCTTTCTGAATATATCCGATCTGGCGCTTTTTTTAAGGCCACTTCAATCGGACAATTTTGCCATCCAAAGATTTTCAACAGAGGAACAACAAGATGACAAACACTAATATCGAGGCACCGGAGAAGTGCGAGGACCGCAGCAAGCTCAACCGCGAGCTGGCCCAGATGCTCAAGGGCGGCGTGATCATGGACGTCACCACCCCCGAGCAGGCGAGGATCGCCGAGGACGCCGGCGCCTGCGCCGTGATGGCGCTCGAGCGCATCCCCGCCGACATCCGCGCCGCAGGCGGGGTCTCGCGCATGTCCGATCCGGCGATGATCCGCTCGATCCAGGAGGCCGTCTCCATCCCGGTCATGGCCAAGTGCCGCATCGGCCACTTCGCCGAGGCGCAGATCCTCGAGGCCATCGACATCGACTACATCGACGAGAGCGAGGTGCTCTCGCCTGCCGACGACGTGTTCCACATCGACAAGACCAAGTTCAAGGTGCCGTTCGTCTGCGGTGCCAAGGACCTGGGCGAGGCGCTGCGCCGCATCGCCGAGGGCGCCTCGATGATCAGGACCAAGGGCGAGCCGGGCACCGGCGACATCGTCCAGGCCGTGCGCCACATGAGGAAGATGAATCAGGGGATCGCCAGGATCTGCGCACTGCGCGAGGACGAGCTGTACGAGGAGGCAAAGCAGCTTGAGGTGCCGCTCGACCTGGTGCGCCAGGTCTGGAAGGATCACCGCCTGCCGGTGGTGAACTTCGCCGCCGGCGGCATCGCGACCCCGGCCGACGCGGCGCTCATGATGCAGCTGGGCGCCGAGGGCGTTTTCGTGGGATCGGGGATCTTCAAGTCAGGCGATCCGGCCAAGCGCGCCGCCGCGATCGTGCAGGCCACCACCAACTACGCCGACGCCAGGCTCATCGCCAAGCTCTCGGAGAACCTCGGCCCCGCCATGGTCGGGATCAACGAAGACGAGATAAAGCTCCTGATGGCGCAAAGGGGGGAATGATGAGGAGGATCGGCGTGCTGGCGCTGCATGGCGCCTTCATCGAGCACGAGCATGCGCTCTCCGATCTCGGGGCGCAGGCCTTCGAGATCAGGGAGAGGGGGGATCTTGACCGCAGCTTCGACGGCCTGGTGCTCCCAAGCGGCGAGAGCACCGTCCAGGGCAAGCTCCTTTGCGATCTCGGGATCATGGAGCCGCTGCGCGCCCTCATAAAGGGCGGCATGCCGGTGCTTGCAACCTGCGCGGGCCTCATCCTCCTGGCAGGCTCTATAGATGGCGATCAGGCCCGCTGGATCGCAACTCTGCCCTCAACGGTGCGCCGCAACGCCTACGGCAGGCAGCTTGGCAGCTTCCACGCCGAGGCCGATTACGAGGGCATAGGCGTGGTGCCGATGACCTTCATCAGGGCCCCTTGCATCGTCAAGGCAGGCAAGGGCGCCAAGGTTGCCGCCACGGTGGACGGGCGCATCGTCGCCGTCGAGTGCGGGCGCCAGATGGCGCTCGCCTTCCACCCCGAGCTCGACCAAGACCGCAGGATCCACGAGCGCTTCCTCGCGCTTGCGGCCTGATCAAAAAGGGATCCCATCTGCACCCAAAGCGCCCGCCGCTGCCCCCGGATGGCCCGCGGCCGGGGCGCTTGAATGGCGGATATCATCCGATGCTATAGTCTTTGCAAGGCAGGGCTCCGCCCTGCCTTCGCGTTTTCAATGCCCGGGTCAGCCCCGGATAAAGGAGCCATCAAATGCAAATGCAGGACTGCCTTGCGATCATCGACGTGCAGAACGATTTCGTGGACGGAGCGCTGGGGACGAAGGAGGCGCAGGCCATGCTGCCCTCCCTCGTGAAGCGGGCCTCGTCGTTTCAAGGCAAGGTGGTCTGCACCATGGACACCCACGGGAAGGACTACCTTGAAACCCCAGAGGGGCGATCCCTGCCCGTGCCCCACTGCATCAGGGGCACGAAGGGCTGGGAGCTTGCCCCTGCCATCGCGGAGATCGCAAAGAGGACCGGCGCTGCGATCTACGAGAAGCCCGTGTTCGGTAGCCTGCGCCTGGCACAGGATCTCGCCTCATCCTTCAAGCGCGGCGAAATAGGCTCCGTGGAGCTGTGCGGGCTTTGCACCGACATCTGCGTCATCTCAAACGCCGTGCTCATCCGCACGCTCTGCCCCGAGCTTCCGGTCATCGTGAACTCCAGGTGCTGCGCCGGCGTGACGCCCAAGAAGCACGAGGCGGCCCTCGAGGTGATGGCAAGCCTCCAGATCAGCATCATCTAAGCGTTTAGGAGCAAAAGGAGCCAGCGATGAAGATAAAGTCCCGCTACAACAGCTTTTACTACGAGGACATGCTGGAGAGCGAGATCCAGGATTTCGATCCCGCAGAGTGCGCGCTCCTCGTCATCGACATGCAGAACGCCAACCTGCGCCAGGGCATGAGCGGAGGCGAGTGCGAGGGGCCTGGGCAGGAGGAGCGCTGGGCGCCCTTCCGCAAGCGCCTCACCGAGGTGCTCATCCCCAACATCAAGAAGCTCGAGGCGGCCTTCCGCGGCGCCGGGGCGCAGGTGATGTTCGCGAGGATCGCCGCGCTGCGGCGCGATGGCCGCGACCGCTCGCTCGACCAGAAGATGCCGGGCTTCAACAACCTGCTCTTCTTCAAGGACGACGAGTGCTCGCAGGTGATCTCCGAGATCGGCCCCGTGGGCGAGGAGTTCGTCTTCACCAAGACCACAGACAGCACGGTGGCCGGCACCAACATCCGCCTCATCCTAAGGAACATGGGGATCGAGTCCGTGACCTGCTGCGGGATCCTCACCGACCAGTGCGTCTCCTGCACCGTGCGCTCGCTTGCCGACGAGAGCTTCCGCGTCAACGTGGTGGACGACGCCTGCGCCGCCGCGACCATGGAGTTGCACGAGCACGAGCTTGAGATCATCAACCACATCTACTGCACCGTGCTCTCGACCCCCGAGGCGCTCTCCTGGATCAAGGGCTGAGATCCCTCCTGGGGCGGCCTGGCCGCCTTTTGTGACATATTTCCATTTTTCCGGCCTGGTCTCCTTTGGCGGCAATTGCCATGAAATGAACTCTGCCAGGCGCCCCTGCCAAATTGATGTTATTAAAAGCGATCCGCTGCCAGTAACGTTTATGTGAATTTGTCCCGAAAAGCCTGCATGGATTTTGACTGAGATCACGTTTATTGATTCAATCCTTTTGGCATTTCAGCCCCGCATTTTCCCAAAGAGTAAAATTTCTCTTGTATGCCACATGGGGAGCGCGCGGCCCCGGCATGCACGACGGGGGCCAGCCCCCTGCTTCCGGCGCCAAACATTCGGAGAAAAAATGCCTAGATTCCTTTGGTTCATCATCGCCGTCATCGGGCTCGTGCTCGGGTACCTCGTCTACGGCAAGCTAGTCGAGAAGATCTTCGGGGCTGACGACAGCCGCAAGACCCCCGCGGTCACCAAGGCCGACGGAGTGGACTACGTCACGATGCCGACCTGGAAGGTCTGGCTCATCCAGCTTCTGAACATCGCCGGCATCGGCCCGGTCTTCGGGCCGATCCTGGGCGCCCTCTACGGCCCCACCGCGCTGTTGTGGATCGTGTTAGGCTCGATCTTCGCAGGCGCCGTCCACGACTACTGCTCGGGCATGCTCTCCGTGAGGTACGGCGGCGCCAACGTCCCGGACGTCGTGGGCTACAACCTCGGCAGGATAGCCAAGGCGGCCATGGGCGTGTTCGCGGTGATCCTGCTGGTGCTCGTAGGCACGGTGTTCGCGACCTCGCCGGCCCACCTGCTCTCGAACCTGGTCTCCGAGTTCTCGGTGAGCGGCTTCCTCGACGCCTACGGGATGTGGCTTGCGGTGATCTTCGTGTACTACTTCATGGCCACCCTGGTCCCCATCGACAAGCTCATCGGCCTCATCTACCCGTTCTTCGGCTTCCTGCTGCTCTTCATGTGCGTGAGCGTCACCGTGGCGCTCTTCGTAGAGATGCCGGACCAGTTCTACGCCTGGGCCGACTGGGGCGCGGGCAACCAGCACCCCAACGCCGCGACCTCCGCCCCGCTGTGGCCGCTGATGTTCCTGACCATCGCCTGCGGCGCGCTCTCGGGCTTCCACTCCACCCAGTCGCCGCTCATGGCCCGCTGCCTCAAGAAGGAGACCGATGGCCGCAAGGTGTTCTACGGCGGCATGATCGCCGAGGGCTTCATCGGCCTCGTCTGGGCCACCGTCGGCATGACCTTTTTCGACTCGCCCGACAGCCTGCTTGAGACCATCAAGCAGGGCACCGCCTCCAAGGTGGTGTTCGACAGCTGCAACAGCCTGCTGGGCGTCTTCGGCGGCGCGCTCGCCGTCCTGGGCGTGGTGGTGCTGCCGATCACCTCCGGCGACACCGCCTTCCGCGCCGCGCGATTGACGCTCTCTGACATGTTCAAGTTCGACCAGCGCCCGATAGCAAGGCGTCTTGCGATCGCCATCCCGGTGCTCGGCATCGGCGTGGTGCTCTCGCAGGTCAACTTCACCACGATCTGGAACTACTTCGGCTGGGCCAACCAGACCCTCGCCGGCATCGTGCTCTGGGCCGCGGCGGCCTACCTCATGCGCAAGGGCAAGCTGCACTGGATAGCGACCCTCCCGGCCGTGTTCATAACCGCAGCCTCGATCACCTTCATCTGCTGGAGCCCGAACCTGGGCTTCAACATCGCCATCGGCGCCTCGCAGGTGATCGGCGCCGTGTTCGCGGTGCTATGCCTCATCGCACTGCTCGCCTTCGGCAGGCGCCCGGTCGCGGGCGTCCCCGAGGAGTTCAAGGACGCTTGACAGCCAAAGTCCAAGGCCCTGGAGGCCAGGGCCTCTCAAATCCCTCCCTCGCGGAGGGATTTTTTATTGTCCTATCAATTGATTGTCCGATGCGCAAGTACCTTTGAAGAAATAATAACGAGAATTAGTTCTTCTGAATTTCCTCCTTCTGACCTTATGATCCCCTCCCAACGGAGGAGCACAAATGCAGATCATCAAGAGGGACGGCCGGATCCAGGAGTTCGACCAGTCGAAGATCGAGGCGGCGCTGTCAAAGGCCCTGGCGAGCGCGGGCGAGGACTGCCCGCCAAATGAGCTTGCAGCCTTGGCACGGGGAATCGCGGGCAAGGCCGCCGGACTTGAAAGCCCCGGAGTCGAGGACGTGCAGGATCTTGCCGAGGAAGCGCTGATGCGCGGCGGCTTCCTCAAGTCGGCCAAGGCCTACATCCTCTACCGCGACGAGCGCTCGAGGAAGCGCGCCCTGAGGCGCTGCCTTGCAGAGGAGGCCAAGTGCCCGCCCCTTGAGGCCGCCCTGCTGGCCCTTGAAAAGCAGCACGGACAAAAGGGCTTCTCCTGCAAGGCGCTCTTTGAGAAGTTCCGCATGCTCTCACGCCCAGGCGCCGGACCCGAGGAGCGTCTCTCGTGCGTGATCCGCGCCTGCGCCGAACTCACGAGCGCCAGGGAGCCCTGCTACGAGATGGCCGCAGGGGCGCTGCTCTCGCTCAAGTTGCGCCTAAACCTCAAAAAGACCGAGGAGAGGCTTGGGATCAAAGGCTTCCCCTCGAAGGTACGATGCCTTGCGCAAATGGGCCTTTACGGCAGCTACATGCTTGAGAGCTACACCGACGATGATCTCAGGGAGGCAGAAGGCTTCATCGACACCAGCCGCGACGGGCTCTTCAACTACGCGGGGCTCAACCTGCTCGCCTCGCGCTACCTCATGCGCACCCATGACGGCGAGATAGTCGAAAGCCCGCAGGAGCTGTTCCTGGGCATCGCGCTGCACCTTGCGATCCCGGAGAGGCGCGAGGAGCGCCTTTTATGGGCCAGGCGCTTCTACGACATGCTCTCGACCCTCAAGGTAACCATGGCCACGCCCACGCTCTCCAACGCCCGCAAGAGCCGCCACCAGCTCTCATCGTGCTTCATCGACACCGTGCCCGACAGCCTAAGCGGGATCTACCGCAGCCTCGACAACTTCGCGCAGGTGTCCAAGTCCGGCGGCGGCATGGGCATGTACTTTGGCAAGGTGCGCGCCCGCGGCAGCGCGATCCGCGGCTTCGAGGGCGCCGCCGGCGGCATCAGCCGCTGGGTGAGGCTGGTGAACGACACCGCGGTCGCGGTTGACCAGCTCGGCGTGCGCAAGGGGGCGGTCGCCGCCTACCTCGACATCTGGCACCGTGACATCCCCGAGTTCCTGCAGATGCGAACCAACAGCGGCGACGACCGCCTGAAGGCCCACGACACCTTCCCGGCGCTGTGCGTGCCCGACTACTTCTGGCAGCAGGTCGAGGAGAACCTGGACGGGGAATGGGCGCTCATGTGCCCCTACGAGGTGAGGAAGGCCATGGGCTGGTGCCTCGAGGACTCATGGGGCGAGGAGTGGACGCGCCGCTACAAGCTCTGCCTTGAGGATCCCAGGATCCGCAAGCGCCCGATCGCCATCAAGGATCTCCTGCGCATGATCTTAAAGTCCGTGGTCGAGACCGGAACGCCTTTCATCTTCAACCGCGACAGCGTAAACAGGATGAACCCCAACTCCCACACCGGCATGATCTACTCGTCAAACCTCTGCACCGAGATCGCCCAGAACACCTCGGAGATCAGGGAGGACGGCGGCAGGCAGATCGTGGAGACGGATGAAGGCCAGGTGGTCGTCACCAGGACCCGCCCGGGCGACTTCGTGGTCTGCAATCTCGCATCGCTGTCGCTCGGGCGCATCGACCTCCACAAGGAGGGCGAGCTTGAGGATCTGGCCGCGACCGCGGTGCGCGCGCTTGACAACGTGATCACCTTGAACGACTACCCGCTGCCCTACGCCAGGATCACCGCCTCGCGCTACCGCGCCATCGGGCTTGGAATGAGCGGGTGGCACCACATGCTCGCCAAGGAAGGCATAGCCTGGGAGAGCGAGGCACACCTCGATCTTGCGGACAAGATCTGCTCGCGCATCGCCTATGCCGCGATCTCGCAGAGCTGCGAGCTCGCCTCCGAGAAGGGCGCCTATCCTCTGTTCGAGGGCAGCGACTGGCAGACCGGCGAGTACTTCAAAAAGCGCGGCTATAAAGGCGAAAGATGGGACGCGCTCAAGGAGAGGATCGCGCGCACAGGCATGCGCAACGGCTACCTGATGGCCGTGGCTCCCACCGGCTCCACGAGCATCATCGCCGGGACCACCGCGGGCGTCGATCCGGTGATGGACCGCTTCTTCCTCGAGGAGAAGAAGGACGGGATGCTGCCGCGCGTGGCGCCCGGGCTCGATGCCAGGACCTGGTGGCTCTACAAGAGCGCCCACCTCATCGACCAGTCCTGGTCGGTGAGATCCTGCGCCAGGCGCCAGCGCCACATCGACCAGGCCCAGAGCATGAACCTCTACATCGACGATCGGATCACGATGCGCGGGCTGCTCGGCTTGTACCTTGAGGCCTGGAGGACCGGGGTCAAGACCATCTACTACGTGCGCTCGCGCTCGCTTGAGGCGCACGAATGCGACTCCTGCTCGGCATGAGAAAACGGCAAGGAAATTTTAAAGGACGGAACTTATGGAACAGCCGGAAATGGAACAGCTTTTGAAGCGCAAGACCCTCTTCAACCCGCAGGGCGACACCCTGACGGGCAGGACCCGCGTGGTCGGCGGCAACCCCACGAACCTCAACGACTTCGTGAACCACCGCTACCCCTGGGTCTCCGACTGGTACCGCCAGGCGCTCAACAACTTCTGGATCCCAGAGGAGATAAGCCTCTCGGAGGACCGCAGCTGCTATCCGCGCCTCTCCGAGGCCGAGCGCGAGGCTTACGACAAGATCCTAAGCTTCCTCGTGTTCTTAGACTCGCTGCAGTCAAACGGCCTGCCGTCGATCACCGAGTACATCACCTCCTCCGAGATCTGCCTGTGCCTGAACATCCAGTCTTTCCAGGAGTGCCTGCACTCGCAGAGCTACAGCTACATGCTCGACTCCATCTGCCCGCCCGACAAGCGCCAGGAGATCCTCTACCAGTGGAAGGACGACGAGCACCTGCTCAGGCGCAACGAGTTCATCGGATCGCTCTACAACGACTTCCTGCAAAAGCCCACGCGAGAAAACCTCATCCGCGCGCTCATGGCCTGCTACATCCTCGAGGGGATCTACTTCTACTCCGGCTTCTCGTTCTTCTACAGCCTGAGCAGGCGCTCGCTGATGACCGGCTCGGCCCAGGAGATCCGCTACATAAACCGCGACGAGAACACCCACCTCTGGCTCTTCCGCAACATCTTCCGCGAGCTCATGGCCGAGGATCCTGAATGGTTTGACGACAAGACCAAGGGGATGATGCTGTCGATGCTCAAGGAGGGCGTGAGGCAGGAGATAGCCTGGGGGGAGTACGTGATAGGCGATCGGATCCCCGGGCTCTCCTCGGGGATGATCCGCGACTACATCTCGTACTTGGGGAACCTGCGCTGGCAGGGGCTGGGATTCGCCCCCTACGATCCCTTGCACAAGGACGAGCCCGAGTCGATGCGCTGGGTCGCGCAGTACGCCGATCCCAACACCGTGAAGACCGACTTCTTCGAGGCCAGGGTCACGGCCTACGCCAAGAGCGCCTCGATAGTGGACGATCTCTAAGCCGCCTGGGGCCATCGGACCCAAAAGACAAGCCGGCGGCCTTGAATGGCGGTTGCGATCCCTCTGATAATCAGGCTGCTTGGACTTTTGGACTATGCTTTCATGATGAAGCGGTTTGGTTGCGGCAAGGCATGCGGTGCCAATTGGGAAACTCAGGGGAGGCGGAATGGGCGCTTTGATTGCCGGTTTCATCATGCTGGCGGCAGTGCTTCTCTACTGCGGCATTAGCTTTTACCTGTTAAAAAAGTACGACAATTGACATCCTCCCCTCTCTAAAGAGAGGGGATCCCTACCGATCTCTTGGGAGATCTTCGGCGGGTTCCTCTTGCTGACCACCAATGTGATTCACTTG
>CACYPI010000031.1 GCA_902776275.1 uncultured Aeromonadales bacterium
CGGCGGCGGCCTTGGGAACCTTGAGAATTGCGGTCGATCTTGCTGGGATCAGCGGTCGAGCCGCGTGAGATTATCGGTCTAGGTTCGTGGGATTTTCCACTCAAGCCTCTTAACGTCTTATCTGACTAATCCCCTTTTGGGGACGAAAACAAGCATTTGACCTTTAAGCTCTTCTTCTTTTTCTTTGAGAGTCTTATCTGACTAATCCCCTTTTGGGGACGAAAACAGATTATTGATGACGTATAAGCCCAGTAAATTCTCATCAGTCTTATCTGACTAATCCCCTTTTGGGGACGAAAACTGCCGCCAATTCCTTGAGCAATTCCATAATTCACCTCAAGTCTTATCTGACTAATCCCCTTTTGGGGACGAAAACGGCGTCAGCCGTAGCCCTTGCAATGGTGCCGTTTTTGTCTTATCTGACTAATCCCCTTTTGGGGACGAAAACTGCATCTCATTCCCCCATCAACAACGCAAGTCCGAAAGTCTTATCTGACTAATCCCCTCCTGGGGACGAAAACTAAAAAGCTATCAATATAACTCACTCTTTTCCCACGAGTCTTATCTGACTAATCCCCTTCTAGGGACGAAAACAGGAGCGCTGAAGTGCTTGGAAGATTCATTTTCAATGTCATATCTGACTAATCCCCTTCCGGGGACGAAAACCCTGCGTAGTCGAGAATCTTGAAGAGCGCGTCAACTGGTCTTATCTGACTAATCCCCTTCTGGGGACGAAAACTAGCAATGCTGATTTAAGATAGCCGCGATAACAAGTCTTATCTGACTAATCCCCCTAAAAAAAAGATTTATAGCATTGAAATTATGCTCGGTAATGCACCGGCAGGTCTTATCTGATTGATCCCTCCCAGATATAAAAATGTCTTAATCATCATTTACACATTGTTTAATATTAAATTTTATCTTTCATTTTCAATAAAATAAATCAACTCCGCTACCCACGTTTTCGCCCGTCATTATCTACGCTATTTATTGCTAATCGTCTTCTCGAGATAGAACACGCTTAATTTCTTTTAATATTTGAAGTTTTTTTGTATCTATTTACTGTTAAACCAATTCTAATGGCATAAAAAAACCCCAGCAATCGCTGAGGCTTTTTAAGATTACGTTGATTACTTTTCAGGATGTCTGATAAGTATCATGTCCCCATCATGCACCCAGCCGATGCGCTTTAAGAACGCATTGATGATCGGGCAGATCACGGCAGGCAATATGAAGGAGACCATGACGAGCGCGGTCCAGTCGAACGCGGTAACCGACTCCTTGACGCCCTTGCCGATGTCGGAGATCCAGCCTGAATAGACGCCTATCTGGCCCACGAGGCCGCAGGTGCCCATTCCCGATGAGACCGCGGGGCCGTTCATCTCAAGCCCGAAGAGGCAGGTCGCGATGGGGCCGGTGATCGCGGAGGTGAGGATCGGGGCGATCCAGATCCTGGGGTTCCTCACGATGTTGCCCATCTGGAGCATCGAGGTGCCGATCCCCTGGGAGATGAGGCCGCCCATGCCGTTGTCGCGGTAGGAGATGACGGCAAAGCCTACCATCTGGGCGCAGCAGCCGGCAACTGCGGCGCCGCCTGCCAGCCCCGTGAGGCTCAGGGCTGCGCAGATCGCCGCGGAGGAGATGGGCAGCGTCAGGCAGATCCCGACTATCACCGAGACCAGGATCCCCATGAGGAAGGGCTGGAGCGTGGTCGCGGCCATGATCACGGCGCCGGCCTTCATCGCCGCGGCGCCGACCGGCGGGGCGATGAGCAGCGAGAGCGCCACGCCCACGAACACCGTCACCGCCGGGGTGACCAGGATGTCGACGCGGGTCTCGTGCGAGACCGCCTTGCCGAACTCGGCTGCGACTATGGCGATGATGAGCACGGCAAGCGGGCCGCCCGCCCCGCCTAAGCCATTGGCCGCGGCGCCGACGGCGACAAGCGAGAACAGGGCCATGGGCGGGCACTTCAGGGCATAGCCGATGGCCACCGCCATCGCTGGCCCCGACATCGAGGCGGCGTAGCCGCCGGTCTTGACGAGGATGTCTATCCCGGCCTCGCGCCCGATTGTGCTTAAAATAGTGCCGATCAGAAGCGAGCAGAACAAGCCGCCAGCCATGGCGCCCATGGCGTCGATGCAGTACCGGCGCCACGAGATCTCGATGTTCTTGCGCTTTAAGAAGGCCTTCACGTCCATTTCAGGAAAAGCTCCACTTGTCTGAGGAAAATTTGAAAAAAACGTACGATTATAGGGCATGCGGAAACAGGCGAGCGCAAAAAATGCACAAATGGAGCTTGGCCAAAGCTGCGGCCGCGCTTGCCTCGGCCATAGTTGCCTTGCTTTTGCTCATCGCAATTGGAGCAATGATTTGCGCGCCGGACACCGCGCTCTACGACGGCTCGTCGAGGACAGCCTCGGACGCCGAAGGCAACCTGCTCTCCTACACCCTCTCCCAGGACGGCGCCATCCGCTTCAAGACCGCGCCATCGGACGTCGATCCCCTCTATATAAAGATGCTCATTGCAAGCGAGGACAAGCGCTTCTACAGCCACCTGGGCGTTGACCCCATAGCCCTCGCCCGCGCCGCCATAAGCGACATCCGCGCGATGGGCCGCGTCTCGGGCGCCTCGACCTTGGCCATGCAGTGCGCCCGCAGGCTCTCGGGAAACGAGCGCACCCTCGCCTCCAAGATCAAGGAGGCTCTGGGCGCGCTCTACCTTACGGCAGCGCACGGACGCGAGGGCGTGCTCGCGATGCACTTGACGCTCGCCCCCTTTGGGGGCAACACCGACGGCGTGAGGGCGGCAAGCCTGCGCTGGTTCGGCCACGGTCCCGAGCACCTAAGCCCTGCCGAGGCGGCGCTGCTCGTGGCCCTGCCACGCGCCCCGCAGCGCATCCGCCCGGATCGCCACCCAGAGCGCGCAAGGCGCTACCGCGCCGACGTGCTGCGCCTGGCCTTGGAGAACGGCGTCATCTCAAAGGATGTCTGCAAGGCCGCCCTCGAGGCTCCGCTTCCCAAGGCCATGCGGCCGATTGCGCGCGGCGCCGCGGCGCTTGGCAACTACGCGCTCTCGCGCTCGCTCAAAAGCGATCTTGAGCTTTCAGTCAGGCCCGATGTCATGCGCGTGCTCAAGGAGGCCGGGCGCGTCTACGACGGGAGCTTTGATGACGGAAGCCTGATGGCCGCGGTGGTCCTCGACGCCAAGAGCTCCAGGATAACCGGAGTCCTGGGCTCATCGGATGAGGCTGCATCGCAATTATGCCTGCCCATGCGCAAGCGCTCGCCTGGATCGGCGCTCAAGCCCTTCGTCTATGCTCTGGCCTCCGAGAGGCTCGGGGTGCAGCCTGGCACGGTGCTTGACGACACGCCGGCCGTCTACGGCGCCTACGCCCCGCGCAACAGCAGCGGCACGAGCCTGGGGCCGGTCACGGCCGCCAAGGCGCTTGCGCTCTCGCTAAACCGCCCGGCGGTCTTCCTCATGGAGAAGACAGGCCCATCCTACTTTCTCTCGCGCATGAATGAAGGGCGCGGGAGGATCTTCCTGCCAAGGGGGGCCGATCCCTCGCTGGCGCTGGCCCTGGGCGGCTGCTCCACGACGCTCATGGATCTCGCGCTCATGTACAACGCTCTTGCATCAGGCGGGATGATCGCCCTGCCGGAGCTTGGGGAAGGAGAGGAGCTGAGCCTGTCGCGCTTCCTGTCAAAGGACGCCGCCGATGCCGTCTCCTCGATGCTGCGCCTCACCCCGCCGCCTGAGGGCTTCGCGCTGCCAAGGCGGATCTTCTACAAGACCGGCACGTCATCAGGAGGGAGGGACGCCCTTGCCATAGGCTCGGACGGGCAGAACACCGCCGCAGTCTGGTGCGGCAGGCCCGACGGCCGCCCGGTTTCCGGAATGACCGGCATGGACCGCGCAGCCCCGGTGCTCTTCAGGATCCTCTCCTCGCTGAAGGGCTCGCTTGCAGTGGGATCGCCATCTGGCGCGGCGACCGCCGCGCCGCCCCCGGCGCTTGCCGATCGTCGCGACAACCAGACCCCCTACCCTGAGATCTCATTTCCGCGCCAAGGGGATCTCATCGCCCCGGACTCGGCAGGACAGATAAGGGTCATCTACACCTGCCCGAAGGAGCCCTGCCACGTAAGCGTCGACGATCATCCTGCCGAAGGCGGGATCTTCACGCCAAAAGGCCCGGGGAGCGTTGTCATCACGCTGACCGACAGCGCCGGGCACAGCCGCACCGTCACCGCCGTCATCGCAGGCGAGAGCAGATGATCGTCAGATATCTCTCTGATTTTATGATGCAAAGTTATATTAATCGATTTAACAGCGCAAAGCTTGTTAAACAGCAGCATCTTATGAAAATATCTTGCATGCATGAATCCCGCTCTGCCCAGAATCAGATTCGGATGATGCATGAAGGCACGCCTAATGCCCAGTGAAAATCCGCAATCCCTCCTACGGCTTGGACAAAACGCCAAAATTTTGGAAAAAGCCCGTGAAAGGCGGCCTTGGCCATTCATGACGAGGTGCAAGCTGGTGTAAAATTGGAGAAAATCTAGAGGTTTTAAAATCAACCGCCCTGCTGCCGAAAAATAAAACAACAAATTTGAGGCCAGGAGTTGATCCCAATTCTGCGCCAAGGCGCGGCCGCATAGCCTGCGGCGCATGGCGGTTGCCGCCTATTGGCTGACATTCGAGGCTCAGGCGCAGCCAAGCTTCAGCAGAGAGAATGGACACGGACAAGAGCAGACAGGGAGAGGCCTACTTCAGCTTCTCCAAGCGCGAGGACGACACGGACTATACCCGCTGGACGCTCCTGCGCCAGGCTGACAAGAGCGCCTCCCTTTTAAACAAGCAGGATCCTGCATCAGCAAAGCCCCAGGCCGCGCCTTCAAGTGATGGCAAGCCAGGCTTTGCAGGCCTCTTTGCCTCCTCATCGCCAAAGCGCCAGGCCCCAAATCCTGACGATGCCGGGCGCTTATCTCAAAAGGCCCATTCAGTGCAGGACGCGCCGCTGCAAGGAGCGGCTGCTAAAACCAGGCAGGATGCCGGCCAAAATCCCGGCAGCATCGCCCCTTCAAGGCCCATGGGCGCTGCCGCGGCCGAGGGCGTGCTCAGGTCAAAGTCCTTCGATCACGCATTGAATAAGGCAGGAGGCCAGGGCCCGACGATTGCGCAGATGCTCGCAAGCTCATCAAGGAAGGCCGCGAGCGGCCCAGGCCTGTCAGCGCTGCGCAGCTCCCAAAGCCCCGCAGCCGCAGAGCCCAATGGCGCCACGGCCCAGGGACTCATGCGCAACGTCACCCCATTTGGGATCTCCGCGCGCCGCGCCGCCGAGGCCTCGCCTGCGGCCAGGACGGACGCCAGCGGCCACATGATCTTCACGTCGAGCAGGCCTGACATCTCCTCGCTGATTGCAGCCGCGGCAGAGGAGGGCGCCGAAAAGAAGTTCAAGCGCGAGGACGAGATGCTCGACGCCAAGTCCTTTGACTACTCGGCCCTTGAGGAGCAGCGCAAGGCCGCGCTTCAAGACCGCAGCATCGCGGATCTGCTCAACAGCCATCCCATAAAGCAGCCCCCCGCCTCGGCCGCAGGCTGGCAGAGCCTTTCCAATGAGCGCATGCGCGGCGAGGCCGCCGATGCGCTAAAGCGCGCCTCCACGCTCGAGCAGCTGCGCTCGGATGCCGCGTACGAGGAGGATCTCAAGCGCTCCGGCTCCCACAACGGATCCCCGTCGCAACCATATTCGATGCCGCCGCGCGATCAAAGCGGCCATGTGGTCTTCTCAAGCAGGAAGCCCACAGTCCAGCAGCGCCCTGCCATGGGGGCTGCGCAGCCCCAGGCAGCGCCCATGGCGCCTGCCATCGCCCCGGCCGAGCCCGGGCGCTGGAACACCACCCCGCGCGATCCGCTCGCGCAGGGTCCGGCGCGCTTCTCGCGGCTCTTTTCGGGATCCTCGCGCATGCGCGCCCCCGGCCGCCGCCGCGAGAGCCTGAAGGAAATTTACAGAAGGATAGAATCATGCCAGTGATCAGCGTTTGCTCCCCCAAGGGCGGCGTGGGCAAGACCACGCTCGCCTCGAACCTCGCGACCGTGTTCTCCCAGTCGGGAGCCCGCGTGATAGCCGTGGACTTCGATCCTCAGAACTCGCTGAGGCTCTACTTCGGGGTGCCGCTCAACGAGGAGCGCGGCTTCATCACGAGGATCGCCGAGAACGGCCCAGACGCGCCGTGGATCGACGCCGTGATCAATGTCGGCATGAACCTCTTCGTGCTGCCTTTTGGCAGATCCGACGAGCCGCTGCGCAAGGTCATGAACCAGGCGATCCTGACTCCCAACTTCTTCGTGAAGTACCAGGCGCCGATCTTCGCCAACCCCGACATCCTGGTGATCTGCGACTTCCCTCCCGGGTACAGCGACGCCCTCAAGGCCATCGCTCCGGTAACCGACATCAGCCTGGTGCCGCTTCTGGCTGACGCCGCCTCGGTCTCGCTCTTCCAGACGCTCGAGGACAACGAGCTCATCGACGGCCCGCTCAACAACCGCCTGGGCTATTACATAGTGCTCAACCACACCGACAACCGCGTGCGCATCAACCGCGAGGTCCAGGAGTTCGCGCGCCAGAACTTCTCCGACCGCATCCTGGGCGTGATCCACGCCGACACCTCGGTGCCCGAGGCCGCGGCCATGCAGAAGTCCGTCGCGGCGTTCAACGTCAACTCGAGCGCGGCCTTCGACATCGAGGTCATCGCGCGCAAGACCGCCTCCATGCTCGGCTTCGACGTCAAGCAGGGAACGATGGTGCTCAACTCCGTCGAATCAAGGAATGGGGCGCAAAGCAAATGAAGCATTTCTTTGAAAACCTGCTCCTCGCGCTCGTGGTGCTGCCGATCATGTACGTCATGATCGTCACCCCGATGACCGCCGAGCACCAGTTCGTGTTCGGGCTGTGCATGATAGCCTCCTGCTTCGTGCTCTCGAACCTAAGCTCCAAGCACATGGTCTCGGTGATCCTGATCCTGGTGTCGGTCACGATGTCCACCCGCTACATGTACTTCCGCCTGACCCAGACCCTGGTCTTCACCTCGCTCGTCGAGGCTGTTTGCGGCTACATCCTGTTCCTGGCCGAGTTCTACGTCTACATCATCCTGCTCCTAAGCTCATTCCAGATCTCCTGGGCGCTCAAGCGCGACGTCGTGCCCATGCCCCGCGACATCTCGAAGTGGCCGACCGTGGACGTCTACATCCCGACCTACAACGAGTCGCTCTCCATCGTCCGCGACACCGTGCTGGCCGCGCAGTGCCTCGAGTACCCGCAGGACAAGATCAAGGTCTACCTGCTCGACGACGGCAGGCGCAAGGAGTTCGCGCAGTTCGCAACCGAGGCCGGGGTGGGCTACATCACCCGCTCGGACAACGCCCACGCCAAGGCCGGCAACCTAAACCACGCCATGAAGCTCACCCACGGCGAGCTCATCGCGATCTTCGACTGCGACCACATCGCAACGAGGATGTTCCTACAGGACACCGTGGGCGCCTTCCTGACCGATCCCAAGCTCGCGCTCATCCAGACCCCGCACCACTTCTACTCGCCAGACCCCATCCAGAGGAACCTCTACCTGGGGCGCGACATCCCCGCCGAGAACGAGCTGTTCTACGGCCCGGTGCAGCGCGGCAACGACAACTGGGACGCCGCGTTCTTCTGCGGCTCCTGCGCCGTCATAAGGCGCAAGGCGCTCGATGAGATCGGCGGCTTCGCCGTCGAGACCGTGACCGAGGACGCCCACACCGCGCTGAGGCTCCAGCGCCGCGGCTGGAAGACCGCCTACTTGAACAAGATCCTCGCCGCCGGCCTCGCCACCGAGCGCACGATCCTCCACATCATCCAGCGCAACCGCTGGGCGCGCGGCATGATCCAGATCCTGAGGCTCGACAACCCGCTGTTCGGTCGCGGGCTGACCTTCGCGCAGCGCCTGTGCTACCTGAGCGCCACGATGTACTTCCTCTTCGCGCTGCCGCGCGTGGTGTTCCTCGTGATCCCCTCGCTCTACCTGATCTTCGGGATCAGCGTGCTGCACGGCTCGGCGGCGATCCTGCTTGCCTACGCGCTGCCGCACCTGTTCATGTCCTACTACACGTCGTCGCGCGTCAACGGGCGCAGCCGCTACTCGTTCTGGGGCGAGATCTACGACATACTCCTGAGCTTCCCGCTCGTGATCCCGACGCTCGCGGTGCTGATCTCGCCGCGCCACGGCAAGTTCAACGTGACCGACAAGGGCGGCACCATCGACAAGGCCTACTTCGACGCCCACGCGGTGAGGGCGCACATCATCTGCGCGATCTTCCTCACCTTCTCCATAGCCTTCGGCATCGCCAAGTACTTCATGCCGCAGTACTTCAACGTCCAGCTGAGCGCCGTGCTGCTCAACATCGGCTGGGCGGTGTTCAACCTCACGCTGCTCACCGCCGCCATCTGCGTGGCCCGCGAGACCCCCAACAAGCGCAAGGCCCAGAGGCTTGAGATGGACATCCCGGTGCTCATCTACCAGGAGAGCGGGATCTGCTCGCGCTCGACCATGCGCGACATCTCGATGACCGGCTGCCGCATCGACAACGTCTTAGGCGACATGATGCTCGCCGAGGATCCGGTGACCGATCTCGAGCTTGCCACCGACCACGGGCCGGTGAACCTGCGCGTCAACATGATCGGCAACTCGGCCTTCTCCGACTACCTGCGCTTCGACTTCGGCGAGGTGGACATCAACACCCGCCGCGAGCTCGTGAGGCTCATGTTCACCCGCCCGGACACCTGGGCGCGCAAGCCTTACAAGCAGGACAACATCATCGTCTCCTACTTCACTGTGCTCGCCTGCATCTGGGATTCGCTGACCTCCAACCGCAAGCAGCGCCGCAAGAACAAGAACAAGGAGAAGCCCGCGGAGACCGTCGAGGATGCGGTCAAGAAGGACGCGTCGGAGGGCATAGCATGAAGATCATGAAAATGAAGGCCCTCGCAGCAGCCCTCGCGGCTGCCTCGCTCTCCTGCGCCGCGGCGCACGCCGAGGCAGGCGAGGATCCGGTCCTCAGGATGCTCGCATCCCCCGATCCCGTCCAGTCCAGCGACGCCTCCCAGGTGCAGCTGCCATCCCAGCCGCTACCGCAGCAGGGCGTCACGGAGTTCTCAAGGCCCCTGCCCGACGGCAACTCGCTCAAGGCAGCCGAGGCCTCGCCAGACGCGGCCCCAGGCGAGATCCCCAAGGCGCTGCGCGACCTCACGCTCCCGCCAAGCGGCGATGCCGCAGCTGCGCCTGGCCAAAGCGCCCTGCCTGCCGCCCCTGGCAATGCCAGCGCGCAGAATCCGCAGCCTGGCGCCCAGGCCTCCGCTTCCGAAGCGGACGACGACTCCACCGTGCCCTTCCAGAGCACGCTGACCTTCGACAAGCTCGGCGCCCCCAGCGGCGTGGTGCTGCGCGCAGGACAGACCGACACCGGCCTTGACTTCACGCTGCCGCTTGACAAGGTGATCACGTCGGCCAGGCTCTCGCTTGACGTCGAGGTCACCGACGACATGGCAAAGCGCGGCTCGCACCTTGAGATCACCTTAAACGGCCAGCCCATCGGCACGCTGCCTTTGAACAACCGCGGCGGCCCGGTGCGCTACGACCTCACGCTGCCCTTCGAGTACATCGGCACGGCCAACAACTTCAACTTCAAGGTGGCCGACGACGACGAGTTCTCCTGCATGGTCGACTACACCCGCCGCTACATGGTGTCGATCCTGCCTGACAGCACCTTGAGCCTCGAGGGCCACCGCCTTGAGATCGGCTCGGATCTCTCGATGTTCCCAATGCCGTTCTTCGATCCCTACGACGTGACGAAGTCCGACGTGAAGATCGTGCTGCCCAAGCAGCCCGACGCCGACTCGATCAGCGCCGCGGCGATGCTCGCCTCGTGGTTTGGCGTGCGCTCTGACTACCGCGGGGTCAAGTTCTCCGCCTCCTTCGGCGAGGTGCCCAGCGACAACGCCATCATCATCGGCCGCCCCGGCCAGAAGATCGGCGACATCACGCTGCCCGCCCAGGAGTCGGTCTCGATAATCAAGCACCCGATCTCCCCGGCCTTCAAGCTCGTGCTCATCTGCGCCAAGAACCGCAGCCGCCTGCGTGACGCCGTGTTCGCGCTCACCCGCGGCGACATCCCGCAGAACGCGACGGCCATCAGCGACGTCAAGCAGGCCTCCATCAAGGGCCGCAACGCCTACGACGCCCCCAAGTGGATCCCCACCGACCGCAAGGTCTACCTAAGCGAGCTCCTGCGCCCGGGCCAGTCGCTGGTCTCCACGGGGCTGTGGCACCCGCCGCTCAACCTCTCGTTCCGCGCCGCGCCTGACCTCTACCAGCTCTACGGGGAGCCGGTTCAGATAGCGCTCGACTACAACTTCCCGCTTGAGAACTGGATCGACGAGGACCACTCCTGGCTCAACGTCGTGCTCTCGGGGAACTTCCTCGAGAACGTCCCGGTGAACAAGCTCGGCGCCGTCGAGTCGCTGTGGCGCCTCCTAGGCGGCGACGCCCGCGAGGAGCACCGCGAGATCCCGGTGCAGCCGTACATGATCTACGGCGACAACAACCTCTCGCTCTACTTCGACATCAAGCTCAAGAAGGGCGCGCCCTGCTCGGTGCTCCACGACACCAACATCAAGAGCGCGCTCCTCGACAGCTCGTACATCGACCTGTCCAACACCGACCACTTCGCGTCGCTGCCCAACCTCTCGTTCTTCGTGGGCGCGGGCTACCCCTTCACGAAGTTCGCAGACTTCGGGCAGACAGTGATGCTGTTGCCGCAATCACCGTCGCCCTCCGAGGTCCAGACCCTGCTCGACCTCGCCGCGCGCTCGGGCAAGGCCACCGGCTGGCCGGTGTGGAGCGCCAGCGTGATCATGGGCGAGGAGCAGCTCTCGGGCAACGCCCAGCTTTCAAACAGCGACATCCTCGCCGTCTCGACCCTCAAGAACTCCAAGTTCATGTCGCGCCTGCTGCGCGGCAGCTCGCTCATCTACTCCGACTCCGGGCGCGACATCAGCGTGCGCGAGTACGGGCCCTTGAACTTCGAGGACGGGATCACCAAGGCCCTGGGGCGCCTGCTCTCAGGCGACTGGAGGCCTGAGAACGTCGAAGCGACGCGCTACCTGCGCTCCAACATGCTCTGGCGCGGCTTCATGAGCCGCATCTCGCCGTGGAACGACAGCCGCATCGTCGTCATCGCCACGGCAAGCGACGACGCGCAGCTGCGCATGATCTCGGACGATCTGGACAACGATCAGGTCAACCGCAGCATCGGCGGCGACCTGAGCATCATCTCCGGGCAGGACTCCGTGCGCTCGTTCTCCGTGGGCGACAGGATCTACTCGGGCAACGTATCAAGCTACTTCAAGCTGCTGTTCCTGCTGGCAAAGCACGAGGTCTGGCTGGCCATCGCCGGCTTCATCGCCGTGGCCTTCGCCGGCTACTGCATATCAGGCTGCCTGAGGCGCCGCGCCAAGAGGCGCCTCGCCGAGAGCATGGGCCAGCTCAGCGATGAGGAGAAGAGGAAATGACCAGGACGATCAACCGCAGGACCGCCATCGCCGTAGCCGCGACCGCCGCGCTCTGCGCCGGCTGCTACGCCGCGTTAGCCGCATCCGACGCCGACTACCAGCGCGACCGCGGGATCATGCAGAGGCCTTCGGCATCCCAGGCTGCATCGCAGAACGCGCAGGCTCAATCAACTGCCTCCGCGCAGCCAGCTGCGACAGCCCCCGCGCAGGACTCCCAGGCAGCCCCCGGCAGCAGCCTGAGCCAGAACGCCGCGCCGGCAGCGCAGCACTCCTTCTCGCCGCAAAACGGCTCGCAGCAGGCGGCCGCAGGGGATCAGAACACCGTGAAGTCGCTGCTCAAGCAGG
This sequence comes from uncultured Aeromonadales bacterium, assembly GCA_902776275.1. GTDB lineage: Bacteria > Pseudomonadota > Gammaproteobacteria > Enterobacterales > Succinivibrionaceae > Succinivibrio. The sequence goes on from CACYPI010000031.1 coordinate 11,949, forward strand.
CGCACTTCTGGCATGACAAGTACCAGCCGGCCATGGCCGCGCAGAGCCTGAACCGCGTGCTGCTTGCCGATCCTGACAACGCCGACGCGCTCTACCTGCTCTCGCTTTGGGCCTCCGAAACCGGCGACTCCGAGGGCGCCGAGCGCTACCGCCGCCGCCTCGAGGTCGCCCACCCGCGCGACAGCCGCCTGCAGTCGCTGCAGAACGAGAAGGATCTGTCAAAGCTCTCCAAGGACCAGCTGCACCGCGCCCGCCAGCTTGCCGCCTCGGGCAACATCCCCGGGGCGCTGCAGGCCTACCGCCAGCTCTTCCCCAACGGGAACGTGCCGCGCAGCCTGATGAACGAGTACTACCTGACGATGTCGGGCGATCCCTCGATGCAGCAGCAGGCATTGCAGGGCGTTGCCAGCTACATCAGGCAGAACCCCACCGACACCGATGCGAAGATCACCTACGGCAAGCTGCTCTCCTACAACGAGCAGACCCGCGAGGCGGGCATCGAGGTGCTCGACTACTACGCCAACGACTCGCAGGACGCCGACAAGGCGCTGCGCCAGGCCCTGGTCTGGCTCACCCCCACCGAGCAGAGCGAGAAGTACTACCGCAACTACCTAAACCGCCACCCCAACGACACCGAGGTGCGCAACCGCTTTGCAACCGCGATGGCCGATCAGATGAACCAGTCGGCCTACTCCTCGTTCCGCTCGCAGAACACCGCCCAGGCCAAGGCGCAGTTCGAGGACGTGCTCAAGCGCGATCCCAACAACGCCGTCGCGCTCGAGGGCCTGGGCTACCTGCTGCAGGCAACCGGCGACTACCAGCAGGCCTCCGACTACCTAAGCCGCGCCTCCTCGGTCAACCGCGATCTGCCAAAGAAGCAGAAGCTCGCCTACGACGCGCAGTTTGCCAAGGCCCGCGCGCTTGAGAAGGCCGGAGACCTCCAGGGGGCCGAGAACGCGGCCGACGCGCTTGAGAAGCTCCCAGGCGGCGACGCCAAGGCGCTCAACCTCTACCGCGCCTCGGTCGAGCGCAAGCTCAAGCTCTACCAGAAGGCCGAGGACCACCTGCGCGCCGTGCTCGCCGACGATCCTTCAAACAAGGCCGCAGGCGAGATGCTCTACTACACCTTGAAGGACGCCGGCAAGTCAGCCGAGGCCAAGGCCGCGGCAGCCTCGCTGCCGCAGGATCTGCGCGCGGCGATCGCAAAGCGCGAGGCCGTGCCGCCTGATCCGGCCGCAGGCCTCAGGCGCCAGGCCCAGTCCGCGCTCGCCTCAGGCGACGAGGCCGGCGCCATCGCCGCACTGGAGCGCGCCGCCTCGCTCAAGCCCTCCGATCCTTGGATCAGGCACGATCTGGCAGACGTGCTCCACCGCGCCCACCGCGACGCCGAGGCCCGCGAGAACCTCTCGCGCCTGCTCGGCGGCAGCTCGCCTGCCGCGCTCTTTGCCGCGGCGACGCTGCAGAGCAAGTGGGGCGACCTCAGGGGCGCCTCGGACACGATGAAGCGCATCCCCGCCTCCTACAACGCAAGGGGCGTCTCGGACCTAAGGCGCAGCCTCGCGCTGCGCGCCGGCATGGCCGACGCCGAGAACTACCTCTCCTCGGGCAACAAGGCCGCCGCGCTCAACACCCTCCAGGGGCTTGAGCGCAACGCCGCGCTCATGCAGGCGCCCGATCTCGGGCACCTTGCCTACCTATTCCTGAAGGCAGGCGACAGCGCCAAGGCGCGCATGTACGCCGACCGCGCCGTCGCAGGCGGCATCAGCGCGGACGCATCGCTCGGCGACTACGCCGACACGGTCTCCGTCTACAACGAGCTGGGCCTCTACGACCGCGCCCGCGCCATCACCGGCAACCAGTCGCTCATCGCCAACAGCGATCCGTCGAGCCTCGCGGCAATGCGCAACGGCGATGTAATCAGGCAGGCCGACCGCCTGCGCACCCAGGGCCGCAGCGCCGACGCCTACGATCTGCTCTACGGCGCGCTGCAGCAGTCGCCGCAGGATCCCGATCTGATGTGCGCCATGGGCCGCATCTACCAGGACAACAACCGCCTGGACGAGGCCGAGGTGATCTTCGACCGCGCCTTCACGATGGCCCCGGAAAACGAGGGCGCCTTGAAGGGCGCGATCAACGCCGCCCTGGCCAACAACCACGAGGAGAAGGCCCTGGCGCTTTCGCAGCGCCTCGAGTCCTCGCAGGATCCAGACACGCTCTATCTCAAGGCCCGCGTGGCCGCCGGCAACCACCAGTACCGCCAGGCCATCACCTACTTAAGGCAGACCAAGTCGATGCTCGAGGGCTCGCCCTACATCGCCGATCCGCTCGCCACCGGCGCCGCCGCGGCGCCGCTCCAGGCCTCCGCGACCCACGCCTACAACAACCCGTTCCGCAACGATCACGAGCTTACGGCGCGCAACCAGACCAACACTCCGGCCATGCCGTGGGAGGCCTCCAACTCGACCACCACTGCGGTCGATCCGGCCTCGGCCTACATGTTCAACACCGACGAGATCAGCCGCCGCCGCACGCTCAACGACGTGGACAAGATGCTGCGCGAGATGTACGACATCACCGCGACGCGCATAGAGCTTGACGCCTCCGGGCGCCAGAAGGACGGCGAGGACGGCCTTTCGAAGGTCAACGAGATCCGCGGCACCGTCGCGGCCTCGACCCCGGTCTTCGACGACAACCGCCTCACCGCGAGCGTGACGGTCGGCGCGATGAAGGCCGGCAAGGCCAAGCCCGACTCCAACCGCAAGTTCGGCACCAACCCCTTGGGCTTTGCAACCCAAGCCCTGGTCAACAGCCTCAATTCCTTGAACGACGCGGCCAAGGCCGCGGTCGCCGCCGATGCGGCGACTGCCGCCGCAGGCGGCACCGGCACCGCGGTTTCAAACCTCGCTGCCAGCATGAACATGTCCGCAAGCGCCATCACGGCCCTGGCCGGGCGCGGCCACACCTCGTACGCCGAGCTTGAGGCCGCCGCGGACAACATCGCGGCGATGGCATCGCTGCTCCAGGAGTTCGGCTTCGGCAGCAGCGGGCACACCGCGCTCGAGCAGATGTACGCCCTGATCTACAACTACCATGACGACACCTATGGAATGCACGAGGGAGGATCGCTATCCGACCAGGGCGCCGAGGTCAACCTCGCCCTCTCCGGGCGCTCCTACCGCGCCGACATCGGGTCCTCGCCACTGGGCAAGGACAACTCGACCATCGTGGGCGGCCTCTACCTCTTCCCGAAGGTCACGCCGAACACGGAGCTGCGGCTCAACCTCGAGCGTCGCGCCGTCAACGACAGCGTGCTCTCCTACTACGGCGTGAAGGACAACTACTCGGGGATGTTCTTCGGCGGGGTCACCAAGAACGGCGGCAGCGTGGGCTTTGCCTGGGACAACGGCTCCTACGGCGCCTACGGCGACGTGCGCTACTACTTCTACCGCGGCGAGAACGTGATGGACAACCACATGTGGGGCGCCGGGCTTGGCGCCTACGCAAGGCCCATCAACAACAGCGTCCAGCAGCTGCAGGTCGGCGTCGACTTCCAGTACATGGACTACCAGCACAACGAGAACCACTTCACCGCAGGCTACGGCGGCTACTTCTCGCCGCAGGACTACTACTCGATCGCCATCCCGGTCAACTGGAAGCGCATATACAACCAGAACCTGGAGCTGCAGCTTGGAGCCTCCATCGGCTACCAGTCCTACACCAACGAGGGCGGCGCCTACTTCCCGACCGACGGAGTGGCCCAATCGACCTTGCAGACCCTTGCCGACTGGGGATTGGCGCCTGAGGCGACCTTCGGCTCCGAGGACAAGGACGGCATCAGCGGATCGCTGCGCCTGGGCGTCGACTACCGCTTCAACGACGCGTTCTCCATCAGCGGCAACATCAACTACAACACCTTCGGCGAGTACAAGGAGGCCAACGAGATGCTGAGCTTCAAGTACCTGACCGGCATAGACTCGTACCTGTGAGGCGCACATGGCTGAAAAGGGCTCTTACCGCGCTTACATGGAAAACTCCCCGCAGGTGCCGGGGTGGTTCGACTTCGCGGTGGTCGTGATCGGCATGATCGCGGTCAACGCTCGCAACGGCGAGGATCAGGAGTTCCTCGCCGAGGCCGGGGCGAGGGTGGCCGATCTCTACCCGCTGCCGGAGGTCGATGGGATCGAGGAGCTCAACCTCGCCATCAACTCGAGGCTCGACGCCTTCAAATGGGGGCTTGCGCGGATAGAGGACACCCGCGACAGCCTCACCATCGACCACACGGGGCTGCCGCAGGCTGCCGATCCGGCGCTCCAGAGCGCCTGGGCCGACGGCTTCTGCGCGGTGCTGCGCGGGCTCTACGCCCAGTGGCTCTACCAAAGCGGCGCCCCCTCGGATCTCACAGTCAGCCTCGAGAGGACCATCGGGCCCTCTGAGGCGGTGTTCAGGCTTAAGAAGGCATGATGATGCTAAAGGCTTTTCGGAAAATAATCGGGGGCGCCGCGCTGGCAGCCTCCGCCATCACGCTCTCGCAGGCCCACGCCGGGGCCTGGGACGACTACAAGGCGCTGTATGTGAAGGACAACGGCGCGGTGGTCGACACCTACAACCACAACATGTCCCACTCGGAGGGACAGAGCTACGGGCTGATGTTCGCGCTGGCCTACAACGACCGCGACGCCTTCGCGAAGATCCTCTCCTTTGCCGAGGACAAGCTCAAGAATCCCGCAAACGGGCTGCACTACTGGGCCTACAAGCCCGAGGAGGCCGATCCGGTAGCCGACAAGAACAACGCCTCCGACGGCGATCTCATGATGGCCTGGGCGCTCGTGAAGGCCGGCAGCGCCTGGGGCGTCAAGGAGTACACCGCCAGGGGCGAGGAGCTTGCCAAGGCCATCGCCGACAACTGCACGGTGGACTTCGCAGGCTACAAGCTGCTGCTCCCCGGCACCGAGGGCTTCTACCGCAACTCGAGCGTGATCGTGAACCCCTCGTACCTGATCTTCCCGGCGCTGCGCGCCCTGGCGGACGAGACCCATGCCAAGGCCTTCGAGGATCTCTACAACGACGGCAAGCGCCTGCTCGAGGCCATCGCCAAGGCAGGCTTCAAGGTCAACCTCACCCCCGACTGGGTGGAGATAGACGCCCAGGGCAACATCGCCCCGGCCTCGGACTGGCCTGCCCGCTCAAGCTACGACGCGATCCGCGTCCCGGCCTACGAGGCCTGGGACGATCCTGACTCCCCGCTTCTTGGGATCTGGAAGGCCTGGTTCCAAGGCTACGGCGAGGAGAACACCCCGGCCTGGGTCAACGTAACCACCGGCGAGGTCGCAAACTATCCAGAGCCTGAAGGGCTCAAGGCAGTAAGGCAGCTTGCCCTGGGCGCCCAGATCCCAGAGCCCTCGATCACCAGCAAGGACGACTACTACAACGCATCCTTGAAGCTCCTCGCCTTCCTCGCCTCGCAGCGTTTTTAAGGCATCGCGCAAAAATTCGCAGCGCCGGCGCAAAAGTCGGCGCTTTCTTTTCTCATGAGCGTGCGGATGCGTGCGCCTTTTCCTAAGATCAAGAAGAAGACACTCTTTTCAAACGCCTTTTTGAGGGAGGTGTGGGCGATGGGCACTTTGATCATGACATCGGCGCAGGCAAGGGAGCTGCTCTTGCAGCTGCGCAGGGTTTTCGACATCGCAAGGTTCGTCGATCCGGCGCGCAACCGCATCATCGAGCTCGACGGCGAGGGCGGGAGGCTCAGGATCAGCGACGCCATCTGCCATGCGGTCTGGAACCGCGGGCAGCGCTGCCAGAACTGCGTCTCCTCCAAGGCGCTGACCACCGGCGGCCGCGCCTTGAAGCTCGAGTACCTCGACGGCGATCCCTACATCGTGGTGGCCCAGTACGCCGAAGTGGACGACTACCCCTGCGTGCTCGAGACCGTGGTCCAGGCAGGAGATGACATCATCCTCTCGGGCGCCCCCGACTCGGAGGCCTTCCTGCAGCGCATCAGGCTGCACAACGAGAACGTCTGGAAGGATCCATTCACCTGCGCCAAGTCGCGCGGCTACTACGACGAGCAGTTGTGCGTGCTGCGCGCAGGCGCCGTCGCGGCCGTGGAGGTCGAGGGCTACGCAGCCTTGGAGGAGCGCGATCCCGAGAGCGCCCACCAGGCCATCGCCACCGTGGCCGAGGCCATAGTGAGGAACTGCCGCCCCGACGACATCCTGGTGCGCTACACCGGCGGCACCTTCCTGCTGTGCTGCCACAACCTGAGCAAAGAGGAGTGCTTGAAGGGCCTGATGCGCCGCCTCCAGAGGAAGATCAAGGAGGCGCTGGGCGACGCCCTGGGCGATGCCGCCCCGGGCATCGCCATCGCAGGCTGCTACGGGCCGGGCCTGGCCGAGGATCTCGTGCCCGAGGCGTTGAACGCGCTCAAGCAGTCTGAGAGCAACCTCGACCTCATGATCGCGGTGGCCTTCATCGATCCTCCGCCGCTCCCGTTTCCAGGCGGCAATGAAGAGGCCTGAATCCCGGGGCGGCAGGCTCTCTTGGGAGCTGTCGAAAAAAAACTTGCACAATTGAAAAAGGCAGTTATAATAGTCACCGTTTTCTGACGCGGGAATAGCTCAGTTGGTAGAGCATAACCTTGCCATGGTTAGGGTCGCGGATTCGAGTTCCGTTTCCCGCTCCAGAAAAACGGCAGTTTTCAAACTCCGTCCAAAGCCCGTTTCCTCTTGTGGCGCTTGGGATGAAGTTGCAGGAAGGCCCGGGGCGCAAGCTCCGGGCCTTCCTGCTTTCGCACCCCGTCTGGCGCCTCAAGGCCGCGGCAGCAGCCCCGTCTCAGATCGCCTTTCTCAGCCCTTGTCGAAGATCCCCTCGTGCAGATCGAGGATCAACTCGGCGCCCGGCACCGGCGGCAGCCCCGCGCTGCCAGGCGCGGTGAAGGCCTCGCGAAGCCCAGGCGTCCAGTGCAGCGACGGGAAGGCCGCGCGCGTCACCCTGCCTGCGATCTCCGATCCCCTGCCGCTTGCAACCTTGAAGGCAAAGCGCGGCTCGACCAGGGTGCCGCGGGCTATGGCGATGATGTCGCCGTGGTGCTGCACCGCATCCCTAGCCTGAGCCTCGGAGAAGACGCCGCCCACCACGATGAGCTTGCACTTGGGATCGATGCCCTCGCTGAAGAGCTTCCCGTAGCTCCCAGGGTCGTCGCAAGGCCCCGAGCTATAGCCGTACCAAAGCGAGAGGTGGACGTAGTCCACGCCGAGCCTCGACACCTCTTTTGCAAGCTCAAGCCCCTCGCGCCAGGTGTAGCCAACCCCGACCTCGTGGATCTCCTCGGGGCACATGCGGTAGCCGACGATGAAGCCCTTGGGAGCATACTCATCTGCCGCGCGCAGGACCTCGCGCACCACGGCAAGCGGGAAGGCCATGCGCTTTACAAGGCTGCCGCCCCACTTGTCGGTGCGTAAGTTCGTGTTCCTTGAGAAGAACTGCTGGAGCAGGTAGTGGTTGGCCCCGTGGATCTCAACGCCGTCGAAGCCCGCCTCGGCCGCGCGCCGCACCGCCTGCCCGAAGTCCTTGATGATCTGCCCCATCTCGTCCTCGGTGAGCGCGCGCACCGGATAGTGGCGGCTCACGGCGCTCGGTGCGGCCACATCCTGCCCCTTCAAATACCTGCCGACAGCGAGCCTGCCGCCGTGGTGGATCTGCACCACCGCCTTGGCGCCGTCCTTCTTGAGGGCGGAGGCGATCTTCGAGAGGCCCTCGATGTGAGCGTCAGACCAGATCCCAAGCTGCTCTGGGAAGCCCGGCATGGAACACGGGCCGCCGTTTTCGCTCACATAGCAGAACTCGGTGATGAGAAGCCCCGCCGCCTTCGAGCGGGCGGCGTAGTAGTCCAGAGTGTCATCTGACACATAGCCGCCAGGCAGCCCTGAGAGAGTGAGCATCGGCGCCATCGCGATGCGGTTTGGCAGCACTGCCCCGCGCCTGAGCTCCACCTTGTCCATGAGATCGTTCATAAGAGCCTCCAAAAACATCTTTAATTCTAGAATTATCGATATGTTTTTTTAAAAAAACATGCTTTTCAGCTTCAAAGGTTCTCCCTCACATAGTCGGCGATCTTGGCAAAAGCGTCTTTGCTGCGCCTGTAGTAGGTCCACTTGCCCACCCTGGTCGACTCCAGCAGCCCCGCCCGCTCAAGCTGGGAGAGGTAGACCGAGACCGTGGACTGTCCAAGCCCGGTGACGCGGCAGATCTCGCCCACGCAGACTCCGACCTTGTCCATGTCCACGCCGCTCTCGCAGTGGAAATGGGAGGAGGGATCCTTGAGCAGATCGAGGATCTTGAGCCGGCCCTCGTTGGAGAGCGCCTTGAAGACATCCAATGCATCCATGGATCGCATTATATCGAATTTTTTAGAAATATAAGCGGCGGGAGGACGGTTTTTGCAGATGGCGGAAGATGGGCGCGGCCCCAAGCAAGGGGGAGCGGGAGAGGGTTAGATGGCCCGCCGCCCCCTTAACCTTATCAAGACTCGCTTGCGCGCGACGAGAATGCCGCGAGGATCTCCTCCATGTCGCCAAGGCTCCTTGCCACCAGATCGGCCCCGGCGCCGTAGAGGACGGACGCGGCCTTCGAGAGCGCGGCCCTGCGCCCCGCCCCGTCAAGCGCCGTCCATTGCGCGGCGCTGCAGCCTGCCGCCGAGCTGCCCTCGGCTATGCCTACGGTGAAGGCCCCGGCGTTGCGCCCCTCCTGCATGTCAGAGGGGGTGTCGCCTATCTTGATGAGGGAGGAGACGCGCTTGACCCCCAGCCTCTCCATGTTGCAGAAGATCATGTAGGGCCAGGGCCTGCCATGGCCCCCGGCGTCATCGGCGGTGGCGACGCAGTCGGGGCGGTAGCCCTGCGCGGCAGCCTCCCTCACTACCACCTCCATCATCCTCGGGGTGTAGCCGGTGGTGGAGCCTATCTTGATGCCATGGGAGCGCAGGAGTTCGACTGCCTTGAGAAGCCCTGGCTTCAGCTCGCAGTGGGAGGGCAGCTCGTTCATCAGCGCAGGCTCGAAGCGCGAGTAGATCGCCTCGGCGTCATCGCCGGTGCTCGCCCGCCCCTGCCTTGCCTCGAACTCGGAGGCGATGCGATCGCCCTTGAGCATGGCCTTGATGTGATCGCGCTTGAGCATGCCCATCGGGGCGCGGATCTCCGCGTCGGTGGGGCTGATGCCGAAGTCGGCGAACGCGGCGCGGAAGGCCGCCACCGGGGCCATCGAGCCGAAGTCCACGGTGGTGCCGGCCCAGTCGAAGATCACGGCCTCAGGCAGGATCATGAAAGCCTCCCCAGGTAGTCCTTGAAGATCCTGAGGATCCTCTCGACGTCGTCCATCCCGATCTCGCCGATGTTCCCCAGGCGGAAGGTCTCCTGGGCCGTGAGCTTGCCCGGGTAGATGACGTAGCCGCGCGACTTCAGGTAGGCGTGCATGTCCTTGAAGTCCACCTTCACGCCCTCTGGGTAGAAGAAGGTCGTGATGATCGGCCCCTGGTGATCCTTGACGTATGTCGTAAAGCCCAGCTTCCGCATGCCCTCGGTGAGCGCGCGGTTGCACGCCTGATAGCGCGCGAGTCTGGCCTTGCGCCCGCCCTGCGCCTCAAGCTCCGAGAGCGCCTCGTGGAAGGCCGCGACGACGTGGGTCGGCGAGGTGAAGCGCCACTTGCCGCCGTCGCGCTCCATGGTCTCGTACTGATCATAGAGGTCGAGCGAAAGCGTGCGGGCGTTGCCCTTGGACGCCTCGAGTATCTTGCGGCTTGCGATCACGAACGAGAAGCCCGGCACGCCCTGGATGCACTTGTTGGCAGAGGAGATGAGGAAAGAGATCCCAAGGCCCGGCACGTCGATGTCCACGGCGCCGAATGAGCTCATCGCATCGACGATGAACATCAGTCCGTGCGCCCTGGCCACCTTCGCGATGCTCTCCAGATCGTTGAGGATCCCCGAGGTGGTCTCGGAGTGGACCATCGAGATGGCGGTCACCTCCGGGTGCGAGGCGAGGAACTCCTCGACCCTGCCAGCAGAAGGCACCTCGTTCCACCTGAAGTCCACCCGCTCGTGCCTCACCCCTTCGCGCTCCATGATCGCGATCATGCGCTCGGAGTAGGCGCCGTTGACCAGCACCAGCACGGTGTCGTCCTTCGAGGGGATCGACGAAAGCACCGACTCGACACCGAAGGTGCCCGAGCCCTGCATGAGGACCGCGGCGTAGTCCTTGGGATCGGCATGGGCTATTTCAAGGAGCGATGCGCGGATCTCCTGCGTCATCGCCTTGTAGTCGTCATCCCAGGTGCAGCGGTCGACGAGCATCGCCTCCCTCACCCCGAGGGACGTGGTGAGCGGCCCCGGGGTGAGCAGTTTGTAGCTGTTCGGATCGCCTTTGACCCAAGGCTTATTCATCCTTGACTTCCTCCTGGTGCTTCTTCAAAAGCTCGAGGGTCAGCTTCTCGGGGAACTTCTTGGGATAGGCCGGCACCATCTCGCCCTTGACCTCCTCGCCCGGGTAGATGGCGAACGGGTAGAAGGAGATCATCTCGGGGCGCGACTTTAATCCCATGATCTCGGCTGCCTTCATCGCGTCGGGGTTGGTCTTGTCGCCCTTGTCGATGACCGCGATGCCCTCCTTGAGCGTGAAGTTGCCCTCCTTGGGGTCAATGTAGTCGATGGGCAGGCCCTTCTTCTTGTCGGCGACGGCCTGGTGGCGCAGCCCGAAGCCCACGGCGACCTCGCCTGCGCGGATCTTCTTGAGCGGGGCCGATCCCGACATCTCGAGGTGGTCGCCGGCGTTCTCCTCGATTTCCCTCGTAAGCTCAGTGCCCTTCTCCTCGCCGTAGGCGGAGATCAGGGCCTGGGTCATGAGCCAGGAGGTCGAGGATCCGGTGATGTCAGGCACCGAGATCTTGTCCTTGTACTCGGGCTTGGCGAGATCGGCGATGGTCTCGGGGCGCGGGAGCTTCTCGTCGGCGAGCACCTTGGTGTTCACGAAGAGCGCGCCGGTGTTGCCGAGGAAGGTCACGTAGTAGGGCTCCTGGCTGCCGTCTATCTCGTCGTGCTTGAAGCTAAGCTCCTTGAACATGTGGTTCATCGGCTGGATCGAGTCGATGTAGTAGGTGCACTGGGTGATGAGGTCGGCCTCGATGTTCTTGCCCTCGGCGATGAGCTTGCCGCCAAGCTCGGCGGTGCCGAAGGTCTGGAAGATGTACTTGCCTTTGAACCCGTTGGCGTCCAGCGCGTGCTTCATCGCCGCCTGGGCCTCCTCGTCGGAGTTCGTGTAGATGACAAGCTGCTTGGCGGCCATGGCCTGGGCGGCATAAGCAGAACCGAAAGCAATTGCTGCAACTATCGCAAGTTTCCTGACATTCATGGCAAAGTCCTCCATTGGACGGTTAGTTGGAAAGAGCCGGCGCTGCCGCATGGGCCGCGCGGCGCGCCTTGATGGCGCGGCTTATGCGCGGGGCCCAGACGGGCAGCACGTCGAAGAAGAGCTTCACGGCGACGTTCGTCGCGAAGATGAGGAAGGAGAGCACGAACACGGCGTCGAAGCGCTCGTAGTACTGCATCTCCCTGATCCTGGTGGTCATGACCTGGGTGCGGGCGCCGCAGATGAAGACGACCGCCGAGATGGTGACCATCGCGTTGATGAACATGTACGACCAGACGGCGCAGATGGTGGAGAAGCTGTTGGGCAGGATCACGCGGCGCAGCGAGGCTAAGTAGCTGTCGCCCATGATCGCCGAGGTGATCTCGTAGCCGCGGTTGAGCCTGGAGAGCGCGTCGGTGCACATGACGTACGGCGTCGTGAAGAAGTGCACGATGTTGCAAAGCACGATGAGCGCGAAGCTGTTCATGAGGAACGATCCGCTGAACACGAAGGTGTACCCAACGCCCAGCACCATGCCCGGCACCGAGTTCGTCAGGATCGTGAAGAAGTCGAGCGCGGCGCCCGCCGGGCGCGGCAGCGAGCTCCTGGTCGAGAGCAGCGCCGCCACGTAGCAGACCGCGCCGCCCACGATCGCCGTGAGGGCCGACATGTACAGCGAGTTGTAGAACGACGAGGCGATGGACTGGTCGGAGACGAGCCTCCTGAGCGTCGCCAGGCTGAAGTTCATCTTGTAGGGGTAGTTCTCGACGAACGGCACCACGAAGACCACCGCGAGCACCGAGAGTATGAAGAGCGAGAGCAAGGTGAGGAAGGCCGCCCCGCCCAGGCGCAGCCCGATCCCGGCGCTGTTCTCGACCAGCTGCGAGGACTGGCTTGACTCGAAGTTGAGCCTTGAGGCGTAGCGCAGCAGGAAGACCGCGGCCACCGAGGGCAGCAGCATCAGCACCGCGATGACGGCGCCCCTGCCGAAGTCGGGTACCGATCCCATCATGTAGGCGTAGAGCACCGTCGGGATCACTTCGTAGCGCCCGCCCACCGAGGCGGCGATGCCGAAGTCGGTGAAGTCGCGGAAGAAGGTGAGCAGGAAGGCCGAGCACAGCGATCCGGCCACCGGGCGCAGCGCCGACATGTAGAAGGTCTTGAGCTTGCCGTCCCCGAGCATCTGGCACACCGTCTGACAGTTGCGGTTGACGTAGAGGAACGAGTTCTGCACCAGGATGAACGCGAAGGGCGTGCAGTAGACCACGCCCGCGATGAGCAGCCCGTTGAAGCCGTAGATCGAGAACGGGAGCTGCCCGATGAGCCTGGTTATGAGGCCCTCGCGGCCGAACGAGTAGATCACCGCGAAGCCGTAGGTGATGGACGGCAGGAAGAAGGCCGTGAGGATCACGAGCCTGAAGGCCTGCGAGACCGCCTTGGGGAAGCGGCAGGCCCAGAGCAGCCATGCGGCGAGGAACGAGAGCGCCGTCGAGATCACCGACACGAGGATGGCCAGCGTGAAGCTGTGGCCGATCACGCGCAGCAGGCGCTTCTTCGAGAGCACCGAGATCCAGTAGGAGAGGTTGCCGCCGTGCGGGGCGTCAAAGGAGATCTCCATGACGTACCAAAGCGGGATCACGAGGCCGAGGATCATGATCCCGGCGACGATCGCGAACATCGCCCTCTGCTGCCCCAGGCCGAATGCGGTCGGCCCCTCCCTGAACGAGAACTTCATGCCGCGCCCTCCGCCTCGCCGGGATCCTTCTGCCCGGCGCCCTGCGCGGTATCGGGCTGGTCCTTCCCTGGGGCCACGGTCTTGGGGGCGATGCCCCCGAAGAGCCTCATGATGTTGTCGCGCTTGATGTAGAGCTGGCGGCAGATGAACTGCTCGACGAAGCTGTCGGCAGGGGATCCGAGGATCTCCGACGGTGTGCCGAACTGGGCGATGCGCGAGTCGTGGAGGATCAGGATGTGGTCGGAGAGCGAGAGCGCCTCCTCGGGATCGTGGGTGACGATGACGATGGTCAGCTTGTACTTCCTCGCGATCTGGCGTATGAGCTCCTTGATGGACTCCTTGATCATGCCGTCAAGCGCCGAGAGCGGCTCGTCCATGAGCAGGAGCCTGGGCTTGAGCACCAAGGTGCGGGCGATGGCCACGCGCTGCTTCTGGCCGCCCGAGAGCTCGCTGATGCGCTTTTTGAGGTGGGGCTTGAGGTCGAGGAGCTCGATGAGCTCCCCGACCTCCTCGGAAGTGGAGGCGCCCTTGTGGTTGCGCAGCCCGTAGGTGATGTTCTCGATGGCGTTGAGGTTCGGGAAGAGCGCGAAGTCCTGGAAGACCACCGAGACGCCGCGCTGGCGCATCGGCACCGCGGTGACGTCCTCGCCGTCCACCAGGATCGAGCCGCTGGTGGGCTCGAGCACGCCCAGGATCAGGTTCAGAAGCGTGGTCTTGCCGCACCCCGAGGGGCCGAGGACCGAGAGGATCTCCCCCGTCCCGATGGTGAAAGATATGTCGCGGAGCACCTGAGGCCCGCGGCGGTACTGCTTTGACACCTTCAACAACTCGAGCATTCCCCTATCCTCCTTGCAATTTTGTTGTTACTAGCCGCCTTTCACGGCTGGCGGCAGGAAGAGGAGCTTCCGTCCCGCCTTTGCCCCGACTATAAGGGCGGCGTTTGTGCGATCAGGGGCGGTGCACTGGCGCAATGCCAGCTGCCCCGCGGAGGGAGGAATTTCACCGTTTAGGTGCTGTGGGTTTTATTTTTCAAAATCAGAGTGTTGCTATCATGCGGATCAAAATGGTGCGTGATTTTGTAAAGAAAAGTTAAAGACTAGGTTAAGCAAAAGTTAAGAAATTAAGGCATTTGCAGAAAATCTCCAGCAACTTGGCCTACAAGTCCCGGAGCATTGCTCCGCAATGAGGATGCGGGATCCATATCAATGCAGCGCCGGCGCCTCACGCGCGATGCATTTCCTTCCCATGGATAAGAATCCTTGCGCGAAACGTGCAAAATGTGAGTCAAACTATTACGGCCAAAAAACCGAGCCGATCCAGATCACGGTTTTTCAACCGCTGACTGACCGGCCTTCCGACAGCAAGCCTGCCGGGCGTTCTTTGAAAACCAGG
>CACYPI010000032.1 GCA_902776275.1 uncultured Aeromonadales bacterium
CATAACAGCTATTGGAGAATGGCGAGAACGCCAGTAATCAACAAGGCGCTGTCCAACGCAAACCTGATCAGCGAGGGGTGGACGTGGCTTGAAGATACGGAGTCCCGGCTGGGCTGGGCCGGAACTTATAAGTGACAAGTAATCGCCGGATGCGAGAACCGCACGTCCGCGCGGTGTGAGAGGGGCGAGCGAAAACTCCCCCTACTCGATTCTCCCCATTCCATGATCAGGCTTGGCCTTCCTGCCCGGGCGCCGTGTCGATGATCAGCAGCGAACTCTGGCGGAATTGGCCTATGAGCTCGAGCATCAGGATCCTTCCAGATGCGGCGTCCTCGGCCGATGTCTTCTGCGCGAACTGCTCTGACGATGCATCGTCGATGAGAGAGGTGAACTCGGACAGGGCTTTGAGTAGGGAGTCGTGCTGCGTCTTGGACGGAGACGGATACGAGAAGGCGTGCATCGCGTACTCGAAGGCGCGCAGGCACGACGAGCAGAGGCTGCGCGCGCACTCGAGCCTGCTTCCCGGCATCGGCTCCAGCCCCCGCAGGGAGAGTATTTTCTTTTCCACAGATGAGAGAATGCCTGCAAACTGGGAGAGCCTTGCGCAGGCAAGCGTGCACTGCGCCGAGCGGCGGCGCTGATCGGGGCTGTCGCAGGCGATCCCGGAGAGGTAGGAGCTGATCTCGGGGACGAGCGCGCCCACCCTTTCGCGCAGCACGGCGCAGCTCTCCCCCTGCGGCATCTTGCCAGAGGCTTCCGCCTCCAGGTTCCCAAGCATCTTCATGGCGCAGTCGCCCACGCGCAGGATCTCGCGCGTGGCGTCGGCGAGCGCGAGCTCGGGATCGACATAGGCGCTGAGCGATCGAGGTGGCGGGGGGCGTCCTGCGGCGGCTCTGTCCTGTCATCGGGGATCAGGGCTAGCACCAGCTTCGAGAACAGGTTCACGAAGGGGAGCATCACGACGCACACGCACAGGTTGAACCCAACGTGGAACCAGATCACGAAGTCCGCAAGCGGAAGAGTGCGTTCCTGAAGCCTCACCAGGAGCGGCATCAGGATCAGTGCGGCAGCGGCTATGACGATCCTGAAGAGCGTGTTGCCGGTCATGACGCGGCGCGCCTCGGGCCCCTGGCGCGAGGCGCCCAGAAGCTCCAGCACGCACGATCCCATGTTCGCGCCCAGCACCAGCGCCATCGAGCAGTCGGGCAGGATGGCTCCAGTGGAGCACATCAGCGAGGTGAGCAGCACCGCTGCGAGGCTCGACATGCACAGCACCGCAAGCCCCATGCCCAGGATCACCGAGAAGGCCATCTGGCCTGCCAGCGAGTTTAGGAGCATCGCGGTGATGTCTGAGTTGAGCGCCGGGCGTGTCGTGGAGACGATGAGCGAGAGCGAGAGCAGGATGAGGCCAAGCCCCATCAGGATCCCGCCGGTGTGCTTGACCTTGGGCCGCTCGGAGTAGCCCAAAAAGCAGATGGTGCCTGCCAGCATCAGGAGCGGGCAGATCATCGAGAGATCATAGGTGAGTAGCCTCGCCATGATCGCGGTGCCCAGATCCGCACCGAGCATGATGGTGAGCGCGGTCCCGAGGGCGAGCAGGCCCTTCTTGAGGAAGCCTGAGACGAGGAAGGATGTCGCGGTGCTCGACTGCAGGAGAATGGTCGCGAGCATGCCTGTTATGAAGGCGCGCGGGGCCGAGTCCACCGAGCGCCCGATGATGCGCGATATGGAGCTGCCAAAGAGCCTGAGCATGGATTTCTTGGTCAGGGCCACGGCGAAGGCCAGGAGCGCCACCGCCGACAGCAGTCCGAGGATCAGGTGCATTTCATCCCTCCTCCTGAAAGATTGGCATCAATCCAAAAAAGGCGCAAACGGTGCGGGGCAAGGCTGTTAACAGGCGCAAAAGACGGGGGAAAAAAGATGCGGCGCCAGCGGCGCCGCTTTGGATCAGGCTTCGGCGCCTTTCATCCAGACTCCGAAGTGCTCCATCGAGAACTCGACGCGCTCGGGCACGGTCAGGCGCTGGCGCTTGGTCAGGGCCTCAATGAGCTTTAAGCGCGGAAGCAGCCCTGCGTTGTTGCAGATCTGGATGGCAAGGCCCGGGCGGGCGTTGAGCTCCAGGAGCATCGGCCCCTTGTCGCGGTCGAGCACGATGTCGGTCCCGATGTAGCCAAGCCCGGACATCTCGTAGCAGGAGGCCGCAAGCTCCAGCACCTGCCGCCAGTGCGGCACCGTGAGCTCGGAGAGCCTGCGGTCGGTGTCGGGATGGAACTCGATGGGCTCGTTGAACTGCACGGCACGCACGGCGCGGCCGGTGCGCACGCAGATGCCCACGCCCACGGCGCCCTGGTGCAGGTTGGCCTTGCCGTCGGAGGCGCTGGTCGACAGGCGCATCATGCACATGATCGGGAAGCCCTGGAACACGATGACGCGGGTGTCTGGCACGCCGTCGTAGCTGAAGCCCGAGAACACGTTGTCAAAGTGGATAAGCTCCTCGATGAGCGCGAAGTCCTGCCTGCCGCCCAAGGAGAACAGCCCGGCGAGGATGTTCGTGAGGTGGCGCCTCAAGTCGTGGTTGTTGATCTCCTCGCCCGAGGACTTGATGAAGTGCCCGTTCTGCGCGTTGCGGTCCTTGATGACCAATATCCCCTTGCCGCCTGAGCCCTGCGCCGGCTTGATGCAGAACTCGTGGTAGTCGCCGATGATGTCCAGCACGTTCTGCACGTCGTGCTGGTTCTGCACCGTGCCGATGAGCTTGGTGGTCGCCACGTGGTGGGCCACCGCGATGCGCTTGGTCAGGAGCTTGTTGTCCACCAGCGGGAACAGGTGGCGCTTGTTGTAGCGTCCGATGTAGCTGATGTTGCGGGTGTTCATGCCCATGATCCCGTCATCGGCCATCGTGAAGGGGTTGGCGTATCTCGTGAGGATGCGCGGCAGGTGCAGCTTCATTTACTTGCTACTCCCGGACTTATGATCCTTGCTGCCATTGCTCTCGCCGGGAGCGCCGTCCTCGCCGGTCTCCTCGCCTAGGTCCTTGAGCGACTGCTGGGCCTGCTGCTTCCACTTGCGGTAGACGTTGTGCGGATCGCCCTTGAGCTCGTCGCGCTCGCGCTTTAGGCGCGAGTGCTCCTCCTCCTTCTGGTCCCCGTTGGGGTACTTGCGGATTTGGAAGGCCAGAGGCTTGAAGCGCTTGAGCTCGGTGAGCCTGAAGCCGGTGTAATTGCCCATGACCAGGATGAGCGAGAGGATCACGAGCTGCAGCCCCAGGAAGTTCGAGGTCAGGTGCTGCACGGTCAGCGAGTTCATCGCCAGGTAGCCGCACACGGCCACGAAGATCGAACCTGCGCCCTGCTTCAACACCTCGTGGTAGCCCTCTTCCTCCCAGACTATCGACATGCGCTCGATGGTCCAGGACAGGATGATCATCGGGAAGAACGTGACCTTGAGGCCTACCGTGAGCCCGAACTTGTAGGAGAGCACCGAGACTGTCCCGAGGATGCTGATGACCACGATGATCACCGCTGAAATTCTCGCAATCAGCAGCAGGTTCAGGTGCGACAGCCACGAGCGGATCACCAGGCCTATTCCGATGATGGCGACGAAGCCGATGAGGCCCACGACGAGATCGGTCTGCAGGAAGGACATCGCGATCAGCACCGGCATGAAGGTGCCGGAGGTCTTGACGCCCACGATGATGCGCAGGAACACCACGATGAGGATGCCCACGGGCAGCAGCAGGAACATCTTGAAGATGGCCTGCTCGTCGATGGGCAGCGAGCTGATCGAAAGCGGGATGAACTCCGCGCCCGAGGCCTTGTCAACGCCGGCCTTGAGCATGCCTGCGCGGATCGAGGAGATGCGGTGGTGCATCATCGTGAAGGTCACGCGGGCGGACTGGCCGCTGCGGGTCTTGGCAGCCTGGGCGCCGGTGATGTTCAAAAGCGGGTTGCCATTGTCGGTCCAGATGACCTCGCGGGCCTTGCCGCTGCGCAGCCCGGACATCCCGGTCGCCGGGTCGAAGATCTGGTACTTGTTTCCCGAGAACACCGCGACGCGCGACTGCAGCGGGCGGTGGCGGCGGTAGTTCTCAAGCTGTACCACGCCGATCTCGCGGGCGTGGATCTTCGCGGACTGGAGGATGCGCACCACGAGCGAGGAGCGCGAGTACTGATTTAAGAGCAGCGAGTTGGACTCCGAGGGCTTCTGGAGTTCGCGGATCACCTGGGATGCGAATGAAAAGGGATCGGCGCTGTGGGCCATCGCGGTGTCGGCGATCTCGCGTATCGCGGTGCCGTAGGGCTCCGGCTCGACGCTCTCGCGCAGCGGCGGGACCTTCATCGAGGACTGGGAGGCCTCGTTGTCGATGAGGAAGTCGGCGCGGTAGTAGAGCACCTGCGGGCCTGACACGTCGCGCTTGGTCCACTCGACGTAGTTGCTGCCGTTGCGGTTCACATAGTCGACGCCGTAGCCCAAGGAGGAAGTGGTCTGCTTGACCTGCACGAGGCCCGGCTGCACGGCAGGCAGCGCGAAGCGCACGTCCACGGGCGCGTTGCCCGCAGGCTCGAACTCGATCTTGGCCTCGATGTTCCACAGGTCGCGCGCCTGGCCGGGCAGCCAGGGCACCTCGTAGGTGACGTGCTGGTAGACCATCATCAGCAAGCCCGCCACGAAGAGGATGGCGGTTACGAAATAGAAGACTCCGCGGGATACCATGGTTTACTTGTCCTTGCCGTTCTCATCTTGGGCGCCCTGGGCGCCGCCGTCCTGTACCTTGTCGCCGGACTCGTCGCCCTGGGGCAGCGTGCCCTCGGAGATCGTGGCGCCGTCAGGCGGCAGGCTCACGCCTGCGTCCTTGAACTTCTGCATGTACTCGTCACGAAGCGCCTTCTGCGTGACCTCGGGCAGGGCCTTGGTCGAGTCGGTGCCGAGGTTGGAGCCGTACGAGTCGTCGGGCACGGCAGGCTGGCCGCCCTGCACGAGGCTCATGCGCAAGTCGTAGTCCTTGTTCACGTTCTCGCCATTCTTCTTGAGCAGCGTGTAGAGGTCGCGGTTGATGATCAAGAGGCCGTCTGGATCGGCGCGCTTCTGTATGTAGGTGCGCGAGACGTCCACTGCGGCGATGTCTGTGAGCAGCGAGCGGCCCAGCAGCATCGGGAAGTCCATGTGCGAGCGGTCCATGAGGTTGAACTCGGAGTAGACGGAGAAGTCGGCGATCTTGATGTTGAGGCCGACCACGATGCGGTAGCTGAATCCGGTCGACGAGGACTGGCGCACGCGCGTCACCCTCACGAAGGGGGCCTCGACGTCGATGGAGCGGTCGTTGAAATCGATGGTAAAGCGGACCTTCTTCACGCCGTCGCTCTCAAAGCGCGAGATGTTGGTGGCCGCGATCGACGAGACCGTGGCGCCGGTGTCGACGCGGGCTGCGAGCGTCGCGTTGGCCTCCTGCACGTAGACGTACTCCTCGCCGCCGAATAGCATCTTGCCGTCCGGAGTCTCGAGGTCGTAGTTGCGCGGCGTGCCGACAGCCTTGAGCAGCTCCTGGGTGGACTTGCCCACGGCGTCCTTAGACCCGCTGGCGGAGCCAGCCTTGATGAGGGCGGAGTTCGCGTCAAGCAGAGCCTGGTTCTGGCGGCGCAGGGCTTTTATCTCATTGAGGAGCTGGCGGTTCATCGCGGCGTTCTCGCGGTTTGCCGCCGCAACGTCGGAGGTGAGCCTGCTGATGTCCGCATGCTGGGCGCGGATCTCCTCATTGATGCTGTCCATGGTGCCTTTGACTGAAAGCAACTTGTCGCCGACGTCTGAGTCGGCGGACTGGGCGGAGGCTGCAGCCAGGAACAAGGCCGCGGCGATTGTTGTGCGTGCACGAAGCATTCTGATAAGTCCGTCAAAAATTTTCAAAAAGTCTAGCACGAAAAATCCACCCACGTTAAGAAAAAAACAATTTAAAATCAAGTAAAAAATATGCCAATCGCCTGATTTTGCCGGTGGCTTGAAAGCAATGACGTGGCGCTTTTGGGATCTTGAGTGTTGAAAGGACAGAATTTTCCATGCAAGAGGCGCATAGGCGATCATGCCGCATCAGCTCATGCCTGCGCCAAAGCCTTCCCAAGCTTGCAGTCACATAGGAAGCACGCTAATTTCGTGAAGCAGGTAAATGCATCCGTGTAGATTAGCGTATAAAATTCACTTGCATCGGAAATTAGAACAAAAGGCAGGAGAACGATGAGGCTTACATCGGCAAGGCAGAAGGAGGCCGCGAAGGCCTTCGCCCAGGCATGGTCGGAGCGCGGCGACGAGAAGCAGGACACCCAGAGCTTTTGGACCGACCTTCTCTCAAGCGTCTACGGCATCGAGTCGCCCGCCAGGTTCATTCAGTTCGAGAAGCGCGTGAAGTTCGGCGGCACCACCAAGTTCATCGACGGCTACATCCCGGAGACGAAGGTGCTCATCGAGCAGAAGGGCGCGAGGATCGACCTCTCGAAGAAGGAGGAGCAGTCCGACGGCGCTCCGCTCACGCCTTACGAGCAGGGCAAGCGCTACGCCGACTGGCTCCCCTCCTCCGAGCGTCCGCGCTGGATCGTGGTCTGCAACTTCACCACCTTCGAGATCCACGATCTCGAGAAGCCCAATGACAAGCCCATCTGCATTGCGCTCTCCGATCTTCCCAAGGCCTACGGCTCGCTCTCGTTCCTCATCGATTTGAACGAGCACGCCCGCAAGGCCGAGCTCGACCTCTCGGTCAAGGCGGCAGGCTTAATCGCCAAGCTCTACAACGCGCTGCTGCCGCTCTACGGCGAGGGCAGGCAGGATGATCCTGCCGTGCTCAAGAGCCTGAACAAGCTCTGCGTGAGGCTGGTGTTCTGCCTCTACGCCGAGGACGCTGGCCTGTTCTCGCAGAAGGATCTCTTCGCGCACTTCCTAGAGTCCTTCCTGCCTGAGAACATCGACGATGCGCTGGCAAAGCTCTTCGTGGTGCTGAACTCCCCGAAGGAAAAGCGCGCCCCGTCGCTCAAAGAGAAGTACGCAGCTTTCTCCTACGTCAACGGCGGCCTGTTCGCCCACGACGACGAGGACGAGATCCCGCCCTTTGACCAGAAGGCCTATGACATCCTGCTTCACGAGTGCAGCGAGCAGTTCAATTGGTCTGAGATCAGCCCCACCATCTTCGGGGCCATGTTCGAGAGCACGTTGAACCCCGAGACTAGGCGCAAGGGCGGGATGCACTACACCTCGGTCGAGAACATCCACAAGGTCATAGATCCGCTCTTCCTCGATGGATTGAGGGAAGAACTCAACGAGATCAAGAAGGAGATCGGCATCCGCTCGGACAAGGCAGAGTCCGGCTCGGGCGTCAAGACCATCATCACGAGGAAGTATGCCGACATGCTGCGCGCCTATCAGGACAAGCTGGCGTCATTGAAGTTCTTCGACCCGGCCTGCGGCTCTGGGAACTTCCTCACTGAGACCTACATCTGCCTGCGCCGCCTGGAGAACGAGGCGCTGAACCTCTTAGGCGGCGGCACTCTCGACCTCTTCATGGGACAAGAGAATTTCTCGCCCGTAAAGGTCTCGATCTCCCAGTTCTACGGCATCGAGGTAAACGACTTCGCCGTGAGCGTGGCCAAGACCGCGCTGTGGATCGCCGAGAGCCAGATGCTCGATGAGACAGCAAGGATCGTAGGTCACCACATCGACTTCCTGCCGCTCAAGACCTACACGAACATCCGCGAGGGCAACGCGCTGCGCATCGACTGGAACGAGATCATCCCTGCATCCGAGTGCTCGTACATCATGGGCAATCCGCCGTTCCTTGGGTACAGCAACCAAAGCAGGGAGCAGAAAGAAGACATGCTCTCCGTTTATCTGGATGAGAAGGGAAAACCTTACAAGACATCCGGGAAGATCGACTATGTTGCTGGCTGGTACTTCAAGGCCGCGCAGTACATGCACGGCAGGAACGTAAAGGCGGCATTTGTTTCAACGAACAGCATCACGCAAGGAGACCAAGTCGCCCCGGTATGGGAACCCCTCTATAAGCGTTTTGGCTTTCAGATCGATTTTGCTTGGAAAACCTTCGTATGGAATAACGAAGCATCAGAAATGGCACATGTCCATTGCGTGATAATCGGCTTTGACTGCAATGGAAAAGATTCCCCCAAGGTTATATACGACTCTGAAAAATCAAAAGAAGTTAGGATTTTGTCTCCATATCTGGTTGAGACTGAACCAGTATTCATCAAATCCCGGGATCTTCCGATTTGCAATGTGACGAAGATGGTTTACGGAAACAAGCCCACAGATGGAGGTTTTCTATTCGTTGAAGAAGAAGAATATGAGGCATTAAAACGCAATGGTGATCAAATCGCCTTGAAATACATTAGACCAGTGTTGGGAGCTTCAGAATTCCTGAAAAATCAAAAAAGATATTGCATGTGGCTCGTAAACGCCCCTGTCACTGAGATCAGGAAATCAGTCTTTATCTGCGACAGGGTGGAGAAAGTCAAGGAATTCAGACTTGCCAGTACAAAGAAGGCTACACAGGAAAGCGCTTCAACTCCATCGTTGTTTCAGGAAATACGTCAACCGAACAGCGACTATGTCCTGGTTCCTAGACATAGTTCAGAAACTCGGCGGTATGTCCCGATGGGATTTATAAAATGTAATGTAATCACGACCGATGCAAATCTGATGATTCCAAATGCCAGCCTGTACGATTTTGGCGTTATTGAGTCATCGTTGCACATGGCCTGGATGCGGGCGGTCGCAGGAAGGATCAAAAGCGACTACCGCTACTCCAAGGACATCGTCTACAACAACTTCGTATGGCCGGAAGCCGACGAGGCCACGAAGCAGAAGATCTCGGAGACCGCACAAGGAATTTTGGATGCTCGTTCGCATCACGCAGACAGCTCTCTTTCCGACCTTTATGATCCGCTCTTCATGCCAGCGGATCTTTTAAAAGCGCATAAGGCCAACGACAAGGCCGTGCTTGAAGCCTACGGCCTCAAAGCCGACACTCCGGAGCCGGAGATCGTGGCGCACCTCTTCAAACTCTACGAGGAGAAGATCCGCGAAGAGCAGTCAGCAACATCAGATAAATCTGCAGGGTAGGGTATTGCAATGATCCTCTATCACGGCAGCAATGTTGAGGTGCACAAGCCGCGACTTCTTAGGTTCCAGCGACCACTCGACTTTGGCAATGGCTTTTACCTGACTACGGACAAGGTTCAAGCTGTTCGCTGGGCCAAGAGGGTCCAGCAAAGAAACCGCAACGGCGTTGCCTGCGTCAATGCCTATGAGGTTGACGAGGAGGCACTTGCCAAGTTGCGTGTGCTGGCGTTTCATGCTCCAGACTCAGCGTGGCTGCGTTTTGTCGTTTCAAACCGAAGGCATGTAGCGGTAAACGAAGGATGGGATGTAATCAATGGTCCAGTCGCTGATGATCAAACCTCAGCAGTAATCGACCTATTTCTCTCCGGGATCTACGATGAGGATGAGGCGGTCAGAAGACTTCTGCCGCAGAAGCTCAGCGACCAGTGGACCTTCAAGACCGATGGGGCAATAGCCATCCTGCATTTCGTGGAGGCAATCAAGGCATGAACAGGCTCATGGATGCCCACATGGATTTCTACGATCAGGCTGTCATCTCGCGCATCATGGCAAAGTACGGAATGGGAGAGATGGAGGCGGCGCGTGCGTTTCTGCTCTCGGAGACCCACAGGATGCTCGAGGACAACGATCTTGGCATGTGGGAGTTTGGGGATCTGGCCATCTTCGAGATCTGGGAGGCCGAGCGCGAGCACGGCACTCCGCTTGCATCGCCATACCTTGCAACGGAGGCCTCATGACAGATGAGATGAAGTTCTTTCTCTTCCTAATCGAGCGCTACGCGCGAAGGAAGGACGCCTTCACGGGCGATGTGCTCAGGGAGTGGGACGCTAAGGGGATCACGCAGGAGATCTTCGGCAGCTACTGGATCTACCACCAGGAGGCGCTGGAGAACGCCTTTTTGGACATCGACAGCCTCATGGCCACCGGAGAGCACCTTCCGCTCGTCCAGGATCCGGGATCCAATCCCTCCTGAAACCCCGCTCGCGCTGCCGTATTGCTCAATATTGCATGTTCAAATGGGGTGTTGCTTGCGCTCTGGCCCGATTGCCGTCAGAATAGCCTGCAATGGAGCAGGCTTTTTTCTTTCAACTAAACAATTTGAACGGAATGATTTCATGCGCAAACTGACAAAACTTGCATCTGCCGTGGCTTTTGGCGCGGCATGCGCGAGCGCGTCCGCCGCCGGCTTCTGGATCTCCCCGATTTACTCGTCCATGTCGTCGGCTGACGCCGGCGGCTTCAACGGCGACGTCAAGACGACCTCGTATGGCATCCAGGGCGGATACGACTTCTTCACCTTGGGCTACAAGAGCACCGACTACGACTTCGACCGCAACGACTGGCTCGACAAGCTTCACCTGCTGTTCGCGGACATCCACTACGACGGCAATTTCTCGCAGGGCTTCGGCTACTTCCTGGGCTTGGGCGGCTCCTTTGGCTGGGAGAACGACTTCCACGCCTCGGAGAACTACACCGTGCGCCCGCGCCTGGGGCTCTCGTTTGACTTCGGCAACGGCTTTGGCGCGATGCTGGGACTGAAGGCCAACTTCAACGAGGCTGACAACCGCTTCGCCCCGATCGCCGCGGTCAAGTACCGCAGGCTCGGCGACTACGGCCTTTCGATGGTGCTCGGCTACCCCGACACCTCCATGATGTACCGCTTCACCCAGGCGATCGCCGTCGAGGGCTCCGCCTCGTTCTTCAACCAGGACGTCTACCAGCTCTCCGACGACAACGCGATGGCCCCGAAGGGCTACTTCTGGGAGGACAGCGTGAACGCCAACGTGGGCGTGGTCCTGACCCCGCTTGAGGCGCTGACCTTAAGGGCCGGCGTCGACGCCTCGTTCAGCCGCGACTTCAAGGTCTACAACCACGACGGCGACGAGATCCGCACCGTGAGTGGCGATCCGTCATACGGCTTCTACCTCAACGGAGCGCTCAATTTCTAAGGCACTGCGCAGTGCCGTATAATCTTCAGGCATACAGCACCTGAAGCACATGAGCAGGCGGCCTTGGCCGCCTGCGGTGATCTTGGAGAGAGCAACATGCAAACCCAGCACGCCCAGAGCAAGATCCTCAAGGTCAAGCTCGACCGCCCGCGCATCGACCTCATTGAAGGCGTCACCTTCTCGCAGGTGAGCGTCCACAGCTACCCCAACGTCGACCTCAAGATGGACATCTTAAAGCCGCGCCTTGGAAAACTGCTCCCCGCGGTGGTCTTCGTGACCGGCGGCGGCTTCATCACCTGCAACCGCGCCTCGCACCTTGAAATAAGGATGCGCCTTGCCGAGGCTGGCTACTTGGTCGCCTCGGTCGAGTACCGCTTCGCCCCGCAGGCCAACCTCCCCGCGCCGATCATCGACGTCAAGGCGGCGATCCGCTACTTGAGGAAGAACGCGATGCGCTTTGGGATCAAGCAGGACCGCATCGGGATCATGGGCACCTCCGCAGGCGGCTACCTCTCGGCCTTCGCCGGAGTCACCGGCTACAGCGGGCGTTTTGACGCAGGCGAGAACATGGACGTCAAGAGCAACGTCTCCTGCGTCGTGGACATCTACGGCGTCACCGATCTCTCGCGCATGGCCGAGGGCCTGGGCCCTGAGAAAGAGCACGAGTACTCCTCCCCGTCAGCCTGCCAGGCGCTCTGGCTCAACGGCTGCACCATCTGCGGCGGCGTCGACTCCTCAGTTGAGGACCGCCCGCAGGAGGTCGCCATCTACAACCCCGCCAACTACGTGGACGAGCACACCCCGCCGTTCCTGCTCTTCCACGGGACCAAGGACACCCTGGTCTCCGAGGTCGAGACCGACATCATGTTCCAGGCGCTGCGCGATCACGGCATCGAGTCGGAGCGCTACCTCGTCGAGGGCGCGGGCCACGGCGGCCCGTACTGGGTGCAAAAGGAGGTCCAGGACGTGATGCTCGCCTTCCTCGACCGCCACCTCAAGGCCTGATCAGAAGCCATTCCATCATGCAGGGCCGCGCGATGCGCGGCCCTGCTGCCTCATCCATCCTCAATCTTAAATTTTTCCTCCTGTTTCCCAATTCCGTTTCAAGCTCCGGCGCGGATCCCAATGCCATGAAGGTGCCGTCATGACCCGCGCGGCCATGCACCCAGGCGGTGACGTTGGCAACAGGGCAGGGCGGTGCGCAACATCTTGTTCAGCATCTTGAAATACGTCTTGCATCACATTTTGGGTTAGCCTAAACTACCGGGTGTTAGGTAAAGCTAATTGCATTTGGCTAACTGGATCAAAACCATCTGATAACAAACAGAATTTCAAAGTCAGTTCGGATTCAGGCATAAAAATGAAGACATTAGACAGTTTGAACAGAGGCGAGAGCGCAGAGGTCGTGTCTGTGCGCGGCGAGGGGACCTCGCTGCGCCGCAGGCTCCTCGACATGGGCATCACCCCTAAGACCAGGGTAACCATGGTCAGGGCCGCCCCTCTCGGCGATCCCATCGAGCTCAACGTGCGGGGCTATTCGCTGACCGTGCGCAAGAGCGACGCAAGCCTGGTGGAGGTGCAGTGATGACTGAGAAGACCATCGCCCTCATCGGCAACCAGAACTGCGGCAAGACCACCCTGTTCAACGCCCTGACCGGAGCCAACCAGTACGTCGGCAACTGGCCTGGAGTCACCGTAGACCAGGTCATCGGCAAGATTTCCAAGCGCGACTGGGACGTCGTCGACCTCCCGGGCCTCTACTCCCTCTCCCCGTATTCGGCCGAGGAGATCGTCTCCCGCAACTTCATGCTCTCCAACGATTACGACGTGGTGCTCAACGTGGTCGATGCGACCCACCTTGAGCGCTCGCTCTCGCTGACCCTCGAGATCCTGCCCATGGGCAGGCCGATGGTGGTCGCGCTCAACATGTGCGACCTGCTAAAGGACAAGGGCATCGAGATCGATGCGGCAAAGCTCTCCGACGAGCTTGGCGTGAAGGTAGTCCCGATCTCCGCCTCCTCGGGCAAGGGCCTCAACGAGCTTTTGGACGCCATCGACGCGGCCAAGGCCTCGACCAAGGCCTCCTCCGTCTATCCGCAGTCCGTGCTCGGAATGCTCGGCGACATCGGCAAGCTTTTTGGCAATGAGACCAACAGCGCCGAGAAGGTCTTCATCGCGACTTCGCTCCTCCAGCAGGACAAGGTCTATCTCGAGGAGTACCGCGGCAGCGAGAAGCTCCTAGCCGAGGTCGCCCGCGACCGCTCCGCCATCGAGCGCGAGTTCGGCACCGACGCCGAGGCCTACTTCCCGCAGGCCCGCTACGCCTTCATCGACAAGATCATGCCGGCGGTCACCAGGAAGACCTCGTCGGCCAAGGCCTCCATCTCCCGCAAGATCGACAACGTGGTCACCAACAAGTGGCTGGCCCTCCCGATCTTCGCGGCGATCATCTACGTGATCTACTACCTCGCGGTCACCACCGTGGGCACCGCCGCCACCGACTACGCCAACGACGTGGTCTTCGGGCAGTGGTGCACCGACGGCGCCAACTGGCTGCTCGATCAGGCGGTCGCGCCTGACTGGCTGCGCTCGCTCCTAGTCGACGGCATCATCGGCGGCGTCGGCGCGGTCTTGGGCTTCGTCCCGCAGATGATCGTGCTGTTCTTCCTGCTCTCCATTGTCGAGCAGTGCGGCTACATGACCCGCGTCGCCTTCGTCCTCGACAGGATCTTCAGGCGCTTCGGCCTCTCCGGCCGCAGCTTCATCCCCATCCTGATCGCCACGGGCTGCGCCGTGCCGGCGCTGATGTCCACCAAGAGCATCGACAACGTCAACGAGCAGCGCATCACGCTGATCACGACCTCGTTCCTGCCTTGCTCGGCCAAGCTGCCGATCATGACCATGATCTTCATGTCGTTCTTCCCCGAGCAGGCCTGGATCGCCCCGGCCGTATACCTGCTGGGCATCTTCTCGATCGCCGTCACCGGCATCATCCTCAAGAAGAGCTCGGCCTTCCAGGAGGACGTCAGCCCGTTCGTGATGGAGCTGCCTGACTACCACATGCCGCGCGCCCTGAACGTGTTCAGGACCACCTACGAGCGCTGCAAGGCCTTCATCATCAAGGCCGGCACCATCATCTTCGGCACCGTGGTCATCATCTGGTTCCTCTCGAACTTCAACTTCACCCCGGACGGCTTCCAGATGGTCGACGTCTCCAAGTCCATGCTCGCCTCCTTCGGCACCGTGGTCGCGTTCATCTTCGCGCCGCTGGGCTTCGGCCTCTGGCAGGCCGCAGTCGCCGTCATCACCGGCCTGCTTGCAAAGGAGAACGTGGTCGGCACCATGGCCGTGCTGCTCGGCTTGGGTTCTGACGTCGCAGAGGACGATCAGGGCCTCTCCGCCGCCCTCCAGGGCGTGTTCCCGACCTCGGTCGCCGCGTTTGCCTTCCTGGCCTTCAACCTCTGGTCGACCCCGTGCGTCGCCGCGCTGGGCGCCATGAAGCGCCAGTTCGGCTCGGGCAAGTGGTTCGGCTTTGCGGTCAGCTACATGCTCTGCTACGCCTACTGCCTCTCGCTGGTCATCTACCAGATAGGCGGCCTCATCTTAGGCCAGGTCCCGTTCGGGCCGTTCACCGTGGTCGCCTTCATCGTGCTGGCGATTTTCCTCTACCTGCTCCTGAGGAAGGATCACGGCAAGGGCACCTCGCTGCGCATCGCCGCGAAGAATGTGTGACCTGAGGGAGCTTTTCCTTCCGCAACAAGCCAAGGCCCGGCCCAGAAAGCCGGGCTTTCCTTATCTTGGAAAATCACTCCGCAGCGCCAGGCCGCATCAGGCTGTCCTAGTGCCTGCCTGTGCTTTGCGCATCCATCGCATTCGCCCCGGCAGCCGCGCAGGCGGCCCCCAAGGGCAAGGCCCTGGGCCACATCGAGCACCGGCACGCTGGTGCTCAAGGACGGCACGCCGCATCCCACCGGCTACTTCCTCGACGAGCTGACCGTCCCGGTAATGCAGGTCATGAAGGAAGGCTATGACGTGCTCCTCGCCACCCCCCAGGGGAACATTCCGACCATGGATCCGGTCGCAGCTGACGTCAGCCTCTTCCATTGCGACAAGCAGGCCCTCGACGAGGCGCTGAACTTCGTGAAGACCAGCCCCGGATGACCAAGGCCATCAAGATAGGCGACGCCGTGAAGTCAGGCCTCGACCAGTACGATGCGGTCTGTGTCCAGGGCGGCCGCGCGCCGATGGCCGACCTCATGCAGGACAAGGACTTTGGCAAGGTGCTGCGCCACTTCCACGAGAAGGGCAAGGTGGCCGCGTTCCTCTGCCACGGCCTGATCGCCTCGCTCGCTTGATGACGCGGAAGGCTACCGCAAGTCCCTGGTCTCAGGCGACTTCGACGCGCAGGCCAAGCTCTCCAAGGGCTGGCAGCATGCAGGCTACCGCATGACCGTATACTCAGATCCCGAGGAGTAGCCGATCGAGAAGTTCGTCCTCAAGGGGCAGGTTCCCTTCTATGTGGCCGACGCGCTGCAGATAGCAGGCGGCACGGTTGAGCACGCCCCTGCGGGCCAGGGCCATGTGGTCGTGGACCGCGAGCTCATCACCGGCCAGCCCCCTGCCTCCGACCGCATGGTCGGCGACGCCCTGGTCAAGGCGCTCTCAGAGAGGAAGTAAGCAAGGCCGCGCAGCAGGGCAGGGCCCTGCCACGCAGGCGCTGATGAATCCCAAGGCCCTCCGTCAGGAGGGCTTTGCCGTGCATGGCTGGCTGAAAACTCCGAGGCTTGCGCATTGGTTCCATTCCTTCGCATTGCAGAAATTTATTTTCATGACGTGCCGGCAAATGAGGGCTTGAAGGGAATGGCCTTGGGGGATTAGCGTACAAAAATGACCTAATGCGGAGACAAAAAAGACCCCGGCCGAAGTGGCCAGGGCTAATTATCTGCTTTGGAGTTTGAGGAATCTCACTGAAGAGAACCCCGCTACTAACCATCAGAACACAACGTTAAGATGATGGTTGTATGTTACATAAAACTGACCTTTTCATCAAGAAAATTTTTTACATTTTAAGAAAACGTGATCTTGATCACAAGTTCGTGAATCCCATTCCAGGCCGGGCCGCGCATTTCAAAAGCCCCGCGCAGTTGCTAGAATGAGCCTGCAACAACTTGATGCGGCCGGAATGCCGCACGAACAGGGGAATGAAAATGGCTCACATACGTCTTGCCGTGGTACAGGATGCCTCGGCGCTTCTCGACATCCTCAAGCAGTACATCGAGACCCCGATCACTCTGGAGTACGAGATCCCCAGCGTCGCCGACAAGGAGACCCAGATCCTCGCCTTCTCCCACGATTATCCTTTCATCGTCATCGAGGACGACTCCGAGGTCGTGGGCTACGCCTTCGCCCACGGCGATCTGGCACAGCCCGGGCTCTCGTGGAACGCCGAGCTGCGCGCCTTCATCAGGCTCAACCGCCGCGGCAACCACTACGGCACCGCCGCCATGAACGTGCTGATGGACATCTTAAGGCTCCAGAACGTGCGCAACGTCTACTCGAACGTCACCGAGGGCAACCCGCGCTCGGAGTCGCTGCACCGCAAGCTCGGGTTCAACAAGTGCGGCGTGCTGCACAAGACCGGCTACAAGAACGGCAGGTGGCTTGACGTCAACCTGCTTGAAAAGCGCATCTGCGACGAGGAGGGCACCGAGCGCCCCGCTCCCTTCGTCCCGTTCTCGAAGCTCGACCGCGCCGAGGTTCAGAAGATCATCGACAAGGCCAACGAGGCGCTCAAGTAGCCAAGGCTCCTTTCAAAAAAGCGGGCCTGGCGCCCGCTTTTTTGATCTCAAAGAAGGTTCAAAGGGCGGCCGGAAGGCTGCATGGCGCTCCCATGAGAACGCCATCGCATTGACAAGATTGCCGATCAATTCAAAAAGGAGGACACGACCATGGCAAAGCTGCTGAACTCTGGAAGGGACAGGATCGACTTCGAGCACACCGACATAAGCAGGCTGTTCGTGGGGATCTTCGTGCCCACGCTCACGGGCCTGCTCTTCGGCGGGATCTTCAACATCGCAGACGGGATCTTCGTGGGCAGGGGAGTGGGCAGCCAGGCGCTGGCCGCGGTGAACCTCACGGGCCCGCTCTACCTTATCTGCACCGGCATCGGCCTGATGCTCGGCGCCGGAGTCTCGGTGGTCGCCGCCGTGCACCTGGCGCAGGGCAACCTCAAGGCCGCGCGCATCTGCTCAACCCAGGCGCTTGCAGCCTCGTTCCTGCTCTCGCTTATCGTGAGCGTTCTTTCGCTTGCCGCAACCGACCAGGTGTCGCTCGCGCTTGGCTGCTCTGAGGAGCTCCTGCCGATGATGCGCGAGTACGTCGTGTGGCTCGGCCCCACCTTCTGCTGCATGTCGTTCATGATGACCGGGCAGTTCGTGATAAGGCTCGACGGATCGCCGCGCTACGCGATGTACGTAAGCGTGTTCTCATCGCTAATGAACATCCTCCTCGACTGGGTCTTCGTGTTCCCCATTGGGATGGGGCTCATGGGAGCGGCGCTTGCAAGCTCGGCGACTCTCGTGCTCGCGGCCCTCATGGTGCTCTGGTACATGGCCTTCCGTACCCGCAGCCTCTCGCTCTACCGCCTGCGCCTGACCTTGAAGAGCCTGCTTCTGACGCTCAGAAACCTCGCCTACATGGCGCGCCTTGGCTTCCCCACCCTGGTCGGCGAGGCTGCCATCGGGATCATGATGTTCGTGGGCAACAACGTGTTCATGCGGATGCTCCGCGAGGAGGGCGTGGCCGCCTTCGGCATCGCCTGCTACCTGCTGCCACTGGTGTTCATGTTCGGCAACGCCATTGCGCAGTCGGCGCTGCCCATCATCAGCTACAGCCGCGGCAAGGGCGACTTCGAGCGCGTGGCCGCGGCCATCAGGTTCGCCTCAACCGCGGCTCTGGCCTCGGGCATCGTGCTCGCCGCGCTCTCGGTGGGGCTTGGCGACGAGATCGTTGGGCTCTTCGTAAGCCGCAAGGCCGAGGCGTACTCCATCGCCTGCTACGGCCTGCCGCTCTTCTCGCTGGGGTTCCTGTTCTTCACGGTGAACATCGCGCTCATCGGGATCTACCAGGCGATGGCCCGCGACGCCGAGGCCGTGGTCTTCATGCTGTTGCGCGGCGTGGCGCTCCTGGTGCCCTCGCTCGTGCTGCTGCCCCGCGCGCTGGGCGTCCCCGGGCTGTGGCTTGCCGTCCCGCTCTCCGAGCTGCTCACCTTCGCGGTCATACTGCTGCGCTCCATGAGGTACATAAGGCTATGGAGATCCGGCAGGCGCGGCAGCGGCGACGCCGCCGCGGGCGCGTGAACGCGCCGCGCCCTGGCGGGGATTTTGGTAAGATCGCACTGTTTCAACTTTTGGAGTAAGCAATGTTCAATCAGGCCAATTTGTTAAGGCAGGCGCAGGCCCTTCAGGAGCGCATGCAGAAAGCCCAGGAAGAGGTTGCCAACATCGAGGTGACCGGAGAGTCGGGCGCCGGCATGGTCAAGGTGACCATGACCGGCAACCGCGAGGTCAAGCGCGTCGCCATCGACGAGTCGGTGATGGGCGAGGACAAGGACGTGCTCGAGGATCTCATCGCTGCCGCCTTCAACGACGCAAGCCGCCGCGTCGAGGAGAAGTCCAAGGAGCTCTTAGGCGCGGTCACCGCCGGGATCCCGCTTCCTCCGGGCATGAAGCTGCCGTTCTGATGTCGTCAAGCAGGCTGCTCGACCGCCTGGTCGAGGCGCTCCAGGCCATGCCAGGCATCGGGCCTGTGAGCGCCACGAGGATCGCCTACAACCTGCTCGACCGCAGGCGCGAGGACGCGCTGCGCATCTCCGATGCGCTCAAGGAGGCGGCCGAGCACGTGGCGCTCTGCCCCGACTGCCGCAACTACTGCGACGCCGAGGGCGAGAGGTGCTCGATCTGCTCGGACTTCCGCCGCCGCGACAGCGGCCTGCTCTGCGTGGTCGAAAGCCCGATGGACGTTGAGTCCTTCGAGCAGTCAGGCGCCTTCCACGGCACCTACTTCGTGCTCCACGGCCACCTCTCGCCGATTGACGGCGTTGGACCCGAGGAGCTGGGGCTCGACGCCTTGGGCCGCAGGCTCGACGAGGGCGGGGTGCGCGAGATGATCCTGGCCCTGGGGCAGTCTGCCGAAGGCGAGGCCACCGCGCAGTACCTCACCGCCATGGCAAAGCGCCGCGGCATCCCCGCCTCGGGGATCGCCACCGGGATCCCGATGGGCGGCGACATCCAGAGCGTCGACGGGCTCACGCTCACCACCTCGCTTGAAAACCGCCGCCGGATCGGCTGATCCTTCCTCCCAATCCATCGCTTCCATTCAAAAGGCGCCCCCTCTCCCTTGAAAAGGGGAGGGGGCGCCCCCATATAGCCTTCAGACAGATTCTTATAGATTTGACTGGAGATTTTCATTTCAAAATGACCGCTACCGTTCATGGTTTCCAGACCCAGGTCGCAAAGCTCCTGGACCTGCTTGCCAACTCGCTGTACTCCAACAAGGAAGTCTTCCTGCGCGAGCTCATCTCCAACGCCTCCGACGCCATCGACAAGCTCCACTTCATGTCCCTGACCAACCAGGATCTCGTGAAGGACGATCCCGAGTTCCGCATCAGGATCAAGGCCGACAAGGACGCCGGGACGCTCACGATCTCCGACAACGGCCTTGGCATGACGCTCGAGGAGGCCAACAGCCACCTGGGCACCATCGCCGAGTCCGGCACCGAGGAGTTCATGAAGAAGCTCACCGGCGACGCCGCGCGCGACTCGCAGCTCATCGGCCAGTTCGGCGTGGGCTTCTACTCCTCGTTCATCGTCGCCGATCGCGTGACCGTGCTCTCGCGCAGCGTCAACGCCAAGGAGTCCGAGGGCGTGCGCTGGGAGTCCACCGGAAGCGGGACCTTCGAGTCGGAGAACATCGAGCGCAAGCAGCGCGGCACCGACGTGATCCTCCACCTCAAGGACTCTTGCAAGGAGTACCTCGAGGAGTGGACGCTGCGCGAGGCCATCACCAAGTACTCCGACCACATCTCCGTGCCGGTGCAGATCTGGGCTGAGAAGTTCGACGAGCCTGAGAAGGGCGAGGACGGCAAGCCCAAGGCCGACGCCAAGCCCAAGTCGCACTTCGAGTGGGAGCAGGTCAACGACGCCAAGGCGCTGTGGACCCGTCCTGCCAAGGAGATCAAGGACGAGGAGTATAAGGAGTTCTACAAGCACTTGACCCGCGACTACCAGGATCCGCTGTGCTGGGCCCACAACAAGGTCGAGGGCAACCTCGAGTACACCTCGCTGCTCTACATCCCCAAGACCGCGCCGTGGGACCTCTACACCCGCCAGAACCAGCACGGGCTCAAGCTCTACGTGCAGCGCGTGTTCATCATGGACAAGGCCGACGCCTTCCTGCCCACCTACCTGCGCTTCGTCTCAGGCCTCGTGGACACCAACGCGCTGCCGTTGAACATCTCCCGCGAGCTTCTGCAGGAGAGCGCGGTGACCCGCAAGCTCAAGAAGGCGCTGACCAAGCGCGCCTTGCAGATGATCGGCAAGCTCGCCACCGACAAGGACAAGTACGCCGAGTTCTGGGGCCAGTTCGGCAACTGCCTGAAGGAAGGCCCGGTCGAGGACTACGAGAACCGCGACGAGGTGTTGAAGCTCCTGCGCTTCGCCTCCACCAAGGACGGCACGAGCGCGCAGACCGTGTCGCTTGACGACTACATCGGCCGCATGGCCAAGGGCCAGGACAAGATCTACTACCTGGCCGCCGACAGCTACGAGGCCGCCGCCAACTCGCCGTACCTTGAGAACCTCAAGAAGAAGGGGATCGAGGTGCTGCTGATGTGGGAGCGCATCGACGAGTGGCTCATGGGCAACGTCTCAAGCTACAAGGACAAGGAGTTCGTCTCCGCCTCCGCCTCCGACCTCAAGCTCTCCGACGAGCTTGGCGGCAAGGAGGAGAAGGAGCGCAAGGAGGCCTCTGCAAAGGAGAACAAGGACCTCATCGAGCGCTTCAAGAAGGCCTTGGGCGACAAGGTCAAGGACGTCGAGGTCTCGACCCGCCTGACCGACTCCCCGTCCTGCGTCATCACCGATGGCAACCGCATGATGACCGCGCAGATGAGGCGCCTGCTGGAGGCCTCGGGGCAGAAGATGCCCGAGGAGAAGTACACCCTCGAGATAAACCCCGACCACCCGCTGGTCAAGAAGGCCTACGGGGAGCAGGACGAGACCCGCTTTGCCAAGTGGGCCGAGGTCATCTACGAGCAGGCCCTGCTCTCAGACCAGGGCGGCCTGAAGGATCCTTCGACCTTCGTGAAGAACCTGAACAGCCTGCTTCTGGGCTGATCTGAAAGCTCCCCCTCGCGGACGCGGGGGATCAAGGCCCCGGACGGTAACCGCCCGGGGCCTTGCCGTCATTGCGCATGGGATGCCAAAGCCTGGGCGCAACCTCATTCCAGAAAGCCGGACGAAAACAGCGCAAGCGTTTGCACCACTGTGGCCCGCGCCATTTCATGTAATCGTTTCCATCAAGCTTTTGAGCATAATCAATCGCCTGCAAATGAGACATAGGTTGTAAAACGAGACGCTGGGAGGCTTTTGTGGCGGATTCCCATACTATGATTTCAAGCGGTGACGGAAAGCGGCATGCCATTTTCCGCTGCCAAGGCAAACAAGCATCAAGGACAATCAAATGAAATTCAAGAAACTCGCCATCGCCGCGGCCGTCGTCATCGCCGCCGCCTCGGTCGCCGCCTCGGCTGCCGAGAAGAACCCTGCCGACTTCAAGCTCGGCTTCTCGGTCCCCCAGCTGGCCAACCCCTGGTTCGTCGGCGTCAAGCTCGGCATGGAGAAGGCCTGCAAGGAGCTTGGCATCAAGTGCATCTCCATCGACGCCCAGTACAAGGTCGACAAGCAGGTCTCCGACATCGAGAACATGATCTCCGACAAGTACGACGCGATCTTCTGCACCGCGATCGACGCCAACGCGCTGACCCAGGTCTACGAGGACGCCAAGAAGGCCGGCATCGCCACCGGCTCGATCGCACAGACCGTGCCGAACTCCAACCTGCTTTATGGGATGGACGAATATAGCTACGGCTTCACCATCGGCACCCAGGCCGCCGAGTGGGCCCGCGACACCCTGGGCTGCAAGGGCAAGGTCGCCCTCATCACCGAGGACAACGTCGAGGCGGTGAAGAGGCGCGGCGACGGCATCGAGGACGCGGTCAAGAAGACCTGCCCGACCTTGCAGATCGTGGCCCGCCAGGCCGGCGACAACCCCGAGTCCGGCATGAAGATCATCGAGTCCGTGCTCCAGCAGCACCCTGATCTCAACCTCGTCATCGGCTCCAACGACTCCGGCGGCATCGGCGGCTACCAGGCCATGGTCTCCAACAACAAGGTCGGCAAGGACCGCGCCGTCTTCTCGGGCGACGCCACCCGCGAGGCCCTCGAGCTCATCAAGGATCCTGACAGCATCTACCGCGGCACCGTGGACCTCTTCCCGTTCAAGGGCGGCTACGAGAGCGCCAAGATCCTCTACGAGATGGCCACCAAGGGCATCCCGGCCAAGCAGCGCACCGAGATGCTGCCTTACGTACGCGTGCCCAAGGCCGACGTGGTCTCTGGCAAGTACACCGCAACCTACTGACGGCTGCATGGGCAGGGGAGGGGCCTTGGGCCCCTCCTTTTAGCTTTGCATGGAACGACACATGAACGAAAGCTCAGATATCATCCTGTCGGCGCACCACCTCACCAAGTGCTACGCGAAGGTCACGGCCCTGTCCGACGTCTCGCTTGACATCAGGCGCGGCGAGGTCCTGGCGCTTTGCGGCGAGAACGGCGCCGGCAAGTCCACATTCATAAAGATGATCACGGGAGCCGAGCAGCCGACCTCGGGCACCGTGGACTTCAACGGGGAGCCGCTCACCGGGCTGTCGCCCTCCGCGGTGATGGACCGCGGGATCTCGGCCGTCTACCAGGAGTTCTCCCTCATCCCCTACCTCTCGATCGCCGAGAACATCTTCTACGGGCGCGAGCCCGTGCGCGCGGGGATCATCAACCACGCGCAAATGCGCCAGAAGGCGCAGGAGCTCTTTGACGAGATGGGCATGCGCATCGACGTGCGCAAGCGCATCATCGACATCGGCGTGGCCTACCAGCAGATGGTCGAGATCCTGAAGGCCGTCTCCAAGGACCCGAAGTTCATCATCCTCGACGAGCCGACGGCCCCGCTCACGGTCAACGAGACCGGGATCTTCTACAACATCGTCAGGAAGCTGCGTCAGAAGCAGGTCACCGTGCTCTTCATCTCACACAGGCTCGAGGAAGTGTTCGAGATCTGCGACCGCGCGGCAGTCTTTATGGACGGCAAGCTCGTGACGGTCAAGGACGTGAAGGACTTCACCCGCAAGACCCTCATCTCCTGCATGGTCGGCCGCGAGATCTCGGACGACTACCCGCAGCCAAAAAAGACCTCCGACGAGGTCGTGCTCGAGTGCCATGGCATCACCAACGACAAGGTGAGGGGCGCAAGCTTCGTCCTGCACAAGGGCGAGATCTTAGGCTTCGGCGGCCTGGTGGGCGCCGGGCGCACCGAGCTTGCCCGCGCGATCTTCGGGGCGG
This sequence comes from uncultured Aeromonadales bacterium, assembly GCA_902776275.1. GTDB lineage: Bacteria > Pseudomonadota > Gammaproteobacteria > Enterobacterales > Succinivibrionaceae > Succinivibrio. Next base: position 23,738 of record CACYPI010000032.1, read on the forward strand.
ATCCGCTTAAGGCAGGGGAGATCAAGTACAAGGGCATGAAGTACGTGCCGGGCAGCCCCCGCCACGCCCTTCGCAGCGGCATCGGCCTCATCCCGGAGGACCGCAAGTCCCAGGGCGTGATCCTGGGCCTCACGCTGCGCGAGAACGTCGTGTTCAGCTCGCTGCCGCGCTACCTCACCCACGGCTTCATCATCGACAGCCGCAAGGAGCGCAGCGCCGCCGAGCGCTACGTTGCCGAGCTCAACATCAAGGCATCCTCGATCGAGCAGATAGTCAAGAACCTCTCCGGCGGCAACCAGCAGAAGGTGGTGCTCGCGCGCATCCTCTCGACGCAGTGCGACGTGCTGATCTTCGACGAGCCGACCCGCGGAATCGACGTGGGCGCCAAGCAGGAGATCTACAACCTGATGTGCCGCCTGGCCGATCAGGGCAAGTCGATCATCATGATCAGCTCCGACATGCCAGAGCTCATCGGCATGTCCCAGCGCATCTGCGTGATGAGCGAGGGCCGGATCACGGCCGAGTTCAAGCGCGGCGAGTTCTCGCAGGAGAAGATCCTCGAGATGGCAAGCTCCGGCAGGCGCAACAGCACCAACGCTGCATAAGGAATCAATCAAATGGAAAAGAACAACAAAATGTACCTCTGGCTGCTCGACTACGGCATCGTGCTGATCCTCGGGCTGCTCATCGTGGTGTTCTCGGTGGCGTCCTCGAACTTCCTGTCGTTCTCCACCCTGACCACCATCCTCCGCCAGGTGTCGATCATCGGCATCATCTCGGTGGGCGCGGGCTTCGTGATCCTCACCTCGGGCATCGACCTGTCGGTGGGCTCCATCGCCTGCATCTCCTCGCTCACCTGCGCGATCATGCTAAAGCACGGCTACAGCATCCCGGTGTCCATCGCCGCGACGCTGCTGATCTCCATCGTCTACGGCCTCTTCACGGGAAGCCTCGTCTGCTTCTTCAAGATGTCGCCGCTCATCGCGACCTTGGGCATGATGACCTCGCTGCGCGGCGCAGGCTACATCATCACCGACGGCCTGCCGGTGTTCGGCTTTGGCCAGGGACTGAGCCCGTTCGGGCGCGGCTACCTCCTTGGAATCCCGTACCCTGTGATCCTGATGGTCATCGTCTTTGCGATCGGCATCTTCATCCTCTACAAGACCCCGATTGGGCGCCACGTCTACGGCGTTGGCGGCAACGAGGAGGCCTCGCGCCTCTCGGGCGTCAATGTCACCGGCGTGAAGATGTTCTGCTACGCCTTCTGCGCCTTCCTCTCAGGCGTCGCAGGCCTCGTGCTGCTCTCGAGGACGAACTCCGGCCAGCCTTCCGCAGGCGTGGGCTATGAGATGTCCGCGATCACCGCGGTGGTCTTAGGCGGCATCAGCCTGATGGGCGGCCAGGGCAAGCTGCCCCTGGTCATCGTCGGCGTGCTCATCATGGGCGTGCTCTCGACCGGCATGCTGATGTGCAACATCAACGACTACGTGCAGCAGGTCGTCACCGGCCTCGTGCTGCTGGCGGCAGTCGCCTTCTCGTACGTCTCGACCCGCCTGCGCGACAAGCTCATCAGCGGGCCTTCGTCATCGCACGAGTAGCCTTCATCGCACACTCATGAAAAGGGGGCCGCTAGACTAACCCAAAAGGTTAAGACACTTCATAATAGCCAAAAGGAGTGTCTTTCATGGTCAAACGCCTCACCTTCCAAGAACGCATCGACGTAGTCAA
>CACYPI010000033.1 GCA_902776275.1 uncultured Aeromonadales bacterium
CCAAGTGAATCACATTGGTGGTCAGCAAGAGGAACCCGCCGAAGATCTCCCAAGAGATCGGTAGGAATCCCCTCTCTTTAGAGAGGGGAGGATGTCAATAACGCTTCCTGAACATGGCGCCGCCTCGTCGCGCGGGGATCCAGGGGATCGGAAAAGCTGCATGGCATGCGCAGGACGGCCGCGGATTAAAAAGCGCATGGGGCCTTGGGCCTGAAAAGGCTAGGGTAGGGGCGGGGGGCGGAAAAAAAGCCGCCGCCCTGAGGCGCCGGCTTTGGGGATGGCGCTTTCGCGCCTTGGGTTTCAGGCCTTATTCCTTGACTATCTTGCCGTCGGCGTAGAACTCCGACTCGTTGATGTAGTGGAGCATGTGGCGGTAGCCCTCGCCGAAGCTCGAGGTCTTCTCATCCCAGAGATCCGCGCGGACGCGGACGCTCACGGCCTTGCCGATGGCCACGCCGGTCTTCTTGAAGATCTCAGGCTCCTGAAGCTCGCACTCGATGTAGGCAAGCTCGCCCGGGATCACCGGGATCTTCAAGGTGCGGGAGGGCTCGGAGGCGATCCCCGCCCACTTGAACTTGTCGCCGGTGTCGCATCCGTGGGCCGAGCCCACCTTGTAGACCGCCTTGACCTGCTCGATGGACGGCACGCTGACCACGAACCTGCCGGTCTCGATGATGTTCTTCGTGGTGGTGTGGCCCAGGTCGAGCACCACAAGGAGCATGTCGCTGTCGTAGGCGGTGTTCCAGGCGGCCGACATCACGTCGGGGACGCCGTCCTTCGAGAGGGTGGAAACGTTGACGAGCTGGCCGCCGCCCACGATGCGGTTGGTGGCCCTCGGGGTCAGGTCGATGTAATTTGCCATTTGTGAACTCCTTTAAATATCTGCGGCTATTGTATTACCAGAAACTATGCAATCAATGATGATTGATAAAAATTGCATAAAACGGCTGCAAACCTGCATAAAGGCGCCTCTTGTATAATGGCGCCGTTGCCGCCGTGACACACGCGGCGCCTATGGAGGCTTTACAATGTCTGATGGTGCTGTCCGCCCGAACTTAGGCCCGATCCCGTCTATCGCTTTCTTCGCGCTGCTCCTAGCGCTCGGGATGTGGCTCCTGCCTGACTTCGGCGTGACCTGCGACGAGCCGCTTGATCAGAACACCGCGGCGGTGAACCTCAAGTACGTGCTCGACAAAATCGCCCCGGCAGGCTTTGCCGCGTCGTTCATCCCCGGCTACGCCTCGATCCCCGACCTTGCCGACTTCACCGACCGCGACTACGGCGTGGTCTTCCACCTGCCGGCGCTGGTCCTGCAGCTGGCCTTGGGCGCCACCGATCCCTATGACGCCTACCGCCTGCGGCACATCCTCATCTTCATCTACTGCATGGGAGGCCTCATGTGCCTCTTCATGGCCGCGCGCAACGTGCTCCCCAGGGGCTACGGCTACATAATCGTGCTGATGTTCGCGCTCACCCCGCGCTTCATGGCCGAGTCCTTCTACAACGGCAAGGACATGGCGGTGGTGGCGTTTGCGTGCATGAACCTCTGGACGCTCACCAGGCTCTTGAAGAGCCAATCCCTTCCCAATGTCCTGCTGCACGCGCTCTCGACGGCGCTGCTCGTGGACAACCGCATCATCGGAGTGGCCTTCCTGGCGACCACGCGGGGGATCTTCGCGGTCAGGGCGCTGCTCTCCGGGCAGTACCTCAGGAACCTCGCCCATGCCGCCGTGTACGCTGTCGCCTCGCTCATCCTCATCACCGCCTTTTTCCCCTACCTCTGGGAGGACACCTTCGCGCGCATCGCCGAGGTCTTCCGCAACATGTCGGTGTTCAGGCACGGCGGGGAGATCCTCTACATGGGCAGGATGGTCGATGATCACGCCCTCCCTTGGCACTACATCCCGGTGTGGGTTGGGATCACCACCCCCATCTGGATCCTCGTGCTCTGGGGGTGCGGCCTCCTGCTTTACGTGAAAAAGCTAGTGAAGCTCGCGCGCGGGGGCTTTCGCACGAGCCTGGACTCGCCACTGTGCCTGACGCTGCTCTTCGCACACGTCATCGTCTTTGGCTCGGTGCTCTCGGTCATCGCCTTCCACTCCTCGCTCTACAACGGCTGGAGGCAGATGTACTTCATCTACCCTGAGATGCTCCTCTCAGGCTGCTACTGCCTCTATTGCCTTAAGACCGCCTTCGCGCGGTCCCCCAGGATCCGCTTTCTGGCCTGGGGCGCGACCGGGGCGGCCGCCCTCTGGATGTTCTGCGTGATGATCATGATCCACCCGGCCGAGGCGGTGTACTTCAACGCCTTTGCCGCCAAGCCCTGGGTCGAGCACTACGACGTGGACTACTGGGGCAGCACCACGCACCTGGCCTACGAGTGGATGCTCAGGGATCAGCCTCAGGGCGTCGTGAAGTTCTGCCATGAGAGCTACATCTTCAGGGCAAACCGCATTGCGCTTGAGCCTTCGATGCGCGCGCGCCTTCAGAAGGTCGAGTGCCCGCTTGCCGCCTACCGCGTGAACAACTTCTTCGGGCGCAACGCGCAGGACTACAAGCGCCTCTCCGAGATCAAGGACACTCCGGCCTTCGAGCTCAAGGTCCTGGGGCAGAAGGTGCTCGAGGTCTACCGCGGCCCCTCGGAGGGGCCGCTTGCCAGGCGCCAGAACGCCTCGGACGCCCCCGATCCCAAGGCCAAGCCTGATGCGCCAGGGCAGGATGCGGGCGCCGCGAGGCCCTGAGATCCCCGCATGGGCTGTCATGCTCACGTCCCGATCCCGCGCGGCGTTGCTGCCGCGCAGCAAGAAGGCCTGGCGATTGCCAGGCCTTCTTGCTTTGCTTTATGGCCTCAGTGGGAGGCCGCCTGCGCGGGGCTACTGCGGCATGGCCGCGGACTTCTCCTCAAGCTCCTCTGACTTCTCAAGCCACTCGTTCTCAAGCGCCTCGCAGTCGGAGGCTGCCTGGGCGCGCTGCTTTAAAAGCTCCTGCAGCTTGGCGCTGTCGCCTGAGTAGGCGCCGGAGTCGGCAAGCCTCGCGTCAAGATCGGAGAGCAGGGCGCGCTTTGAGTCAAGCTCCTTCTCAAGCTTGGAGATGGCGCTCTTCAGGGGCTTCAGGCTCTCGCGGAAGGCCGCCTGGGCGCGCCTGAGCTCGCGCCCGCCGTGCTCGGCCTGGCGGTGCTTCTGCTCCTCCACGGCCGCCGCGTTCGAGCGCGTGGCCTGGACGCGGCCTGAGACCTTCTCGGCGAACTCGCGGTTCTCCCTTATGAGGTAGTTCTGGTAGTCGTCGAGATCCCCGTCGAACTCCTTGACGCAGCCGCTGTCGCAAAGCCAGAGCCGGTCCACCGTGGACTCGAGCAGGTGGCGGTCGTGGGAGACGACCATGAGGGCGCCCGGGTAGGTGGCAAGGGCCACGGAGAGCGACTCGCGCATGTCCAGATCGAGGTGGTTCGTAGGCTCGTCGAGCAGCAGCAGGTTGGGCCGCTGGTAGGCGATGAGCGCCAGGCAGAGCCTTGCCTGCTCGCCGCCTGACATGGTGCCCACCGGGGTCACCGCCTTGTCGCCCTGGAAGTAGAACGATCCCAGGAAGGTCCTGAGATCCTTGTCGCGGGCGTTCTTGTCGATGAGGTGCAGGTGGTCGAGCGCGGTGAGCCCCGGGCGCAGCGACTCCATCTCGTGCTGGGCGAAGTAGCCTATCTTGACGCCCTTGCCGATGGTGACGGTGCCGCCTAGGGGCGGGATCACCGAGCAGAGCGTCTTTATGAAGGTGGACTTGCCCTGGCCGTTGCGTCCCAAAAGCCCGATGCGATCGCCTGCAAGCAGCATGAGGTTCACGCCCTCGAGCACGGGCTTTGATGGCTCGTAGCCTGCGGAGAGGTCCTTGATGGTCGCAAGGACGTCCACCGTGCGCTCGGGCTCGGGGAAGGAGATGTTGTAGGGCGACTCCTCCTGGGTCACGGCGGTGAGCTTGAGCTTGTCGATGGCCTTGATGAGGCTCTGGGCCTGGCGGGCCTTGGAGGCCTTGTAGCGGAAGCGGTCCACGAATGACTGCATGTGGGCGAGCACGGCCTCCTCGCGCTTGCGCGTGGCGCGCTCGTTCTTGATGCGCTCGGCGCGCAACCGCTCGAAGTCGGTGTAGTTGCCGGTGTACATCACGAGCCGGCCCGACTCGAAGTGCAGTATGTGGTCGCAGAAGCGGTCGAGGAAGTCGCGATCGTGGGAGATGCACATGATGGTGCTCTTACACGACTTCAGGTAGTTCTCAAGGAAGATCACGGTGTCCAGATCGAGGTGGTTCGTAGGCTCGTCGAGCAGCAGCAGATCCGATCTGCAGATGAGCGCCTGCGCCAGGTTGAGCCTCATGCGCCAGCCGCCTGAGAAGTCCTTGACGGGCTTTTCTATCTCATCCTGGGAGAAGCCCAGGCCGTGGAGCAGCTCCTCGGCGCGGGGGCGCACGGTCCAGGCCCCGGCGATTCCGAGCTCGTCCTCTATTTCGGCGATCTTCACGCCATCGCCTTGGGCGTAGACCTCCTCCTTCTTCTTCAGGAGCGCCGAGAGCTGCTTGTCGCCCTCGATGACGTACTCGATGGCGGGCATGTCCAGCGCGGGGGTCTTCTGGGAGACCGAGGCTATGACATAGTCCCTGGGGATCGAGATGGAGCCGCCCTCGGGGGCCATCTCGCCCATGACAGCCGAGAAGAGCGTGGACTTGCCGCAGCCGTTGCGGCCGATGACGCCGACCTTCTCGGAGGGGTAGATGCTGGCGCTGGCCCCGTCGAAGAGCACGCGGGTGCCGCGCATCAGGCAGAGGTTTGAAAAAGTGATCATGGATGTTCCGAAATCATGGGCAGGGCGGCCGCGGCAGATCATGGCAGCCCCCGAGCCAAATCCTCATGGCGCCCGCAATTGGCGGGCACTCAAAGCCCCCGCATTGGCGGGGGCCTGATGTTCGTCTCTCACGCGCTCCCGCCGCCTAGAGCCTGCGGTAGGACTGGGTGAGGGTCACGCCGGTGTCGGCCCTCAGGATGCGCAGCGTCAGCGAGACCTTGCCGCCTATCTTGCGGACCACGGTGACCGCGAGGTAGGGGATGGAGTTGCGGCGGCACTCGCGCACGTAGGCGGGGATCAGCATCGACGAGCCGCTGTTCTGGGCCACCTGGACGCGGCCGGAGTCGGCCATGTCGAACTTGCCCGAGGCGGCAAGGCCGGAGGCCACGGTCGCGCTGACGTCTAAGATGCAGTCGCTGTACTCGTCGGGGATCACGGTCGGGGCGCAGAACACGGCGCCCTTGTCGATGTTGAGCTTGCCCGAGAGCACCTTGGCTAGCTCGGCGGCCGCGGACTGGGCCGAGGAGCCCAGGGACGCGGGGCAGGTCTGGCGGCCCGAGGCGGTCGCGTAGTCTGGCAGGTCCGAGATCTGCCGGGCAGTCTCCTCGTCCACGGGGGGCAGGGCGGAGGGCGCGGATTCATCCATGCCCTCCTTCTTGCCGCCATCAGCGTCCTTGGCACCAGCCTTCTCCTCGGAGCTCAAGTCGGCGTCGGAGACCTCGGTGTTCTTGAGCGCGGCCTCCTCGTCGGCGTCCAAGGCGGGGGATGCGGGCTTTGCGATCCCGGCGGCGGGCGAGGGCTGGCTGGCCGCGCTCTCCTGCCTTGATGACTCCTGCGCCCTGGCGTTCTGATCTGCGGCCTTCTCCTTGCCCTTGGCCTTGGACTTCTCCAGGGCCTGGGAGTTCACCTTGCCGCGACCTGCGGCGCCGCGATCGACCTTCTTCTGGGAGGCGGTGGCGTGCTGGACGGACGGCCCAGGTCCGCCATCGCTGTCGGTGATGCCCTCGACGAAGGAGCAGCCTGAGAGCGCGAGCAGCGAGGCTGCGGCGAGCGAGGCGAGAGTGCTAAGGCGCATGTCTCAGGCCTTCTTGCCGGCTTTGACAGGAAAGCCCGCCAGTCCAAGGTTGCCGCCTGCGAGGAAGTGCATGTGGATGTGCGGGACTTCCTGCAGCCCGTCGGGGCCGCAGTTGAAGATCAGCCTGTAGCCCGACTTCTGCACGCCGTACTTCTCGGCGACCTTGCGGGCGACCGTGAAGAGGTGGCCGAGCATCGGCTCGTCCTCGGGCTCGACGTCGGACACGGTGGGGATGGGCTTCACGGGAACTATGAGCACGTGGTGCTCGGCCTTGGGGTTGATGTCCAGGAAGGCGCAGGCCTGATCATCCTTGTAGATGATGGTCGAGGGGATCTCGCCCTTGATGATCTTCGTGAAAATGGTTTCCTCTGCCATGGCATCCTCCTCATAAACGATGACGCATGTCACAAAACAGCAAAAAAATTGTAGAATCAGCTCCAGCATTATACACCGAGAGATTTTCAGCCCTTTCAGCAGATGAACTCGACATCCACCTTCGACCTCACGATCCTCCTTCCGGTGTTCAACGCCGCCGACAGCCTCCCTTCGCTCTTCCAGGCGATCGACAGCTACAAGAAGTCGTGCACCCGCCGCTTCTGCGTGCTCTTCATCGACGACAGCTCGACCGACAAGTCGCTCTCGCTCATCCGCGACTACTGCATGCGCATGCGCGACGCCTACTACCTCTCGCTCATCAAGCGCTCCGGGCTCACCGGCGCGGTGAAGGCCGGGCTTGAGAGGGTGCACTCGCCGTACGTCGCGCTTGCCGATCCGCTCATGCGCACCGACATCCGCGACCTCGACCGCCTCTTCCCCGAGATCCACGACGCGGCGCTGGTGTGCGGGCAGCGCGACTTCAAGAAGCAGGGCGCGCTGCGCCACCTCTGGGAGCGCATGCTCTCGGATGTGCGCCGCGCCGTGACCGGCGACGGCCTGCGCGACGCCAGCTGTCCCTTGAGGCTTGGCCGCACCGAGGTCTTAAAGCAGCTCCCGTGGTTCTCGGGGATGCACGCCTTCGTCCCGGCCCTCGTCACCATGTCGGGCAACCGAGTGGTCCCGGTGGAAGTCTCATACCACCGCATCCGCCACTCCCGCTGCCCGGTGCTCAGCGCGGCGCTCACGGGGATGTGCGATCTCATGGTCTTCCTCTGGATGCGCAAGCGCTTCCTCGATCCGGCGGTGAGGGACGGCAACCTCCAGGGGCGCTGAGCGCCCCGCAGCGTTGCAAGCTTTGCAAAACGCGGCTTTTTACCTAAACTTGGTAGGTCTTGCGATTCGCCTTCACAACTTCCAGAACATTCCGGCCTGACGATGAGAATTTCCAAAACCGCCTTGATCCTGTGCGCGATCTTCGTGATCTGCGCGCTCCAGGCGGTCATGCTGCGCGACTTAAGCCCGGTCAACGAGCTCAACACCGTCGCCATCGCCAAGAGCGCGCTCACGCAGGGCAGGCTCTTCTTCTTCGACGAGGAGGCCTACGGCGCCCAGGCCGCGGGGCCGTTGTACTACTGGGTGTGCATGGCGGGGCTTGCCATCGAGGGCAGCCAGGCCTCGGTCTTCCTGCTCTCGCTGAACCTCGCGCTCTTCATCGCGATGCTTCTTTGCCTTGAGCGCACCTTCAGCCCGCTGGTCATGAAGTCCTTCTCGGGGGCGGGGATCATCTCCATCATCGCGATGCCCTATGTCGCCAGCTCGGTCTTCATGGCGCGGGGGAGCATGATCTACTGCTTCCTCCTGTGCCTTGCTGCCTGCTTCCTCGCCGCCCGCACGCAGCAGGTGCTCGCCGATCCCGCCATGCAGTCCGTGCGCGGGCGCGTGGCGCTTCCGATCCTCCTCATCCTGCTCACGCTCGACCGCGGGCTCTTCGGGGCGGTGATCCCGCCCCTGTGCGTGCTCATCGTGCTCATCGTCAAGTGCCGCGCCCGCGCCTTCCTGCGCGTCTACAAGCCCTGGTGGCTCCTCTGCCCGCTGGGGGCCTTCGCCATCTGGGGCGCCATGGCCTTCTTAGAAGGCGGGCGCGGCTACTTCACCTGGGTCTTCATCGACACGCCGATAAACATGCTCACGGGCGCGGCCGGGCACGATCACGGGCTGCTGTGGCTTTTGGCAGTGGCGCTGATGCTCTCGCTGCCCCAGGGCCCGTGCTTTGCCTACGCGGCGGTGCGCACGCTCCTCACCGAGCGCTCGCAGATCCCGGTGCGCGCGCTCTACTGCGCGGCGCTCCCGCTTGCAGTGGTGGTGGTCTGCGCCATCCCCCAGAGCAAGGGCGACACCTCGCTGCTGCCGGCGCTGCCCACGCTCTCCTACTTCCTCGTGAACTACTTCGAGAAGAACGGCTGCCGCGACATCGCCGTCAAGGTGCTGCTCACCGCAGGCTTCCTCCCCTTCAGCGCGCTCCTTGCGGCCTGCTACTTCCTAAACGACGACTTCGCGCTTTTAAACGGCGTCTTCGTGGTGACGGCGTTGAGCTTCATCGTGCTCTTCACCGTGCTCGCGGTCTTCAAGACCATCAACGCCGACGGGATCCGCGGGCTCTCGGCCTTCGGCGCCGGCGTGATGGCCGCGGTGCTGGCGCTGGGCTTCGCGATGCCGCGCATGAACGCCTACTTAAGCCCCGCCCAGGCCGTGAGGACCATCGCCGAGCACAGCACTCAGAGCGGGATCCGCAAGGTTTGCGTCGCCGGGATCCCGCACTCCTGGACGCTGAGCCTGGCCTCGCCGAGGCTGGCCTACCGGGAGAAGGGCACCTTGGAGATGCTGCGCGACGAGTGCGTGCGCTCCTACAGGCTCATCGGGCGCGGCGCGCTGCGCGACCATCCAGAATACGATCCATTGCGCCGCCTCCCCGGAGCCTACATGGTGGGCGACAGCCTGGTGGTCGATCCGGCCGCGCCGCGCTTTGTCAGGAAGAACGGCGAGCGGCGCTGGTACTAATGGCCCGGGATCGGGGCGGCATCGCGGGAAAATTTTCAAAGATCCAGCCAGCTGCTCGTTTTGGATGGATTTTTCGACTAAAGTTCATAAAAACAATCAAGAATGAGGCAAAGGAGGAGAGTAAATGGCAGGCAGGATCCTCATAACGGGGGCTGCGGGCTTCATCGGCAGGAGATGCGTGAAGCTCGCCAGGGACCAGGGCTGGCATGTCGTTGGCATCGACAATCTCAATGACTTCACCTATCCGGCGCGCGTAAAGTACGACCGCCTATCTGGCCTGGGCGTCGATCCGGTGGCGCTGATGTCCGGCATGACCCACTGCAGCCTCCCGGACTTCGACTTCCACGTCGTGGACTGCACCGACGCGGCCACGATCGGCAGCATGATAGTGGACGGGAACTTCGACACGGTGATCCACTTGGCCGGCATGACCTCGGTGAGCGCCTCCTCGCTCTCCCCGGAGGTGTTCTTCAAGAACAACCTCATGGGCTTTGTGAACGTGCTAGAGGGCGTGAGGGCCCTGCACGCCGACGAGCGCCCCAAGCTCGTCTTCGCCTCGTCGGCCGCCGTCTACGGCAACCACGAGCACCCGATGCGCGAGGGCGATCAGAACCTGCTTGAGCCCGAGTCCATATACGGGGCGAGCAAGTGCATGATGGAGTGCGCCGCCGAGACCTACGCCAAGCTCTACGGCGTGCGCTCGCTCGCGCTGCGCCTGTTCAACATCTACGGCCCCTACGAGCGCCCTGACACGCTGATCAGCGACGCCATCCGCGCGCTGCTCACCTCAAAGCCCATGGAGCTGTACGACGACGGCACCTGCGCCCGCGACTACATGTTCATCGACGACTGCGCCGAGGCGATCGCCCGCGCCTGCGCCCAGTTCCTGCCCGAGGGCAGGAACTACGACTGCGTGAACATCGGCACCGGCAAGGCCATCACCGTCATCGACATCATCAAGGAGCTCGAGTCCATCACCGGGCGCGAGCTCTCGTTCTTCACGCAGCAAATCCCCGTAGGCGAGATCAAGAGCCTCAAGGCGGACGCGCAGAAGTTCACGCGAATGTTCAATCTCACCCAGAAGACGAGCCTGCGCGAGGGGCTCACGCGCTGCGTGCGCTGGTCGAAGGCGGACATGGAAAGGCACCTGCAATGACCTACCTGGTTGACTCGCACTGCCACATCGCCGATCTCGACTTCAAGACCAAGGCCTTCTCGAACATAAGCGAGATGATGGCCCGCGCCAGGCGCTGCGGGGTAACGCACTTCCTGTCCATAGCCTGCACCACCGCGCAGTACCCAAAGATGCGCGATCTGCTGAAGGACTGGCCCAACGCCTATCTGGCCTGCGGCGTGCACCCCCTGAACCTGCACGAGTGCCCGGACTGGAAGGACGACGATCTCAAGGCCGCCCTCGCCGATCCGCGCTGCGTGGCCTTGGGCGAGACCGGACTTGACTACTTCTACGAGCCTGGGACGCGCAAGGCTCAGATGGACTCGTTCGCCCGCCAAATAGGCATCGCGCTTGAGGCGAAGAAGCCGTTGTGCATCCACGCCCGCGAGGCGCACAAGGACGCGGTCGCGCTCTTGCGCTCAGAAGGCGCCCGCGACGCCGGAGGGGTGATCCACTGCTTCACCGACAGCGTGGAGATGGCCCGCGAATGCCTCGACATGGGCTTTCTCATCTCCTTTACCGGGATCTCGACCTTCAAGGCGGCCGACAACGTGCGCGAGGCGTTGAAGTACGTGCCCGTGGACCGCATGATGGTCGAGACCGACTGCCCGTACCTGGCGCCAGTGCCGGTGAGGGGAGTGCAGAACGAGCCTGCCTTCGTGCGCTACACCTTGGACTTCATCGCCAAGTTCAAGGGCGTCTCGGAGAAGGCCTTAGACGAGATCACCACGAGGAACTTCGAGGAGCTCTACAAGGTCAAGCTCCAGGATCCCCCGGCCATAAATTGCGAGTACTCGACCTACAAGATTGAGAAGATCGCAGGAAAGCCCTTCTCGGCAACGCCTGCTTCCTAACACTAAAGCATCCATTTTTACGGATGCAACTCCTCCGGCTTGATCCCCAGGGCGCCGAAAAGCCTGCCTGTTGCGGCGTCCACCGGGCTCAGCACCGGCTCGCCTCCGCCGGCAGGGATCTGCTTGACCAGGTTCCTTGCCGTGCGCAACGCGTCCTTCGGAGTTGTGCCTGAATCCAGCTTCGCCTCATGCAGGGCGTTGATCAGGCCGTAGTAGTACAGCAGGCTCACGTGGTTGATGAAGGCCCACCCCCTGAGGAAGTCGTTGTTTCTGGCATGCGATGCCTCGGGAGCGACGTCGTTCTTGAGGTAGTCGAAGCACTCCTCGATGTCCCATCTTTCCTTGTACAGCAGGTAGATCTCCTCGGCTGGCTTGTCGAGGTTGCTGACGAATGAGAAGTACCCGCGGCGCGTCTCGCTGACCACGTCCATGGGCTTGCGCTCATCCTCGCCGTAGTCGAGCTGGGCTTTCGCCACGAACCTGCCGGTTTCCTCGGTCCTGCGCTCCTGATCCATGAACACGTACAGCCAGTTTCCCGCGCTGCCCTCGAGCTTCCTGCGCATGTGCCAGATTGGCCTGCCCTTGTAGGCGAAGACGTTGTTGAACTTCCTGGGATCGAGGTTGGCGTAGAACTCCTCGGGGACGAGCGCGGTGTTGGAGTTCAGGGGCAGTATGTACTTGAGCCCGGCCTCGGAGAGGGCGTGGACGTTCCGCTTGGAGTAGAAGCCCTTGTCGGCGATGGCGACGCAGTCCTTGGCGCCTGACAGCCTTACTGCGCTGATGAACGCGGCGCGGTCGACCAGGGAGCCCTGGAGCATCGTGTAGAACACGGGCCTGTGCGATTCCTTCTCGAACATGTAGAGCAGCCGCACCTGGGTGTTGAGCGAGTGGTCGGGGTTGTAGCCTTTCTGCGCAAGCGAGTCGTCCTCGCGGGTGAACAGCGAGGTGCCGTCGAAGAGCAGCGTGGAGGCTTTCCCCACATATGCGCGCATGAACGCGCGGCAGTCGTCCTCGCGCCGCCCCAGGGACTCGGTGAAGCCCAGCACGGGGCGCTCCGACATCGCCAGATCCGGCGACTCCAGGCTCAGGCAGCAGTTGTCGAAGATCTCCTTCATGGCCGCGGCCTTCGACGTGCCCTCGACCAGCCTCATCAGCGCAAGCGCCCTGATCTCGCGAAACACGTCCGGGAACGCCTTCCTGAGGCCGTCCTCGATCCCTGGCGAAAGCGCGCGCAGCATCGCGTAGGCGCCGTAGTTCTTGAACGGGATCCCGTCCGACGCGCCGGCGAGCGGGTTCCTCTGCCTGATGAGCGACATGCCGTACCTGTTGGGGATGAATCCGTCGGATGGCGAAATGCTGCCGATGACGCGCCCCGTCCTCTTCCTCCATCTCCTGCCGTTCACCGCATTGTCGAGCTTCTCGTAGGAGTACTGGTAGACGTAATAGTACTCGCTGTCCTTGCGCTTGAACCTGCGAACCTCCACAGGGCCGAAGCCATCGGGCTTCAGGGCCTGTATCTCGGGCGGAACCCTTGCCGACTTGACCGGCTGGAGCATGCCTGCCTCCATATCCGTTATTTTACGGATACAGTATAGCATGAAGCGAGGCTAAACTAGAGGACAAGCATTACTTTTGATTACTCGAATTTTGGCCGGAGTAATCCTAAAGTAATCAAAATTCGTTGGAATGGCCCTGCAAGGTGCCAGGAAGGAATGGTTCAGGGGGTGGAGGAGGCTGGAAGGCCGCTCAGGCGGCCTTGACTACATACGTAAAAAAGGTGGTTTCAGTGTTGAAAACCAGAATACCCCCGATTAGGCGCCTTATATCCCCGGGCTGAAGCCCGGGGTTTTACGGCGCTTTTTTGATAAACAAGAGAAAACAAGCAAAATTAGGGAGGGATTCAGAAATGCAATGGAGGTGCCGGTGGGGGAAAGCAACGCAAGCAACACCCTGCCAGAGCATCCTGCGGCGGATGGTAGCACAGCGGCCGCCGCGCCGAAGCGCCGCCGCGGACGCCCTGCGAAGCACATGGTTCAACTTGAACCGGAACCATCGCAAAATGGTTCCAGCGGAACCACTGCAGTAGCAGGGGCGAGGAAGGCTCCAAGCTTCCGTGCGACAAGGGTTGGAGGCTTTTATTGGCCGACGAGAAGGTCACTTCAAATGGTTCCGGCCCCAAAGGGCCTGATCTGCCGCAAAGCCTTGCGCGGCATGGGATCCTGGCCGGACCCAATTTCGGAACCATGAACCATGGACCAAAGGATGGTTCAAGCGTTCCTGAAGCAATGGAACAGTAAAATGGATTAACGCACCCAGTTTGCCAGCGGCAAGCCGGTGACACCCGTCCAAGGGGAAATCCTGGAGGTGGCGAGGAAGCTCAAGCTCGCGGAAGGGATGTTCCTATCGAGGAGCGAGCTCGCTCTCGCCGCACCTGGGCACTCGAAGCGCGATCTCAACGCCGTCCTCGACGCGCTGCGCGACGAGGGGCCCCAGATGTCCGAGGCGCTCGCGTCGATGCCGCCCTCACTGAAGGACCAGGCCATGCAGTTACTGGCCTCATCGTGGGCCATGCTTAGATCCAAGCCCGAGGCCGAACAGGCCAAGCTCGAGAAGGATGCGCGCAGCGCGGTCTCCGATGCCAGAGCCGCAAGGGACGCGGCCGAGGAATGGCTCGAGAAGCTCAAGGCCGAGCTGTCCAAGTCAGAGGCTGAGCGGTGGAAGCTGGAGGCTTCCCTCGCGGAGTGAAAAGAAGAGCGAGAAAGCGCATTAAGGACAAGGCCGTGAAGGCGTCAATCGAGATAGCAAAGCTATATTCAGAAAAGCACGGATCTGAACGGCAAGATAGTTACACAACACGAAGTCAGAATCAAAATTTCAGGAAAATTACATCAAAAATCTTCAAGCTCATAAATCAGATTTGAGCGTTTAGCATAAATTTCCCACAAAGTGGGAAATATCGTAAAGCTGCACTCTAAAATTGTGGGAAAGTAAGGAAACACACTGTTTGCATGATAAAATAATCTATAGTCATTTAGAAAAAACATCACTCAGACAAGCTTCCCCCCACGGCTTCCAGCATGCGCCTGAAATCAGGCCATATGTTTTTTGCGCCGCGCTATTTATCAAGGCAAAGAGCGCGAAACGTGGTGACAAAGACGCCTGAGACCAGAGAACATGGCCAAGTAAAAAATGGATTTAGACCTTATTTGGGATCAGACGGTCAAGAACGTTTCCAAACTGTATTCAGACGACAAGGAAGCAATGCTTGTGCGGATGATCGGCTCTCAGGTCAAGATCTCCATAACTGGAAACATTCTTACCTTTGCTTTCACCTCGCAGTATGCGAGCACGCTTTTCCCTGAATATCTTTCAGCGTTCTTCAAGGAAATAAAAAAGCAGACTGGATTGAGCAGCCTTTCAATCTCAATGCTACCGCCGGGGATGCAACCTCCGAGCGCACCACCTGCCCAGCCAGCCCAGGCTCCGTCTGCAACCCAGCCTGGCAATGGCTACTACAACATTGGCAGGACTTCGGTGAACGGCAAGTCACTGCAGCCTGGATATACTGATCCATCAATCTACTCAGCCCAGCAGCCTGCGGGTGTCACCCCAATCCAGCCCGGGATGCGCATCCCCATTGCCCAGACCCAAAGAGGCGCTGCAACTTATGTGCAGCAAGCTGCGATGCAACCTGCCAAGTCGGTCATGCCAAAGTTCATGCGCGACGAGCACGTCAATCCGGAGAAAACCTTCGACAACTATGTGACAGACCCGGAGAACGAACTCATCGTCGCAATCGCCAAACAGATCGCAGCCGATCCAGGCTCCCCTTCGTACAACCCGTTCTACATCTACGGAGGATCCGGCCTGGGCAAAACGCACTTGCTCTTTGCCATTGCCAATCAAATCAAGCAGACCCATCCTGAAAAGTCGGTGCTCTACACCCGCGCCGAGGAGTTCATCCACAACTACGTTCAGTCGATGGCGACGCGCAACTCGTATGATCCACAGCAGATAAATTTCCAAGAGCTGTTTACAAGCCAGGATGTGTTCATCGTCGATGACATCCAGAACTTCATCAAGGGTGAAAAAGCGCGCGACACATTCTTCGAAATCATCGCCTCATTCATCGAGAAGCCAAACAGCCAGCTGATACTCGCATCCGACGTCCCTCCTGGATATCTCAAGGGATTCAACCAGAGGCTGACTTCTAGATTTGGATCAGGAGTGTGCAGGGAAATTGTTCCACCGAGTTCTGAAACTCGCACGGCGATCGCCATCAGCAAGTGCCGGGAGTTCCACGTGGAACTAGACGACAAGATCATCCAGTACATCGCCACGCACATCCGCTCGAACGTCAGGGAGATCGAAGGCGCCATCAAGACCCTCAAGAGCCACATCATGGCTTACAAGGAGATCACCTATGATGAGGCGGTGAAGACTTTGAACAGCCTGGTCAATACCACGAACCAGACCACCACAGTCGACAGCGTGAAGGAACGCGTCGCGCAGGAGTTCAAAGTCACAGTCGCCGAAATGGAATCGGCGCTGCGCAAGAAGAACATTTCAAACGCGAGATCTCTAGCGATGACTCTTGCCAACACCCTGATCCCCAGCCTCTCGCTAAACGATCTTGGAAGGGCTTTCAACAAGGATCATTCATCGGTCCACCAGGCCATCAAGCGCACGCGCGCGCGGATCGCCACCGAACCTGAATACGCCAACCTCTTCCAGAGCCTCGTCAACTCCCTCAAGAAGGAATAGGCGCAGGCAAGGTCAATGATTACTCTGGCCAGGTTGCCTTGCAAGGCAGGACAGGCCGATAAACACAAGGAAGCATCATGAAGTTCTCAGCACATCTTTCGGAGATCATCAAGCAGTTGAAGGAAGTCGCCAGGCTTGCCAGCAGCGGCAGCAAGAAGGAAGACGACATCACGCTCAACGTCCTGATGAAGGTTCAGAACCGCGTACTTACTATCAAGTCGACTGACTACAACATAGAGCTTGAAGCATCGATCCCGCTGGCTGACGCTGAAGAGGACGGGATCATCGCCGTCAATGCGAGCAAGCTTGTGGACGTCTGCTCCCGCAACAGCAACACCGACAACGTCCAGTTCTACGACGACGAGACCAAGGGCGTGCTGGTCATAAATGCAGACAACACCATCTATGAGGTCAGGACCAGGAGCGCATCCGAGTTTCCGACCTTCGCCGTTGAAGACGAGGTGCAGAGCCTCACCCTCACCCAGAAGCAACTCAAGAAGCTCATCGACCTATCGATCTTCTGCGTATCCAATGAAGACTTCCGCGAGTACCTGCGCGGCGTGCGTTTCGAGGCTGAAGGCAACACCCTCTCGGTATTCTCCTCTGACGGTCACAGGATGGCGATCCTCGACACACAGATCCCAACTACAGTTGCACAGCCCCTGGGCGCGTTGCTCACCAAGCAGGGAACCGAGCAGATAAGCTCCATAATCGATGGCAGTTCCGACTCGCAGGTCGAGCTAAAGT
Organism: uncultured Aeromonadales bacterium; assembly: GCA_902776275.1. GTDB lineage: Bacteria > Pseudomonadota > Gammaproteobacteria > Enterobacterales > Succinivibrionaceae > Succinivibrio. Next base: position 16,372 of record CACYPI010000033.1, read on the forward strand.
TCACCAAGAACAGCGTCTCGGTTAACTGTAACGGCTACAGCCTCAAGTCCAAGCTCATCACGGTGCCTTATCCCAATGTAAGGAACGTGGTTCCCACCAGGCTGAGCAACGAAGTCCTCCTCCCGCGCAAGCGCTTTGCCGAGCTCATCAACAGGGTATCGGTGCTGTCTTCAAAGCGCGTCAACGGCGTGCTGTTTTCATTCAGCGAAGGAAAGTGCGATCTCAAGTCGGAGAACAGGGAGCACGAGGTTGCGACCCACAGCGAGAACGTGCCGTTCACGGGAGCTCCGATCGAGATCGCCCTCAACTACATGTACATCAACGACTGCCTGTCGCATCTCTCTTCTGAGAATGTGAACATCAAGTTCGCCGATCCGCTCACCAGCGTCGTGATCTCTCCGGTGTGCGACAGCGAGCCTGCGCCTGACGAAGTGCTGCCGCAGTACGTAATCAGCAAGATAGTCCTCTGACGTTTCGGCCGCTTCCGCAATGATCATCAGCAGGCTGCTCATCCAGGATTTCCGCAATATCGGGCATCTGGATCTGCGGCCTTCAGAGACCATAAACATAATCCACGGGCCAAATGGAAGCGGCAAGACCTCAGTGCTCGAGGCAATAAGCTATCTGGCGCTCGGGCATTCCTTCCGCAACGCCAACGTCCACCACCTCATCAAGAACGACCGCGATTCATTCACGCTCTCAGCAGCCGTCACACAGGAAAACGGCGAGCACGACACCTTGGGCATTTCAAGAGTCAGGGGTAAGGCCAAGGATCTTGCCATCAGCATCAATGGCGCGAGGCTGCCAAGGCTCCTTGATCTTGTAGACAGGGTCTGCGTGCAGATAATCCATCCAGACGGGTACATGCTCGTAAGCGGCACCCCTGACAACCGCAGGGGCTTTCTAGACTGGGGCGTCTACTACACCGAGCCTGATTTCAAGAAAAACTGGATCCAGTACCGCAGGATCCTAGCCCAGCGCAATGCGCTCCTCAAATCCGGAGGATCAAACGCGCAGTTTGAAATCTGGGACGGCATGCTCGCAGAGCTCTCGGAAAGCATCACCGAGATGCGTCAAAAATATCTTGATGAGATACAAGATGTTATGCAGGACACGCTCGCGATGTTCCTTGGCGGCCTGAAGTTTAGATTCACGCTCTCGCAAGGCTGGGAAAATGGCAAAAAACTTAAAGAAATCCTAAAGTTAAATCTTGAAAAAGACCGGGTTTTAGGGTATACTTTCTACGGTTGCCACAGGGCGGATCTGAAGATCCGCGTCAACCAGTATCCGGCCGGGGACACGCTCTCAAGGGGCCAGATAAAACTGCTTGTATGCGCCATGCGACTCTCACAGGGGAAGATCCTCCAGAAGATGACTGGGCGCAAATGCATATACCTGATAGACGACCTGAATTCCGAACTCGATTCAAATTCACGTAGACTGCTGCTGGACGAAATATCAGCTAGCAGCAACCAGATATTCATCACGAATATAACCAGAGAAACAAGCCTCCCTGATAACCGGGATCCCAGCTTCATCGACATGGGCACTCTCCGGAACGCGCAGGCTGAAACTGTTTACTGAGGGAAAAATGGCTGACCAGCACGACGAAGACTTATACGATCCTTCCAGCATCAAGGTCCTGCACGGGCTCGAGGCGGTGCGCAAGCGCCCTGGAATGTACATTGGCGACACCGAAGACGGCTCGGGACTGCACCACATGGTCTTCGAGGCAGTGGACAACTCCATCGACGAGGCGCTGGCGGGCTTCTGCACCCACATCGAGGTGACTGTCTTCCAGGATGGCTCGGTTGGCTGCCGCGACAACGGGCGCGGCATCCCGGTGGCCATGCACCCTGAGGAGCACCGCAGCGCAGCCGAGGTAGTCATGACCGTGCTGCACGCAGGCGGCAAGTTCGACAACAACTCCTACAAGGTGTCTGGCGGCCTCCACGGCGTCGGCATCTCAGTCGTCAACGCCCTGTCAGACAAGCTGGTCCTCACCATCAGGAGGGACGGCCACGTCTGGCAGCAGACCTATCTGAACGGCGGCAATCCCGAGGCGCCGATCCACCCGATCGCCGACCTCGGCCCCGATGAGGATACCGGCACCGACGTCCGCTTCTGGCCTTCGCACGAGATCTTCACGAACACCACGTTCAACGACGAGGTGCTCGAAAAGAGGCTGCGAGAGCTTTCGTTCCTCAATTCCGGCATAACCATAACCTTCACCGATCTGAGGGAGGAAAACCACAAGCAGGTGTTCCACCACGAAGGCGGCATCATGGAGTTCGTAAAGTACCTTGACCAGGACAAGACTCCGCTGACCCAGAAGATCGTTCACTTCACCAAGGAGTGCGAAGGCCACATCGTGGTTGAGGTCGGCATGGAGTGGACGAACTCGGAAAACGAGAAAGGCAGCGTCTACTGCTTCACCAACAACGTTCCGCAGAAGGACGGCGGCTCGCACCTCTCCGGCTTCAGGACCGCGCTCACCCGCACCTTCAACAACTACCTCGAAAAGCAGGGCTATACCAAGAAGTACAAGATCGCCCCCGCAGGCGATGACGCCAGGTCCGGCCTGACCGCCGTTATCTCGGTGAAGATGCCCGATCCCAAGTTCTCGTCGCAGACCAAGGACAAGCTGGTCTCCTCCGAGGCCACCGCGGCAGTGAGCCAGGCGGTGTCCGAGAATCTCGAGTACTTCCTCGAGGAGAACCCCCAGGATGCCGAGGCCATCTGCCTGAACATCGTCGAGGCGGCAAGGGTCAGAGACGCGGTGCGCCGCGCCCGCGAGCTTTCAAAGAAGAAGGGGCTGGACATCAACTCCCTCCCCGACAAGCTAGTGCCCTGCCGCGAGAAGGATCCAGCCTACTCAGAGCTCTTCCTCGTCGAGGGAGACTCGGCAGGCGGCTCGGCCAAGAACGGCCGCGACTCCAAGTTCCAGGCCATCCTTCCCTTGAGAGGCAAGATCCTCAACGTCGAGAAGGCCCGCTTCGACAGGATGATCCAGTCCCAGCAGATCGGCACCCTGGTGAGCGTGCTCGGGTGCGGCATTGGAAAAGACGAGTACAACCCCGACAAGTTCCGCTACCACAACGTCATCATCATGACCGATGCCGATGTCGACGGCGCCCACATCAGGATCCTGCTCCTGACTTTCTTCTACCGCCAGATGCCGGAGCTCATCGAGCGCGGCTACGTGTATGTCGCCCAGCCTCCCCTCTACAAGTACTCCAAGGGAAAGCAGGTTAGGTATGTGTTAAGCGACAAGGAAGCGCTGCAGTACCGCACGAACATGGCCCTCGAGTCAGGCTCGCTCTACGTCAACGCGGATGCGGCCCCGATCTCCGGAGTGCCGCTTGAGAAGCTGTTCAACGACTACAACAAGGTCATGAGCAGGCTTCCCAGGATGTCTAAGAAGATCGAGAAGGACATCCTCGTGAGCCTCATGTACAACCCGCTGCCTGAAGAAGCGGATTTTGCAGACGAGCAGAAGATGAAGCAGTGGGCCGAGTCATTCATCAAGACCCTGCCTTCCAACATCTCCGAGGGTGTGTTCTTCAAGAGCGAGATCAAGTTCGACGCGATCGAGAAGAAGTACTGCCCGGTGGTGATCCAGCACATCCACGGCATCGACTACCGCAATGATCTGGACATGAACTTCTTCAACTCGCCCGACTACCAGCTGCTCAAATCGATGAACAAGAAGGTCTACGGACTCATTGAGGAAGGCGGCTACGTACAGATAGGCCAGAAGAAGATCCCTGTTGCCAACTTCGATGAAGCCTACAAAGTGATGATGAAGGAAGGGTTCTCCGGCGTGAAGATCCAGCGTTACAAGGGGCTGGGCGAAATGAGCCCCGAGCAGCTCTCCGAAACCACAATGAATCCGGACACCCGCACGCTACTCAAGGTCGACGTGACCGATGCGATGGAGGCCGACAGGCTCTTCACCGCGCTGATGGGCGAGAACGTCGAGAACCGCAAGGTGTTCATCGCCGAAAACGCCTCGAAGGCAACATTGGACATCTAAGCAAAGTCCGCAGGATCTCCTGCGATAACTAGCGCCGGCATGCCGCCGGCGCATTAATCGCGCTTGAGATTGACCACAACATTTTTTTACAGTTACAATATACGAATTTCTATCAGCGCAAGATTTTTGCGCCCAACATCAACTGGCGTTTTAACCGCCTAGAAGGGAAAACAAAATGAAACGCACTTTCCAGCCTAACGTCCACAGACGTCACCAGACCCACGGCTTCCGCATCCGCATGCGCACTGCCGATGGCCGCAAGGTTCTTGCCCGCCGCCGCGCCAAGGGCCGCAAGCGTCTGACTACCGTCTAATCTGATGTCGGACAATACCTTTCCCCGCGAAGCCAGGATCCTGTCTTCCGGGGAATATGACAAGGTATTCAAAAAATGCATCAGAGCCGCCGCTCCGGGCTTGGTTGTCCTTGGACACAAGAACAGCGGCCAGAAGAGCGCGCGGCTGGGGCTGATCGTCCCCAAAAAAATATTGAAGAGGGCTGTCTGGCGCAATCGCGTCAAGCGCATCGCCAGGGAGACCTTCAGGCTTAACAGGGCATCGCTGCCCAATGCCGACTTGGTGCTCATCGCTAAGGGCGGCATCGGCGCAATGAGCAACGCCGAACTGCGTCAAAACCTGATGCGCCTATGGGATCAGATATCTCGCCGCTTGCCCGCCTAGGAATACTGCTGATCCGCTTCTACCAGCATTTCATAAGTCCGCTCCTTGGCTCGCACTGCCGGTTCTATCCCACTTGTTCGCAATACACTCTCGAAGCAATAAGGGAGTGGGGGTTTTCCCGCGGCTGCTGGCTGGGGTTCAAGAGGATCCTCAGGTGCAACCCGATGAACCCGGGCGGCTTTGATCCCGTTCCGCGCCGCAAGGATCGAGACGGGATCCCCCGGGGTAAGGAATAGTCATGGAACAACAGAGAAACATACTGCTTATCGTCCTGCTGTGCGTCACGCTGATGCTCTTCTGGGACTGGCAGTCCGACAAGGTGAGCCAGGCCAAGGCTGAGCAGGAGCAGCAGCAAGCTGAGAACGCTCCTGAGATGGCTGCGGCTTCCGCCGACAAGACCATCGAGCTCAAGAGCGACACCCTCGACCTGACCATCTCGCTTGAAGGCGGCGACATCGTTGACGCCAAGCTCCCGAAGATCAAGCAGGAGCAGGGCAAGAACGCCCCGTTCCACCTCCTGATGACCAAGCCGCAGTTCGTCTACCAGATCCAGTCAGGACTCACCGGCACTGACGGCCCGGACAAGTCCGCAAGGCCCGTGTACGCCTCGGCGCAGGATTCCTACGTGATTAAGGATGGCGATGAGAGCGTGTCGGCTGTCCTCACCTTCGAGCGCGACGGAGTCACCTACACCAAGACCTACACCGCAAAGCGCGGCGCGTACACCGTTGACGTCAAGTACGACGTAGACAACCAGTCAGGCCGGGACCTCTCTATGGCCTTCTACGGCCAGCTGAGGCAGTCGGTAGACGACAGCTTCCTCAGGAATGACAGCAGCTTCGGCATGGTCGCATCGGCCTACCGCGGCACCGCCTACTCCTCCGACTCCTCGCGCTACGAGAAGCTCAAGCTCGACGAGATCGTGAGCGACTCCAAGGACGGCAAGAACCTCTCCGTGCAGACCAAGGACGGCTGGGTCGCGATGATCCAGCACTACTTCGTCTCCGCCTGGACGACCTCGAAGGGCAACTCCGAGCAGCACACCATCTACACCAACGGCTCCAAGGACGAGAAGTACGCCTACATAGGCATGATGACCGGCAATGAGGAGATCAAGGCCGGCCAGAAGCGCAGCTTCGAGAACATCCTGTGGATCGGCCCCAAGGAGCAGGATGAGATGAGCGCCCTCGCCCCGCACCTCGACCTCACCGTCGACTACGGCTGGCTCTGGTTCATCTCGATCCCGCTGTTCAAGGTGCTGCAGTTCGTCCATTCGTTCCTGGGCAACTGGGGCTTCTCGATCATCGTCCTGACCCTCATCGTCCGCGGCCTGATGTTCCCGCTGACCAAGGCCCAGTACACCTCTATGGCCAAGATGAGGCTCCTCACCCCGAAGATGCAGGAGCTGCGCGAGCGCTACAAGGACGACCGCCAAAGGCTCGGACAGGAGACCATGAAGCTGTACAAGCAGGAGAAGGTCAACCCCATGGGCGGATGCCTGCCCCTGCTCATCCAGATGCCTATATTCATCGCTCTGTACTGGATGCTGATGGAATCCACCGAGCTGCGCCAGTCGAGCTTCATCCTCTGGATCACCGACCTCTCGGTCCACGATCCTTACTTCGTGCTGCCGATCCTCTACGGCATCTCGATGTTCTTCCTGCAGAAGATGTCGCCGACTCCGATCACCGACCCGATCCAGCGCAAGGTGTTCATGGCGATGCCGTTCGTCTTCACCTTCATGTTCTGCACCTTCCCTGCAGGCCTGACGCTGTACTGGCTCGTCTCCAACTGCTTCACCATCTTCCAGCAGACCGTGATCTTCCGCTCGCTCGAGAAGAAGGGCTTGAGCATGAAGACCCCGGCCAAGGCCCAGAAGGATGGGTCCGGCAAATGATCAATGCCTGAAAACGACTCGCAGACCATAGCTGCAATCGCCACCCCGCACGGCCGGGGCGGCGTTGCAATCACCAGAGTGTCCGGAGCGCAGGCCCTGCCAGCGATCCGGGCGCTCTGTTCGTTTGAGCCCAAGCCCCGCCACGCCTACTTCAAGAAGTTCTGCCTGGACGGCACCCCTCTTGACGAGGGCGTGGTGATCTTCTTCAAGGGTCCCAATTCCTACACCGGCGAGGACGTCGCTGAGTTCCAAGGCCACGCCGGGAGCATCGCTCCCCAGCGCGTCCTGAACGCCCTGCTGAGCCTTCCTGGCATCAGGCAGGCAGGCCCTGGCGAGTTCACCCGGCGCGCCTTTGAGAACGGCCGAATCGACCTAACCGAGGCCGAGGCGGTCGAGGATCTCATCTCCGCAGGCTCAGAGGCTGCTGCGCGCGCCGCACTCTCATCCCTCACCGGAGCCTTCTCCCGCGACGCGGGAGCTATAACCGATAGCATCACGAACTTCCGCGTGCGCATCGAAGGTTGCCTGGACTTTCCTGAGGAGCATGAGGACTTCTTCGACTCTGGCAAGGCCGCAGGGCAGCTCGATGCGATGATCGAGGATTCCCGCAGGAGCCTTGAGCGCGCAACCCAGGGAGCCAAGCTCAGCGAAGGGGCGCGCATCGCCATCGCGGGCGCCCCCAACGCCGGCAAGTCGAGCCTGCTCAACGCGCTCTCAGGCCAGGAGCGGGCCATCGTCACCAGCATCCCAGGCACCACCAGGGACGTGCTCTCAGCCGAGATAGCCATAGGCGGGGTCGTGGTCACGTTCACCGACACAGCAGGGATCCGCGACGATCCGAGCGACGTTATCGAGGAGATCGGCATCAGGAAGGCCATCGACGCCGTAAGGCAGTCAGATCTCACGGTTCTCCTGCTAGATGGCTCTGCAAAGCCTGAAGGAGCGTTGGAACTGCTAGGCAGGATCACACAGCTCAACCCTGATCCAAGGCGCGTCCTGCTCGTGATGTCAAAGTCCGACCTGAGGCAGGATCCGGATGCCGCCTCTTTTGCAAAAAGCTGCGAAGGCAAGGGCATCGCCTCCGTGAGCGCTTCGGTGAAGGTAGATGGCGGTCTGGACGCGCTCAGGGACACGCTCAAGGACATGCTCGGCATCGTGCCCGCGGATGGAGTCTACAGCGCCAGGAAGCGCCATGTGGCGGCCCTTGTGAAGGCCATAGGGTCGATGGAGCGCGCCCGCGCCATGCTCGATGACGGCAACCTCGTGCTCTGCGCCGAGGAACTGCGCATGGCCCAGGATCAGATAGGCGAGATCACCGGCAAGGTGACCTCCGATGATCTGCTTGGGAAGATCTTCAGCACCTTCTGCATCGGCAAATAAGAACGCAGAATCACCATTGGCACAGGGATGATCCTGCTCCTTATCGTGATTTACGTCTTTGGAGACGGCTTGCCTCGCATCAGCACCCAAAGCTTTTCTACACGCCATAGCCTGTAAACATGGCTTTGGTTGCTGGAGCATGCAGATTGAAGCAAGGCCGAGTGGCCCAGCACCAAATACCGATGCCTGGAAGAGGAGTGGTGATGTCAGAGCTTGAAGCCTGGACCCAGGAGGACTTCTGCCAAGTGCTAAACGTACCATCAGCGCACAAGTACGAAAGCCAAGGCGGCCCCGGTATCCGCGACATCATGTCCTGCCTTCTTGGATCGGCCAATGCAGATCACGATCGGCGCAACTTCATGAAGGCCCAAGTGCTGTTCTGGCTGCTCGCGGCAACCGACGGCCACGCGAAGAACTTCTCGGTGTTCATTGAAGATGGCGGGAGCTTCCGCCTTGCGCCTTTATCAAAAAAGCGCCGTAAAACCCCGGGCTTCAGCCCGGGGATATAAGGCGCCTAATCGGGGGTATTCTGGTTTTCAATGTATTGTCTGA
>CACYPI010000034.1 GCA_902776275.1 uncultured Aeromonadales bacterium
CCCTGTCCGGCTACAGGAGCATGCAGGGGATCAACGCCGAGATTGAGGAGAAGGCCTCGAGGCTCGACGAGCTGGAGGAAAAGTACTCCAGCCGCGCCCAGGCTGCGGAGGCCGAGAACGGGGTTGTGAAGGAGAAGCTGGCTTCCGCGCGGAATGAGAACCAGATCCTCAAGGATCAGCTCAAGGAGGCCCGGGAGGCGATTGAGGCGCTCAAGCGGGAGAACGCCGAGTACAGGAAGTCCCAGCAGGCAATCCTGCAGAGCTACAACGTCATCAGCGAGAAGCTTGGTAAAAAGGGCGAAGGCGGGAAGTGAGCCAGCCGCCGCGAATTACGATTCAAGGGCACCTGGTTACGATGCGTCGGCAATTGCAAAAAGGCAGGGTTTTGCAAAAGCAAAAGGGGCTTTTCGATCCTTGTCGCCAATAGGATCGATTTCGTAATAACTAACATCCGGCCTCGACCACGATCCTGCAATCGCGGGTTGCTTTTCCGTCCGCGCACTTGAACAGGACTTCCCAGTCCCGCCCCGGATCAGGCCTTGCCACTGCCATTCCTGCCTTTCCTCAATGAGCGCCACCTGAGCAGCCGCGCAAGCGCGGCGAGATCCCGCCTCATGCTTTCCGACGCGTCAGGATCCGGCACGATGGCGACTTCGGGCGCTGGCATGCCGCCCCGCCTTCCGCGCAGTTCCGTGCGCTTGCCGCCGTCCTTCATGCCAGCTCCGTGAAATAGAAAATGGGAATACGGTGGACGCGCCCCGGAGCTGACAGCCGGCGCGTTGCGCTAGGCAACCGGAGCGCGTCCGGCGCAATTCTTTCAGGAAAAGCCGCTGCCGCCATCGGCGGCAAGGGGCAGGGATCGGGGGGATCAGCCTTCCTGCTGGGAAGCCGCGGACTTGATGCCGGCGAGCACCCCTTCGAGGTAGGGGGCGTTGAGGCGGAGGAACTTGAGGCAGGCCGCGCGGTCGAGGAGGCCAAACGAGTGGATGGCTATGCGGCGCGAGCGAACTGATGGATCCGGCACGCTCTCGAAGGAAATGTCCATGAGGTAATCGTCGCAGAGGCGGTTGATGAGCCTTGTGAAGATCATGTAGTAGCGCTGGTATTCAATGTCCTTGGACTGCAAGTGCGAAGGCAGGCCGATGGCGCGCAGGCAGTCCGAGACGAGCACCTGTCCGCCACCGCCGCCGCCCGTGATCAAGTAGAGCGTGGCGAAGACGCGCTGGATTGACTTTGAGAACCTCGGCGTCGTGACCGAAAGTCGTGTGGGCATCTGTTCCTCCGGAATGGGCTGCGCCCTCGATCTTACAGCCAAAAGCAGGCGCCGCAAGCCGTTGTTCCGGGAGCCGCGCGGAAGCGGCGCTCATTCGCGGCTGTAGCCGCACCACCAAGCGGCCTTGTCGGATAGGCACTTGCCATACTTGCCAGGATCTCCGTCCTCCGCGTAGGTCTGGTAGCAGGTCTCGCACTGGATGCTGGATAAGCCGTTGTGCTCGAAATAGCGCTTCCGATCCGAATACCAGTCAGTCGGAAGGTTGACGGCGCTACCGCAGTCTGCGCCGTGCCGCCCCCATTGGCGGCAGGAGAGCACGGCGTCCTCGCCCCACTCATCAGGTCGCCCCCTCATCCAGCGCGTCCGGAGCCCCTTCTTGCTTGCCTGCCAGAAAGCCAAGCCGCCGAGGCTTACCGAGTCGTACCGGCACCCCGACTGCGGCCCCGCATCCCAGCATGTCTTTTGATCCGACGCCGCATCGTAAAGCATCACCGTCTTTCCGATCGGGGTTGGCCCGCGCGTCGGCGGCACAACCCTGATGGTAGTCGAGGCTGTCTCCTCGAAGGCCTGCGCGGCGGGCGCGAGGGCAAGGGCGAGAATTGCGGCGCAGACCGCAGGCAGCAAGCGTTTCATGGCATCAACTCCGTAACGTTATGATTTTACCTTGCGTGCAAGGGAGGGCATTGCTGCCCTGCTGTCAACAATATGGAATTAATGATGATTATTGGGAAGATCTGCTGCCGCGGCTCTTTAATGAAGGGGCAATTTTCGCAACGTTAAGATTTTAACAGCAGGGAAAAAGGAAGCCGCCATTTGGCGATTTGGCGGCTTCGTGCGGGGCATGCCCGGTTAAGGCTGCCCGGCCTTGTGGGACGCGAGGTAGGCCTCGATTGCCGAGGCGAGCACCTCCTCGGCTCCAAGCCCGCTTTGCGCGAGGTAGGCCTCAAGCTCGTCGCCGAGGCCCTTCACCATGCGGTTGAGCTTGCGGAAGGACACGCTGACGGACTTCCTGGGCGCGGCGGCGGCAGGGGCCTTGCCGCCCTCTGCGGCGAGCTTGCGGCAAGTCTTCTCGAGATCCGCGCGGTTCTCCGCGGCAACCCTCTGCTCCTCGCCGGGGGCGAGCGTCCCGGTCGAGGGATCGTGCGCCGCGTCCTCGTAGCGGGCCGTGCCGCGCTCGATGAACTTCGCCGCCATTCCGGGCTCGCGCCTGGAAAGCGGCATCCAGAGATCGCGGGCGGCGCGGAAGCCCAGCGGCAGCAGCACGCGCTGCTCCTCCTGGGAGAGGTCGCACAGCTTCAAGAGCACCGAGACGTAGGCCGGGCTCTTGGAGATGAGCGAGGCCAGCCGCTCGACGGTCATTTTTCCCTCGGTCGGGCGGAGCGAGGCCACGGCGGCCACGAAGTCCTCGAGATCCGGATCGGAACGCTGGAGGTTCTCGATGATCTGGAGCACTGCCATGTGCGAGCGCTCGTCGAGGCCTTCTGGATCGCGCAGCGAGTAGACCGAGGCGCGGATTGTGCTGAGTCCCGCCTCCTGGCAGGCCTTGAGGCGCTTGCCGCCGCACAGCAGCTCGTAGGGCCTGCCCTGCCCCTGGCGCCTGACGACGGTGATCGGGGTGAGGAGGCCGTGCTGCCTGATGGAGCCGGCCAGTTCGCTGATCTCCTCTGGGTGGAACGTGCGGCGCACCTGGGGCGGCACCTCAATGTCGGCGATGCGCAGTTCCAGCACGCCCTCGGAGACCGCTCCGGGATTGCGGATGGCGCCGATGGTCTTGGCGAGGTTCTGCACGAGCTCGTCGCCTGCGTGCTTGAGCACCGAGCTGTCGTGGGCCGCCACCGGTGACGGCCTTGAAGGCTCCTGCGCCTTGCGGCAGTCGTTGAGGAGCGCGTCGAGCATGCCGCCGTCTGCGGCTGCGAATGGCTGGTTCATGCCGTGGCCTCCCCGCTGCCGCGCGCGTAGTGCGAGCGGATCCTGGCGCGTCCCGCCATGGCCGAGAGGCGCGCTATGATCTTCTGCGCGTCCTCGCTGGAGCCCTTGAACGTGCCGGCCTGGATCCTGCCGCCTTCTGCAAGGCAGATGCGGTCGAGCATCTCGTCTATTACGCCCTCCATCTCCCTCCTGCTGCCGAAGCCGCCGGGGACGTTGCGCAGCGGCGTGTTGTGCGCCAGCGAGGTGTCCACGGTCACGGAATTGTGGATGGTGTGCGTGAAGATCTTGCTGCCGAGCACCTGGCGCAGCACGGACTCGGCCCCCGCGTGCTCGACGGATCGGCGGTAGATCTGGTTGAGCACGATGCCCAGCAGCTTCTGATCGCCGCCTTCGAGCTGGCTGATGATCGCAAGCTCGCCCGCGCAAGCCTGCGTGTTGGCGGCGACGGTCTGCGGGATCACGAAGTAGTCCATGGACGAGAGCACGCCCAGCACGAACGAGGTGGCGGTAGGCGGGCAGTCGGCGAACACGAAGTCGTAGCTTTTCGCGATGGCGTCGAGGGCGCGGATGAAGCGGGCGATTGCGCCCACGTCCTCCATGACCGCGATGGCCCCGAAGGAGTTGGGCTTCATGTGGACGAGATCCACGCCGTGCGTGGCGTGCATGATCCCGCCCGCGTCGCCGTCCCACGCCCCGGTGAAGAGATCTTCCGTCGAGGGCCCGGAATACGGGAGCTGCGACTTGAAGATCCAGCGCGCGGATCCGTCCTCGTTGCGGGCCTTGCCCCATTGCTGCACGAGCACGTTGGAGAGCGATCCCTGGGGATCGAGATCGACGCAGAGCACCCTGCGCCCCTGCGCGGCGAGGCACACTGCCGCGTTGTAGCAGAGCGTGGTCTTGCCCGTGCCCCCCTTGTGAGTGTGGAAAGTGATCTTGATGCCCATCGGCTCCTCCTTGCTCTTGTTTTTGAAAAAAATCAGGCGTTGAGCCTGCCGCCCCCGGCGAGGCGCCTTTCGATCCTCCCCGGAAGCATGATCGTGTCGCGGCAGAGCGTCAGCCCCGCCCCGGAGACGAGGCCCGAGAAGCCCGCCCCGGCGGCGGCCGCCCCGTCGGCGCCCATGATGGCGAGGAGCGAGGCGATGCTTGCAGCGGCGGCGGAGATGCGCAGCATCGCCGCGCCCGCGTCCCTGGTCGCCGAGGCCATGTCCTCGAGCTTGCCGAGGTTCTCGCGGCCCAGATCCTTCCCGCGCCTTGCGGCGAAGCGGTGCAGGAACAGGCCCGAGCGCGGCAGCGCCGCGCCGCAGACGATCGCAGGCCAGATGAAAAGCAGGACGACGGCAAGCGCGGGGTGGATCCCCATCCCCGCAGTGAGGATCCCCGCCATCGCAACTCCCGCCAGCCCGGCAAGGCCGGCGCAGACCATCATCAGCGGGGTGATGCGCACCACCACCCCGTTGGACAGCGGCAGCCTGAAGTCGATGAAGCGCTTTCCCTGGGCAGCCTTCCTCATGCCATCTCCTTCTTCTTCATGCCGGCCTGCGAGCCCTGTGCGGCTTGGGCGCCTGAATTGCGCAGCACGTCGATGTCGTTTCCCTTGCTGTCCACGAAGACAGGCACGCCGCGCTCCTGCGGCGACTTGAGCCCGAACGACTGGAAGCCGTCCGCCCTGGCCCTGGCCGCCCTCTTGCGCGAAAGCTCGTTCTGGATGGCAAGCTCGTCCTTCTCCTGCAACGAGAAGGCGTCGGCACCTGCGGAACCCTTGACGAGGCACCTTGCGGCGCGCTTGAAGGCAACGTTGCGCAGGCTGGTCAGCGGATGCTCGGCCCACCACGGCGCAGGGAAGAGATCCTCCTTGGCGTAGGCGGCACCCTCTACCGGCTGGTCGAAGCCCTTGATGTAGATGGAGCATGTGACGCGGCGCGGGAGCTTGGCCTGGTTGGCGCTCCAGTCGAACTCGTCCCTGCCCTGCTCGTCCAGGAGACCAGTCCTGGCCGGGAGGTACACGGCCTCCTGCTCGGCGCTCTCCTCGTAGCGGATGCCGGAGAAGTCCGGGCGCGAGAAGATGAGCCTGCGCCAGCCGTCCATGAGGATCACCGGCTCGATCCGACCGGAGCCGTAGTCGAACGCCGCCCCGATCTCTCCTGCCAGAGGATCGAGTCCGAGCTCGCCCGCCCTCGCGATGAAGCCGGCGAGGCCTTGGGCGTCCACCTTGTCCAGCAGATCCGCGGACTCCGAGACGAGGATCTTCCAGGCGATCCCGTTCCAGAACGACGCCAGGGATCCGCCTGCGCCGATGCGCGCCTTGGCCTTGAGCACCCCGTCGCAGAGCCTCCAGGGCATGATCTTGCCGAAAGTCCAGAAGTCGGGGTTGCCGGCATTGGAGATGATCTCCTCCGCGTCGGCGTCCGGAACTCCAAGCGAGGCGAGGAAGGCGCGGCCCTTCGCGGCGTCCTCCGCCGCCTCCTGCTCCAGCGCCTGCTGCGCCTTGGCAGGGCTGCCTTCAGGCGATCCCGCCCCCGCGCCCATGGCGATGCGCAGCATTTCCTCGGCCCTCGGATCGCCCGCGGGCACCGGTGCGGAGAAGCCGTCGGCCTCCGACGCGGCAGTGTTCTGCATGATTGACATGATTGTCCTCCAAATATTGCCTAACCACGCCATTATTATATCACATTTGTTGCATTATTGATATTAATGTACATGCGTTATGGTGCGCCTGATGCTGCCGCAGGCCGGGGAAAACCTGTCTTGCCAGCGTTGGAAGCTCACTTACATGGGCGGCATGATCCCGCATGGATCCTGGAATTTTCTGCCATTGATGCGTCAAAGATAACACATTTCCAACGCCTGTGGCGTTGGAAATGGCCAAGCCCGCCCGGCATGCGCCCTGCGGGGCCATCTTGCCCCTTTCAGGCCCGATCAGGCCCCGGCGCCGCCCCGATAATCCACCGTGCAATATCGAATCTGACAGCCAAAACGGAGGCACCATGCCAAAACACGAAAAGCACGGTCTCGAGGGCGGAGAGGAAGCCCCGCTCAAGGAAAAGGCCGCCGGCGCGATCGCAGCCGGGAAGGAGGATCGCCCGCAGGAGGCCGCTGAAGCGACGGAGCCGGAAGCGCAGGACGAAGCCCGCACAGCCGAAGCCCGTGCAGAGGCCAGCGGGGAGCAAGCCAAGGATCAGGCCGGCGCCGCTTCAGGCGCGGCGGGCGAACCCGCTCCGGAGGAGAAGCCTGCAAGGCAGGAAAGCGCCGCCGAAGCCATCGCCGCCTGTGAGGCGGAGGCCGAGAAGCCCAGGGACGGCGGCTTCCTGAAGGAGCGCGTGATCCCCGCCGCCGAGAAGAAGGACGGGCACTTCAAGTTCAACTTCGGGTTCGGGCACGGCAAGCAGAAGGGCGCAAGCGAGTCAGATCCCTCCAGCAAGGCCTTCAAGGAGGCTGCCGAGGCCCAGTCCGAAGCCGCCACTTCCGGCAGGCTCGCGTACCTGTTCGGGGCCGCGAGGCAGAAGCTGCGCGAAAACTTCCCGAAGGAGAAGGTCAAGGCCGCTCTGACCAGCCGCCGCAACATCGAGGCCGGATTCACGGGCCTTGCCGTCGTGCTGTCCGTCATAGCCCTTGCCCGCTCCGGGAACGAGGATCTGATGGATCGCAACAACGCCTTCGCCCGCGTCACCGAGATCAGCCCCTCCGAGCTCGGGGCCGGCGGCGCCGGCTCGAAGGCGGGCGAGGCCATCGCCGAGAACCGCGAGCAGGAGTCCGCCAACCAGGCGGAGCGCGACTTCAACAACCGCCCGGGCGTGATCTTCCGCGACGAGCAGGAGTTCAAGGAAGGCGTGAAGCGCGCCATTTCCGAGATCCGCGCCGACGAGAACCGCGAGATGCTGGCCCGCCGCATGGACAAGTTCAAGGCGGCGCAGGAGAGCGTGCCTGACAAGCTCAAGATGTACGGCAACCCCAACGCCCGCTTCAAGATCTACGAGTACTCCGACTTCGAGTGCCCGTACTGCAAGAGCTACTGGGAGACCCCCAAGCAAGTCGCCGACCTGTCGAACGGCCAGGTCGCGCTCGTGTGGAAGAACTTTCCGCTCCAGTTCCACCAGCCCGCCGCCGGAAACGAGGCGTCGGCGCTGCAATGCGTCTACGAGCTCAAGGGCAACCGCGCCTTCTGGGCCGCGGCAGACCGCATCTTCGAGACCACCCGCTCCAACGGGCAGGGAAGCCCGGTGCTCCAGTCGCTCTACGACGAGATGGGGATCGACCAGAACAAGTACCTTGAGTGCCTGAACAGGCGCAGCACCAACGCTGCCGTCCAGAAGGACGCGCAGGAGGCCGAGAAGGCCGGCATAGCGTCCACGCCCACCTCGGTCGTGATCGACACCTTCACCGGCAGGCGCGAGGTCGTGCCCGGAGCCGTCCCGCCCGAGCAGCTCATGAACGTGATCGAGCAGATGAACGCGCAGGCTGCCGACCAGGGAGCCGGGCAGAAGGCCCAGCCCCAGCAGCAGGCCCAGCCCCAGCAGCCATCTGCGCCGGGGGCCTGAGTTGAGGCTCGCATGGATCCTGGCGGGGGCGGCCGCGCTTGCGGCGGCCCCCGCCGTGCATTGCGCCCGCGCGGCCTACGTTGACGAGTACGACTCGGACAGCTTCACGCAGGGGCAGCTCGACGAGGAAGGGTCGCAGACCTACGAGGGCGTGGGCGGCGGCTACGACGGCCATGGCACCTACGGGTTCGGCGACGGCTACGGAGGGCCGGCGGCCGGCGACGAGGATCTGCGCATGCAGGCAAGGCGCGACGTGCGCAGTTCGGACTACCTTAACGAAAAGAAGCAGCGCTACGAGGACGCGGTAAAGCGGGCCAAGGCGAAGAAGCAGGCGCTCGGGCAGTACCTCGGCGAGAGGGCGCTGGCCGATCCGGGGATGGATCTTTCCCCGGAGGATCGCGCCCGCTACAGGCAGATGGCCGAGGATGCGGCGCGGCGCTCCAGGGAGCTTGCCGCGGACGCCGACAAGGCGCAGGCCGAGACGGACAAGCGCCTCCGCGAGATGGCGGGCACGCGCCGCCAGCGCGAGGAGGAGCGCTACAAGGAGCTCAAGCGCCAGCGCGACGAGGAGGCAAGGTCGATCCGCACCTACGGGGGCGGAGGGCCGGGCGGCTTCTTCGGCGGCGGCGAAACGGAGGAATGATCATGAAGGCAATGAAGAAGGCCGGGCTTGCGCTGCTCTTGTGCGGCGCGGCCCTCGGAACTTGGGCGCAGGGGGCGGCTGATCCGGCCGCCGGGGTGCAGCAGGGGCTGATGGACTTCCGCAGCTCCCAGCAGCTTGACGCGCTCTATTCGGACGGGCTGGTGATCCCCAACCAGCCCCTGCCGCTGTCCCCCGAGCAGAGGGAGAAGGCGCGGATCCTCGTGCAGGGCCTCCTGCGCGCCAGCTCCGGCGGCATGGGGTTGAGGCAGGACGATCGCGAGGTCGTCAACGTCCTGCTGTTCAACTACGGCCTGCAAGTCCTTGAGGACGGCAGGGTCGTGGCGCTCGACGTGTACATTCCGGACGGCGGCGGCAGCGGCATGCTCGCCCCGGGCGTGCCCATGCCCGGCGGCGCTGTGACCGTCACCCGCGGGAACATCGGCGATCTGAGCCGCCAGGCTGCGGCGGACGCCGCCAAGCGGGCGCGCAGCGCTTCAGCCAAGGGGAGCGGGGGCAGGCAGGGCAGCCAGCTTGTCGATGATCTCGGCACGCTTCCGGACATAGTGCCATGAGGCCGGCCGCAAAGCTCGCCGCCTTCGCCGCAGTGCTTGCGCTCGCGCTCGGAGGCGCCTTCTGGCTGCGCGGCGGGATCCGCGCCTCGCAGGAGGAGTATGCCGCGCTCAACGCGCCATCCAGCGTGTTCGAGGCGGGCAGGAAGCATGTGCTCGACAGGAAGCGCCTCGCTGCGGCAAGGCAGATGCAGGACTTCCTGGACGGCGCCCACCTGTCCGGGGCAAGGCTTGAGGCATTAAACCGCAAGCTCGCACCGGCGGGCCTCGCCTCCGACGGGGAAGGCAGGATCACCGTTCTCGGGGATCGCGAATGGGCCCGCGCCGTTGCAGGGCTCGCACCCGGGGAGCGCGTGAAGATCCCCTCGGCGCTCGAGGGCTACATCTCGGAGCTCCAGCGTAGATACGGGATCATTTCCGCAGGCGCCGAGGAAGAGGAGGAGGAAGAGGAGGAGGCCCCGATGCCGGCCCGGGAGCGCGCGCAGGCGGTCGAGGCAAGGCGCCGCAAGATCACAATCTACCTGTACAAGGCCTTCTCATCGACCATCAACCGCGCAAGCGAGAGGGGGAACCGCGCGACCATCTGGTCGGACTACCTCGATTCGACGATGGACGAGTACGGAAGGCGCATGGATCAGGGGGCACGCCCCTGAAGGGGGCTATTCCCCGCCTGCGCCGGGCATGAGCCAGCGGGCCAGGCGGTTGTTGCGCTCTGCGGCTGCGGCCTCGTTCAGTTCCACTGCGACCTCCCACACCGCCCTCACGAGGTGGCGGGCCATCCAGTTTTGCTTGAGGAACATGTAGTGCTCGAAGAAGATCTGGCAGCAGATCAGGCACCTTGCCTCGAATGGGGCCGCCTTGAGATCGCGCGGATCGAGCATGCAGCCCAGAAGGCAGATCCTGCGGCGGCGGAACCCCATGGAGCGCCTTTCAAGGCGGCGCATCCGCGCCGCAAACGCGCCCTTCTCCATCTGCTCCTTGTCTATGGCGCAGCACGCCTTGATGATCTCGTTCATGAGCTGGGCGGCGCCGCACCCGTCGTAAAGCCCGTTGAGGACGTTTGAGCGCCCGTCGGCCTCAATGCAGATCGGCAGGAACCTTCTCGTGCTTTTCATTGTCCTCGAAGCGCTCCAGCATGTATTGCGACCAGCGCCTGTAGCGTTCAGCCTCCGGGCCGTCTCCGGCGAGGGCCTTGGCGGCGAGCATCGCCTTGAGCTGTCCGTTCTCCTGCATGGCCTGCGCGTAGTCGGACGCAAGGGCCGCGTAGCGCATGAGGCCGAAGTAGGCGGCCAGGGCGGCGAGGCCCAGCGAAAGCGCGAGGATGATCCCTCCGGCGCGGACAGGGATCCGCACGCAGGCATCCCCTGCCCGCGATCCCGCATGGAGTCTGGGATCGCCCCCCTGTTTTTCCCCGGTGAAAGCCATCTATTTCCCGCCGCCCATCAGAAATGCAAGCCAGTCCGCCGAGCCAGTCTTGATGCCGTTGAGCCGCAGCACCTGGGTGGGCGGAACGGCGTCCATGCGGCGCTCAATGTCAAGCCGCGTGGACCAGCGGTAGTCGGCCTCCTTCTTGATGTAGCCGGCCTTCACGAGGTCTGGGAGCTGCGGCAGGGCGCGGAAGGCGGGGCCTGAGAACGCGATCGCGTATGAGCCGCGCTTCACCCCCTTCTGCCCTTCAGGGCCGGTGATCCTGTCGCCCGTGCCGGAGATCTTGACGGAGTTGGAGAGCACGCCCTTGCCGAAATCGAACTTCGTGGCGAATCCGTCCTTTCCGCCTGGCAGCCTTGACAGGGTGCCGGAGAGCGCCCGCACTGAGAACACCGCAGGCAGCGCAGGGCCGCCTGGCATGCCCGGCGGGATGGAGTTCTCAAAGCTGGCCGCCTTGTAGGAGAAGTAAGGCGGGATCTTCCATCCTGCCTCGGCTATGCGCGCCGCCTGCGTCTCGAACTCGCCCTCCACCACGGTGAAGCTCCTCTGCGCCCTGCCCGGGCGGAACTGCGATCCCGGCGCGCCGTCGCTGATGTAGCAGCGCAGCGACGCCGCCGAGGCCCTGATCTTGATCTTCTCGAGATCGCGCAGTTCGGAGAGGCCCGCGAAAGCGGACGCCTCAAGGCCCGTTGCATCGCACGCCCAGCGCGGATCATCGATGAGCGGCGCTGCCTTGAGGCCAGCCGCGTCGTTGCTGCCCGTGGTGATCAGGACGCCTGCCGGGGTGGCCTTGAGCTCAAGCGAGCTGGCGCCCGCCCTTGCCAGCAGATTCGAGGCCGCATGGCTGCGCGGCGTGAGCGTGGCGGTGAAGGCGAAAGGCAGGCAGGAGCCCTCGTACTTGAACGATGCCTCCGGGGTGGTGCCGAGGAAGAGCGAGATCTCCCCGCTGCGGGACAGCAGCCCGGCCTTTCCCGGCCTTAACTCGGCCGAGGCCCCGTGCGCTCCAGAAAGCGTCCCGAAGCCGGCTGCCGCCGCTTCGAGCATGGATGCGGCATGGATTGAGAACGCGAGGCCGCCTGCCGCGGCTGCGGCTGCAAGCCCCGCCGCCGACGCGCAGGCCAGTGCGAGGATCTTCTTCCTCATGATGTGTAGCCCCCCAGGGTTGAGTTGCTTGAATGTTAGCCTCCGCTTGTCGAAGGCCCCGCGCGCTACGGGGCAGCCCTTGGCGGCACCCTGCCCCCTTCCCCGCGCCTTATGCGCCCAGCGGGCCGCAAGATCCGATGCAGCAACCAAGGAGGCGCCAATGTTTTTTTTCAGCCGGAAGAAGCCCGAGCCAGGGAAGACCAAGGCAAGGCAATACGCCTCGGCCGATCTTGACTACCTCCACAGCCAGAAGGGCTTTGCCTGCTACACGGGCGCGGATCTGCTCGCGATCCCGGAGGTGGCCGCCCGGGTGACGCAGCTCCGCGAGGCCGTCGGCGGATCGCAGGCGCGCTGGGACGCGATGATCCGGCCCTCGCTCGAGGTCTTCGCCGCCTACGCGCAGTTCCTGCCCGCCGCCGGAAAGAAGGCCGACGGCTCGCCGGAAAGCCCCGGAGGCCACCACACCGAGCCGCTAGGGCTCCTGGTGCACTCGCTCCAGACCGCCATCGTGGCCATGAACATACTGCGCAACGAGAACGTGAACTTCGGCAGGCAGCCGAACCTCCGCGACCAGCACTCTGCCGCCTACGCGGTGGCCATGGCCCTGGGCGGGCTGCTGCACGACGCAGGCAAGATCAACGACTGGATCATCACGGCAGGCCCCGAGGGGCGCGTGCAGGAATACCGCTTCGTCGAGAGCATCCCGGAGTTCGTGGCCCGCGTGAACGGCATCCCGCTTTCGAGCGTGTTCATCAACCCTGACGATCCCGAATCGGCCTCCAATGTGCCGCGCTACATGATCCGCGGCATGAGGCCCGGCAGGGGCGACAGGCACGAGGTGGTCGGGATCTCGAAGAAGGATCTTTTCGTCTCCACGGCGGCCGAGGCGTTCATCGCCGAGAGCTCGCAGGAGCTGTTCGAGAACTTCCAGACCTTCACGTTTGAAAGCCGCCTGCCCAAGTCCATGCAGGATCCCGACAACCGCCTGCGCCGCATCATCGCGCAGGCCGACAGGACAAGCGCCTCGGACTGGAAGAGGCACCATTGCAGGGGCGAGGTGACTCCTGCCGATCTCGCCGCCATCGAGCCTCCTTCAGGCGATCCCAGGCCGGAGGCCCCTGTTGCGGAGCCGGCCCCGGACGGGCCTGCGGAAGAGGCGCCGGAGGAGCCGCTGGACGAGACCCAGGAGGCGCAGGAAAAGCCCGCCGCCATGGACGACGCGGAGCTCGGGGAGCCGTTTGATCCGGGGAGCCTGCCTGATCCGGGGCCTTCTTCCGAAGGGACCCGGGAAGAAGGGCATGAGGACGCCGATGAGGCGGAGCCTGAAGCCCCTGCCGCAATGCAGGCCCCGGCCCCTGCCGCAGCTCCTGGGCTGGATCCAGACGAGGCCGCCGAGATCCGGCAGGCCCTCTCCAAGGCATTGCGCACGGCGTTCAACCGCTGCGAGATCCTGGCAAACCAGGACAAGCCCTCCGCCCTGCTGTTCCCCTACGGGTACGAGGACGCGGAGGGCAATCCCCAGTTCGCGTTCTTCCTGCGCGCCGACAACGCGGCCCGCGACGCGATCCGCAGGCTCATGGAGAACGCCTCGGCGGACTTCAACGCCGATCTCAACGAGCTGGCCGGCACCGCCCCGGAGGAGGTGCTGCGCACCGCCGCCGCCATCTTCCCGGCCTGCGGCTTCACCAGCCCCTCGAAGGCCCTCGGCGGCCTCTACACCGTCTGGCCCATGGCGCTGTGGAAGGAGTCGCACCGCAGCGACGGGGCCTTCAAGGCCTTCATGATCGCCGACTGGCACAGCGTCCTGACCGAGGACAGCCGCGCCTACAAGGAGGATTTCGAGCATTGGAGGATGCGCGGCGTATGGTTCGCCGACCCCTTGGAAATAGCCTTCAGCCTGAGCCCCGAAAGGCTCAAGCGCAACATCAGCCCGCTCAACACCGTGCTCTCGCGCCCTGATCCCGAGGAGCAAGGAGGCGCGGCCCCGGAACCCGCGCCTGCGCCGCAGCCGGAACCGGCACCCGCGCCGAAGCCTGCCGCCTCAAGCGCTGTGATCGAGGCCGGGGAGATGTTCTTCGGCAAGGACATGTTCGCGGGCATGGAGGCTGCCAAGCCTGCCGCGGCGCCTTCCGCCCCGCAAATGGAACAAGAGCATGGAGACGCCGGCGGCGCGCCGCAGCAGGATGCGCCAGAGGCCCCGGATCAGGACGAAGGCGACGAGCTTTCGGCGTTCAAGCGCCCGCTGGCCCGCAACGAGTTCAAGACCGACCGCGAGGACAGCGACACCGTGAGCGATCTCCAGCTCATGCAGAGGCAGTTTTACATCCAGCGCTCCGAGTGCCTCCGGCTGGAGTCGCTTCCGCCCGCGGAGAAGGAGGACAGGCTCGCCGAAGTGAAGCTCGGACTCATGCAGAAGCTCGGCGGCAGCGAGAGCGTCTTCCACAAGCTCCAGCGCGAGCTGAACCTCACGGCGCGGGGGAAGAGCACGCTCATTGGCCTCAAGGATCTCAACGGATCGAACATCTACGCCGCCTTCCTGTGGGATCACCGCACCATGGAAAGCGTGAGGAAGTCCAAGGGGGCCGCCATGCTCGAGAGGCTAATGGATCACTCGCTCGTGGCGCTGTGCCGCAAGGGACGCGACCACGAGGCCATCCACGACGAGCTGGAGTACTTCTCGTGCGTCATGCTCGACCCCCTCATCACGCAGTACCTCGTCCTCATGGGCGGCATGGAGACCTGCCTGGACAACGTCGTGATCAGATCGTGGGCCGATCCGCAGCGCCCGCCGACCGGCAGGGAGGTGCTGCGCTACTTCGAGCACTACGTGATCCAGGCGGGACCCCGCACCTCGATCTTCGGCTACTTCGCCCACGGGAGCGATCCGCTCCGGGGGATCAGGATCGACTGCCGGGCGCTCACGGAGTGCGCGAGGAAGCTCAACTCGACGTGCCAGAAAACAATAGGCCGCCGCGTCCTCAACCTCGATGATCAGGAGACGCCGCCGTTCATCTGGCGCGAGGGCAGCGAGTACGTGATCTGCTTCTTCAGCAGGGCCGATCCGCGCTTCCCCGACCACGACCGCGTGGCCGCCGAGGAGCGCCGGGAGGACGAGCTGGAGCGCGCAAGGGACGATGCCCCGTCAGCGCCTTGATTTTCCAGACGCCTGCGCAATGATCCCAATATTGAAGCTGCCGCGCTGAAGGGAGGGGATGGAATGCTTTTCAAGCAGGATCCTTACGAGTTTGAAGACCTCTACCGCCCGATCTACGAGCTGAGGATCTGCGCGGTATGGGCGGCCTGCGCGTTCTGCGTCTGGACGTTCGGGAGCGCCGCCGGAATACCGCGCCGCCTCATGCACATCCAGATCCTGATCTGCGCCGTCATGTTCGTCTGGGCCTTCGCCAAGAGCCGCAGGCTCTACGCGGCACAGATCAAGCTCCTGGGCTTCAAGCAGGAGTTCATCAGCCTGCCCGACTTCATCAGGAAGTCGCGGAAGTACGTCGAGTCCGGCACGGTCTGGCTCGGCAAGGGCTTCCTCTGGACGCCCGTCCAGACCCAGCGCTACCACGAGATCATCAAGCACGAGTTCGGCAAGATCGCAGACCACCTCCGCTTCGTCCCGATGATGAGGCACCGCATGCGCTGCGCCGCCGAGGCGCTCGGGCTTTCCGGCGAGGGCGCGCCGCAGACGGCAGGCGGCAGGGCCATGAGGATCGCCCTGCGCTGGCCGCTGGGGCTGTTCAGCCTGCTGTTCCCGAAGCCCTACCGGAGCCGCGCCATGGGCCAGTGCTGGATCCACGGCCTGCGCGACAGCGAGGAGGACATAGCCATTCCCCTGGATTACTTCAAAGGCCACTGCCTGATCCTCGGCACCACCGGCTCGGGCAAGACCCGCCTGGCCGAGCTGCTCAACGCGCAGTCCATAATGCGCGGCGAGTGCCTGATCATCATCGACCCGAAGGGCGACCGCGAGCTCAAGGAGAACGCACGCCGCGCGTGCGACGCCTACAGGAGCTGGTGCATATCCTCCGGCAGGCCCGATCCGGGCAACCGCTTCTTCTCGTTCCACCCCGCCTTCCCGGACGAGTCCGTGAGGCTCAACCTCCTCGCGTCAATCGCCCGCGACACCGACGTGGCCTCGCGAATAACGAACCTCACGCCCTCGAAGGACGGCGGCATGGATCCGTTCGTGGCGTTCGGATGGCTCGCCATCAACACCATCGCGCAGGCCCAGCTCCTGCTCGGCGAGAACACGTCCATCGAGTCCATCAAGTCCGACCTCCTGGACAGCATGGAGAAGCTGACCGACCGCGCCATCACGCAGTTCTGCAAGCTCTGCGACGGCAGGCGGCGCAAGGAGGGCACGCAGGAGACCACCTTCCAGGCCGAGTACGACCGCATCGCCATCCCGGCCAAGGAGTCCGGCAGGCTCAACATCCTCGGCAGGCTCTTCTCGTTCCCGGCGGGCGGCGATCTCCCGGCGGAGGCCTCGACCATCATCAAGTGCGCGGTGTTTCAGAAGTACGAGAACGAGCCGGACGCCTCGACCATCTCGTCGCTCGTGAAGCTCTACCAGCACCCGAAGGACCATTTTGCAAAGATGATCAACAATATGCTGCCGATTTTGGAGATGCTCTCCACCGGCACGCTCTCGTCCATGCTCTCCATTTCCAACAACGGACGCGAACACAGCGCCGACAAGTCCGAGCAGATCTCGACGCTCGACATCATCCAGAACGCCTGGGTGCTCTACGTGGGCCTCGACTCGCTCTCCGACGGCGTGGTAGGCAGCGCCATAGGATCGCTGCTGCTCTCCGATCTCACGGCCGCGGCAGGCAGGATCTACAACTTCATGGGCGACGCCACGCCGCCCATCAACGTGTTCGTGGACGAGGCGGCCGAGTGCCTCAACGAGCCGTGCATCAGGCTCCTGAACAAGGGCCGCGGCGCCAAGTTCCGCCTGACGATCGCGACGCAGACCATCCCGGACTTCGCCTCCCGCCTAGGCTCGAAGGAGAAGGCCGCCATGGTGCTGGGCAACGTGAACAACAAGATCGCCCTGCGCACCGAGGACGAGACCTCGCAGGAATACCTGTGCAAGGACATGCCGGACACGGTGATCCGCGAGCTCTCGCACTCGCAGGGCCAGAACTCCCTCATCACCGATCCGCTCAAGCACGGCTCCACGCAGTCCGAGCAGCTCAAGGAGACCGAGGCCCCGCTGGTGGCCCAGCAGATGTTCGGGCAGCTCCCCAACTGCGAGTACATCGCCTCGTTCGCAGGCGGCAAGATCATCAAGGGCCGCCTACCCATCATCGGCGAGGACATGAACAAGCGCCGCCGCCCTCCCAGGAGGAAGGCGGCAGCGCGCGACAAGCGCGAGATCCCGGATCTCAAGCGCGTGATGAGGGCGGGCTAGTTCCGATGGCGAAGATGAAGACTCCCTCCCCCATAAGGATCGTGCTCGGCAGGCGCCGGATGCTCCCCGGCCTGCGCGCCTTCCTGGCCGCCCGCAGCCCCGAGGCCGCTGACGCGCTGGAGCTGTGCCTGCTGCGCGTGCCGCCCCTGCGCCCGATCCTGCAAAACTTCGCGATCCTGTTCCCGCTTGAGATCTGCGACTCCGCAACGGGCAAGCCCATGCTCTACATCGCGCTGGAGGCCGGCCTCAAGTCAATAGCCGGGCACTCGTTCCTCGACACGGAGGAGAACACCTGGCTGCTCACGCTCGAGGCCGTCACTTGCCTGAGCGTCGAGACGGCGCGGCGCTTCAATTTCACACTCGCGGGCAGGAGGAGCACCTGGTCGCCGCTTGCAGCGCTCGAGGAGTTCAAGCGCAGCCGCATCCCCGAGGGGCCGGAGCCGGGGGCGGTGTTCCGCCGCGGCCTCCCGGTGTCCTTCAAGGAGCTGGTGGGGCGCAGCGAGGAAATCACGTCGGCGGTCATGACCGCCCGCTTCATGGAGATGTGCGAGGAGAAGTCCTCGCGCAGGGTGATCGCCGATCCGGCGGCCAACGACGCGGTGTTCGCCCCGCGCTGGGGGGCTCCGGCAGGCGGCGCAAGGGAAGGCAAGGAGGAGCGCTGATGGCGCAGCAGGCTTCCGGGGTGCAGCGGATCGTCCGCTGGACGGCAATCGGCATGATCGCGGCGCTGCTGCTCACCGTGCTGCTCGCCAGGCCCTCACAGATCATCGGCGTGCTCGCCGAGGAGGGCGTGGCGGTCGAGGAGGCGCTGGGCAGGCCGGCGCTCGACAAGGTTGACCGCATGGCCAGCTCCGCCTACTACCGCTCGCTCATCCGCACTGGGATCTACGCCTCGGCCTACCACCTCCTCATCCCCACCAAGGCCCAGCAGGCCAACGATCCGCTCAACCTCGGCAAGACCAGGGGGCTGCTCGTGTGGGCCAGGGATCGCGTGAACGTGCTCTTCATCCTGCTGTTCCTGCTCTACGAGCGCTTCTCCCTGCTGCTGCTCTGGCTGCCCTCCACCGCCTTCATAGCCGGAGCCGCAGCCGTCACGGGCTGGTACATGCGCAAGGTCAAGCAAGGCAACTTCGCCTTCGCCTCCCCCACCCTGCACCGCTACAGCATCGGGATCCTGACCGTGGCGGCGATGCTCGCCCCGCTCATGATGATGCTCCCGTGGCCCGTGCCGCCGCTGGCCTTCCCGGTGGCGCTGCTCGTCGCGGCCTTCATGATCATGCTGATCATCGCCAACGTCGCCAAGCGCATCTGAGGCACCGCAGCCCCCTTCGGGGGGCTTGCGGAAAGAGATGCCCCGCCACAGCCCGGCGCGCGGCGGCCCGCTCCATATCCTGTTGCCATTGATGCTAAGAAGGCAGCCGGTGAAGGCGCCAATTGGCGCTGGGCTGGCGGCATTGCGCTTTCCAATCCTCCCCAGCCCCTGCGCAGGCTTGCAAGCCTCGCGGCGCCTTCATAGGCAACGCATTAAACCCCAAGGAGGCTGAAGATGAGGATTGATCCTGCCGCCGCCATGCTGGCAGGGGCGCTCGCGGCCGCATCAGTGCCGCAGCCTGCGCTGGCCGCAGGCGCTGTCATAACGCCAATCTCGACGGAGATCTCCTGCGAGCGCGACCGCTCGACTGGAAAGCCCGTTCCCGCATTGAGCGTCACGACATGGCGCGCAACCTTCATGCGCCCGGTCAAGGCGGCGTGCATGGACGGCTCCGAGATGAGCTGGCAGCCGGGGCAGTCAAAGGTCTTCACGCTGCCAGGCGCCGCATCGCATGACGATCTGGTGAAAGCCTTTGCTGGCCGGTGCACCGGCATGCCCGAAGACATTGAAGTCAGGCACCCTGAAAAGATGCAAGTCGTTTACACGTCCTCGTGCGCCGGCAACTACAAATAGTCTTCCGGGCGCTTTTTGGAAAGATGCCCCGTCACCGCCAAGCGCGGCGCCTGCCGGCCCATATCCTGTTGCCATGGAAATTGGATGAGGACAGCCAGATGAAGATGCGCATTGCGGCAATCTGCGCCGCTGCGGCGATCATGGCCGCCGGATGCAGCCATGACGAGGCGCCGGCGCCCGAGCCGGAGGCCGAGGCCCCGACCCCGATCAACCCGCAGTACAAGCAGATGCAAGTCAACACGAAAGACTTGAAGGTCGAGGTGGAGAAGGCGTGGCGGCGCGGGGCGGCAATCGACGGCGCGGGGAGCAAGCACTTCCTCGACGCCAGCAACTGCTCGTCGCCCATGACCTCGCCTTCGGTCAAGTACGATCCCTTCCACAGCAGCAAGCCAGCCTCCACCGCAGGGAGCGGCCGCAGCCGCTTCCTCGACGCGGTGCCCGTCGGAGCCATCTCAGACTACTCGATCTACGAGCTCGGGCGCTGGCAGAGGTTCTGCGACGGCGGCAGGGGCATGGACAAGCTCGACTGGAAATTCATCCGCAACTGGAAGAAGCACCCGTTCCCCTCCGAGATGCTCGGCTCGTGCCGCGCCCCCTCGGACAGGACGATCCGCCGCCACGGCGTGAGGTTCTGACATGGCGGGCAGCAGGCGGGCGCTTGAAAACTTCTTCAAGGCCGAGGGCCTGGAGGATCTGCCCGCCATCCTCAAGACCCCCTGCACTTGCTGCCGCTGGGCCATGTGGTTCTCCGGCGGCTCGCGCGTGCAATGCGTCTGCCTGCTCGTGAGGCAGAAGGTCTGGGATTCCTCGAAGCCGGGGGCTGCCGCCGTCCGGCGCTGCACCGACTGCCGGGACTTCGGCGGGGAGGGCTGAAATGCGCGTCTGGCTTGCCGAGAAGAAACAGCAGGGCGAGGCCATCGCGAGGATGCTTGATCCCAAGTGCCATCCGGCCCGGCACGATCACGCCTCAAGCTACGAGCTCTCCACGGGCGACGTGGTGACCTGGTGCGAGGGACACCTCTACGAGCAGGCCCCGCCGGACTTCTACAATCCCGATCTCAAGCGCTGGACGATCTCCGCGCTGCCAATCATTCCGGAGCACTGGCAGCTCCTGCCCATTCACTCGAAGAAGGCCCAGACGGGCGCGGTGAACCGCCTGCTGTGCAGCGCCGACGAGGTGGTGCTCTGCTCGGACTACGACCGCGAGGGCCAGTACCTTGGCATGAACGCCGTGCTGGAGTCCGGCTGCACCGCGAGGATCAAGCGAGCGAAGGTCACTTCGCTGGGCCCGGTGGAACTGAAGCGCGCCCTCACGGGGATCGAGGACATAAGCCTCACGATGCCCCTCTACTACAGCGCCATGGCCAGGAGCCACTCCGACTGGATCGTCGGCATGAACCTCACGAGGCTCTTCACTTGCCTCGCCGCCGATCAGGGCTACGGCGAGAAGATCAACATCGGCCGCGTCATAACGCCCACGGTGAACCTCATCGTCAGGCGCGACGCGGAGATAGCCGCCTTCAAGCCGCAGGACTACTGGGAGGTGTCGCTTGAGGTGTCCGTCCAGCGCGGGCAGTTCAAGGCCAAGTGGCAGCCCCGCAGGGAGCTTTTGGACGCGCAAGGGCGCATGACGGATCGTGATGCGGCCTCCGACTGTGCCAAGGCCTGTGCGGGCAGGCCCGTGAGGATCGCAGGCCTAGAGCGCAAGCGCGTGAAGGAAAGCCCGCCCCTGCCGTTCTCGCTCTCCGAGCTCCAGATCTACTGCGGTGCGCGCTTCCATTTCTCGCCCGCGCAGGTGCTGGAGATAGCCCAGAAGCTCTACGACAACCAGTACGCCTCCTACCCGAGGACGGACTGCCGCTACGTCCCGGAGTCCCAGCACGCCGACGCGCCCATCATCATGGCGCGCCTAGCCGAGGATCCGGCCTTCAAGCCCATGACGGCGGGGGCCGACCTCTCAATCAGGAGCGCGGCCTTCTCGGATCGGGGCATGGGCAAGAGCTCGCACAACGCGATCATCCCGACCACGGCCAAGTGCGATCCCTCGCAGCTCTCGCCCGAGGAGTTCAAGGTCTACGACGCGATCCGCCGCCGCTACGTAGCGCAGTTCTACGTCCCTGCCGAATACGACACCGTGAAGGCGCGCTGCATTTGCGAGGGCGAGAAGTTCGCGGCGACCGGCAGGACGCTGGCAAGGCAGGGCTGGCGCATCCTCCACGCGGGCGAGGAACCCGCGCCCCAGCCTTCTTCCGATGGCAGGGACGAAGAAAAGGAGGCCGTGCTGCCGGCAATGTCCGACGTGGAGGTCGGGGTAGCCGGGAAGGCGGCGGTGGAGGCCAAGCAGACCCGCGCCCCGCAGCGCTACACGCAGGCCTCGCTCGTCAAGGCCATGCTGCACATCGACACCGTGGTCGATGATCCGGCGGCCAAGGCGCGGCTCAAGGAGACGCACGGCATCGGCACCGAGGCCACCCGCGCCACCATCATCAAAAACATGTTCGACTTCGGATGGGTCTACGAGGAAAAGGGCAAGATCCACGCCACGCAGAAGGCCCGCGAGATCATGGGCGCCCTGCCCGAGGCCATCAAGAATCCGGCGACCACAGCCATGTGGGAGGAGCGCCTCGACGCCATAGTGAACGGCACCATGACGCAGCCCGCCTTCGAGGAGATGATCGGAAAATGGGTCAAAGGGATCGTGGACAAGTGCCGCTCGCCCGAGTGCCGCCCCTGGATCTCCGGGCAGCTCGACAAGCTCTGCGAGGGGCGCCCGCGCTACTCGTGCCCGGAGTGCGGCAAGGCGCTCACGCTCCTCAAGGGCAGGAACGGCCCCTACTGGCGCTGCCGCGGCTGCGGAAAGGCCTTCGAGGACAACGGCGGCAAGCCGCTCATCGCGGATCCCGCCAAGGCCGTGAAGTGTCCGAAGTGCGGCAAGCCGCTGCGCCCGTTCCGCACCAAGCGCGGCGAGATCCTGTGGGCCTGCCCCGACCGCGAGGGCTGCGGCTTCGTCGCCAGCGACAAGGACGGCAGGCCGGTGATCCGGCACTGCCCGGAGCCGTGCGGCGGCCTGCTCGCGCGCTACAGGCGCAAGGAGGGCGGCGACCACTTCTGGAAGTGCCCTAAGTGCGGGAGGTTCTTCGGGGATCTCGAGGGCGAGCCGATCCTGAAGATCCCCAAGTGCCCGAAGTGCGGGCGCGAGATGCGCTTCTCCGGCAGCTTCGACCGCAGCGGGAAGAGGATCTCCCCGCACTTCTACTGCACTGGCTGGAAGGACAAGTCCTGCTTCTGCCAGCTCGACAAGTTCTTCAGGATCATCAACCGCAAGCCTGCGCGCAAGGGGAAGGAGAAATGAGGACGACAAGGCTCGGCAAGGCGCTGGCGCTCATGGCATGGGCTGCGGGCTGCGCACTCTGCGCCATTCCCGCGCCTGCTTCCGCCGAGGACACCGGCAGGCGCCAGAACGTCGAGCGCCGCATACACGATCAGGCGCAGAACATGCAGGATCTCGTGGACATAAGGACGCAGGCCGACGACGCCTTCCGCACGCAGAGCAAGCACACGATCTTCAAGGGCACGGCGCTCAAGGAAACGACTTCCTCAAGCTCCGGCAGCTCATGCGGCGGCTACACCACCTCGACGTGCGGCGTGGCCTGCTGCGGCAAGGACGAGTGCAACCGCGTGTGCTCCTACTCGCGCAACTCGGCGCACGGCACCAACGTGACGTGCGACTCGCCCTACCAGACCTCCAAGTGCGGCAGGACTTGCTGCGGCAAGGAGGACTGCGAGAAGGTCTGCATCAACTACAACATGCTGGGGCCCTCGGAGTGCGGCGGCTACACCAGGACCAAGGACGGCGAGCCCTGCTGCGGCTACTCCAACTGCCACGACATAGAGTGCGGCTTCATGACGAAGACCACGGGCGAGAACGGCGGCACGAGCGGCATAGCCTGCTGCGGATCGCGCGACTGCGTCAACAAGGAGTGCGGCGGCTACACCGAGGTGAAGTCAAAGGTCTACAACGACGAGAACCGCAAGTACCTGTACTGCTGCGGCAAGGAGGACTGCCACCAGGCCGAGTGCGACGACCACACATCGACGGTCACGCCCACTTCCAACGGGCAGCGTGTGGCCTGCTGCGGATACGAGCAATGCCACTGGATGGAGTGCGAGGGCATGTTCCAGAACACCAACGCGACAGGGGCCGTGATCTCCTGCTGCGGCTATTCCAACTGCATGGCGGGCATGCTGATGGTCTCGCCCGACAAGAATCCGGTCAGGGGCGGCGATACCGTGCGCGTGGTCGCCTCGGGCGGCGCCCCTGGCGTCTCGGCGGTCTGGGAGATCGTCTCCGGCGGCGACACTGGCGAATTCGTGTCGCACGACAGCGTGTTCGATTCCACCGGGCGCGCCTACGCCCAAATCAGGACGCACTCGCCGTACCATGACATAACGGTGAAGATCCACGCGGTGCACAACGGCCCCTGCCCCACTTGCAAGTGGAACGGGACCTTGTACGAATAGCAGGAATGAAATGGAGGCCGCATGAAAGCCGCTAAAGCCAACTTTCTGATATCGATGATAATTCTCATGGGGGGGTGGGCTCAGGGCGTGCCGCCCCACACCACGGGGAAGGTGGTCAACAACAAGTGCGCCTACTCGGCATCGAAGGGCTATTTCAGGAGCACGGGAACCTGGGACATTCCAGACCTGTGGGAGGCAGTCTGGGGCAGATGCAACGTCAAGTCGTCGAGCGGGAGCGACAGGGAGCCGGCCACGGACTACTGCGAGAAGCAGATGATCGAGCTCTCCAAGCGGCAGGACGTGAAGGCCAGCATACTGGCGTCATTCCGGAAATACTACGCCGGCTGCACGGGAACGCTGGACGCAACTGTACTGGAGCTCTAGCCCGCTTTTCAGCCGGGGCGCTCATCGCAGCCCTGGCATTGCCGCTCCTCGCCGGCCTGCCCTGCCAGGCCGCAGAGCAGACCGCCAGCACGGTGATCCACGTCGTCCAGCCCTACGAGCTGAGGAAGATCTGGGTTACCTACTCGTGGGATCCCTGCCCTCACGACTGGCATCTCAATGCGACCATCTTGCCGCCAGGAACACACTGGGTTTCGATGATCAACAAGAACATGAAGGACAAGACCGACGTGCCGGACACGCCCAGATGGCGGTTCGAGGGTATCTCGAAACCATATGGGTACGCGCATCTTGTCGATACCTACTACAACAAATACTATGTCGGCTTCGTCATGCACACACACTTAAGCCTTGATCCCAGCGATCAGGCAGTTTTTTGAGTAGCAAATGAAAATTTTTGGTGAGCCTCAGCAGTTTTTCTGCGGAAAATGAGGATAGCTTTTTTAAACGGCATCCGCAGAACAAGCAGATCGAGGCGACTTTCAAGACGATTGCTTTCTAAAGCGCAAAAGAGTCCCTTCCGCTCGTCTTGCGGAATTTCATGCTGTGATCCTGCCTTGGCTCAGGCCAGGGCCGATCCTCCTGGTGAAGGCGGCCTCCGCAGCTCCTCCACTGTGCATCCGACGCTCTTGCCCAGCGCCCTGTTGGAGGCGCTCAGGCGCGAGATCCCGAGGCGGCCGTAGGCGTCGAGCATGAGCCGCTCGAAGTCAGGC
>CACYPI010000035.1 GCA_902776275.1 uncultured Aeromonadales bacterium
GACGGCGCAATTGAGTACCTGGGGATCGCATACGATCAAGGCATGTTCAAGCAGGTGGCCAGGGACGCCCTCTCAAGGTAGGCTCATGCGTACACCCTGCATGGCAGGCATTTTTCGGGCCGAATGCCGTCTATCTTATGGAAATGCGGGCGCAGGTCCCGCCTGCTGGAAATAGGGCGCCACAAGGTACCGCTCCAAAAGTCCCTTCTGGGACCTTTAAGAACCATCAAGCAAACATAAGGAAAACAAGAAAAATGGCAAAAGCAAAAGGTGCGTCTGGCGTCAGCATAGGCCTGAGCGTGCAGGCAAGGATGCTGCTTGCGTTCCTCGTTGTGATCGTTTTCACGCTCATCGCGGCTGGAACCGGGATCTTCATAATGTCTGGCAGCAAGGGCGTGGCGGTGAAGGCCGACTACACTCTGGGCACCGAATACAAGGCATTCATGACCGCGCTTGAGGACGTGCAGAGGTTCCGCTCCTACGCCTTCAACTTCAACGCCAACCTTGGCACCTATACCCCTGAGAACAAGCAGGGCATCGAGGACACCATCGCCGCGCTCAACAAGGATCACGAGAGGCTCAAGCAGCTCTTCGGCGAGAGGAAGGAGGTCAAGGAGATAGGAGACGCGATCGCCGCCTTCGTCGACAACTACAACACCTACATGGCCCCAGTGCTTGAGCGCAAGAACGCCGTCGGCGCCCGCGAGGGGTACACCAAGAAGGTCTTCCCGGCCATCGGCGAGGCCGAGCACAAGATAAACGGCGGGATCCGCGACCGCCTCATGAGCGTGCAGGACAGCATCGACACCCTGAAGAGCAACAGGCCCATCGTCATCGAGTGCATCGCCGCGCTGCTGGCGGTCATAGCAGGCGTGCTCGTGGCCATCCTGCTCTCCCGCCAGATGGTCAGCGTGCTGCGCCAGGCCATGAAGTCCACGGCGGCGCTGTCAAAGGGCGATCTTTCGCAGCCTGTGACATCCAGCCGCAGCGATGAGTTCGGCGATCTCATCCGCTCGCTTGAGTCGATGAG
This sequence comes from uncultured Aeromonadales bacterium, assembly GCA_902776275.1. Taxonomy (GTDB): domain Bacteria; phylum Pseudomonadota; class Gammaproteobacteria; order Enterobacterales; family Succinivibrionaceae; genus Succinivibrio. Next base: position 1,031 of record CACYPI010000035.1, read on the forward strand.
GCAGGGGCTGCGCGACTCCATCGGCACCGTGCAGAAGGCCACCGACGACATCGGCGCGAGCATGGGCAGCATCAACAGCGCTTGCGGGGACATGAGCTCGGGGGTTGCCGACAGCCAGAACCGCGCGAGCACGGTTGCGGCCGCAGCTGACGAGATGGTCTCCACAACCCAGGATATCGCCAAGAACTGCCAGCAGGCCGCTGCCACCGCCGAGGAGGCGAGCAAGGTCACCTCTCAGGGCGTCGACAAGGTCAGGGAGGCCATCAGCGGGATCCGCTCGCAGGTCTCCAAGTCAAACGACGATGCGGGCCAGGTGAGCAAGCTCGTCGAGCAGGTGCAGAAGGTCAGCACCATCGTCGAGACCATCGACGAGATAGCCAACCAGACCAACCTGCTGGCGCTCAACGCGGCCATCGAGGCCGCCCGCGCCGGCGAGGCCGGCAAGGGCTTCGCGGTGGTCGCCGACGAGGTCAGGCCAAGTCCACGCAGGAGATCACCAAGATGGTCTCTCAGATCCAGTCTGACGCCAAGGACGCCAACACCGCGATGATGGGCTCGGTAGAGAACATGGACAAGCTGGCCTCGGTCTCAGGCGAGGTCGAGACGCTGCTCCAGGGGATCATCGGCAAGGTGTCCGATGTCAACGCGCAGATCTCGCAGATCGCGACCGCGGCTGAGGAGCAGACCACGGCGACTTCCGAGATCTCCTCGAACATCCATGGCATCAACCAGAGCTCGGCCGCGCTGACCAAGCAGACCGAGGCGGTGGTCGTCGACGTGCAGAAGTCGAACGACGAGCTGCACGAGCTTGCAGGCATCGTGGGCAGGTTCAAGTTCTAAGCCTGATAAGGCGCCAAAAGCCGCCGCCCCTCGCGGGACGGCGGCTTTTTAAACGCCCGGCAGGCCCAGGCGTCCTGGTCCATGGCCATCATCCATTGCAACCATGAACCAATGAACGTGCGGTCCAGGCGGGCTGGACAATCATCTGCCAGCCCTCGAGAAGGGCAAGGCGCTGTCTCTGAATCAGCTTTCCACGACGCAAGAAGGGCGGAGGCTTGCGCCTCCGCCCTTCGTCAGGTTCTGGCTATTGCGTCAGATCTTCTCGGGGACCATCGCTATGTGGCCGCAAGGGCACTCCTGCGCGCAGATGCCGCAGCCCTTGCAGTAGTCATAGTTGAACTCGTAGCCCTTGCCCGGGCCGAGCTTGATGATCGCGCTGTCAGGGCAGACGCCGTAGCAGTTGTCGCACTCCATGCAGTTGCCGCAGGAGAGGCAGCGCCTTGCCTCGAAGATCGCGTTCTCCTCGGTCAGGCCATGCTGCACTTCGTCGAAGTTGCTGGTGCGGCGGGCCGCCTCGAGCTCAGGACGCACGGTCTTCGGAGCCTCGGAGTAGTACCAAGGGTGCATGTCCTCGAACTTCGCGTCCTCGTGCTTGGGCTGCTTCTTGTAGACGGTGCCCTTGAGGTAGGCGTTGACGGCGCGTGCGGCGTTCTTGCCCATGCCGATGGCGTGGGTCACGGTCCTGTCGCGGGTCGCGCAGTCGCCGGCTGCGAAGATCCCCTTGACGGAGGTCTCGAGGGTGACCGGATCGACGATCAGGGAGTCCTTCTCGAACTTCAGCTCCTTGAGCTTCTGGATCGCGGCCTGGTCGACGTTCTGGCCCAGGGCCAGGACGACGGCGTCGGCGGGGAGCTCCTCGAACTCGCCGGTAGGCTGAGGATAGCCGTTCTCGTCGAGGGCCATCTTCTCAATCTTCAGCTTGTCCTTGGAAGCGCCGGTGATGGTGGACAGCCACTTGACCTGCACGCCTTCGGCCTCTGCCGCAGCCATCTCCTCCTCGGAGGCCCTCATCTTGTCGCGGTTGCGGCGGTAGACGATGATGGGCTCTGCGCCGAAGCGGCGGAGCGAACGGGCGACGTCGACTGCGGTGTTGCCGCCGCCGTAGACGGCGACCTTGCGTGCAACCTTGATTTCGGAATCAAGCTTGCCGGTGGTCTCGATCTCGCCTAAGACCTTCAGGGCGTTGAGGATGTGGTTGGTGTCGCCCTGCGGGATGTCGACATTCTGGGAAATGCCGGCGCCCAGGCCGAGGATCACTGCATCGTACTTGCCCTTGGCCTTCTCGGCCTCGATGTCATCAACCTTGCGGCCGCACTCGATGGTGACGCCCATGTCGGTGATGCGCTTGATCTCCTTGTCCAGGATGTCGCGCGGCAGGCGGTAGGTCGGGATGCCGTAGCGCATCATTCCGCCGGGCTCCTTGCCCTGCTCGACGACGTGGACGGTGTGGCCGAACCTGCGCAGGTGATAAGCGGCGGAAAGGCCTGCAGGGCCGGCGCCGATGATCAGGACCTTCTTGCCGGACTCGCGGGTCGGGCGCTTGAAGGCCAGGCCGTGCTCGAGGGCATAGTCGCCCAGAAAGCGCTCAACGGAGTTGATGCCGACCGACTCGTCCAGGAGCCCGCGGTTGCACTTGCCTTCGCAGGTGTGGTAGCAGACGCGGCCCATGCAGGCAGGGAACGGGTTCTCCTCGGTTAGGATGCGCCAAGCCTGCTCGTAGTCGCCCTGGGCGGCATAGTACAGCCACTGCTGGATGTTCTCGCCGGCGGGGCACTGCTTGTTGCAGGGCGGAAGCTTGAACACGTTGACCGGACGCAGGGTGCGCCAGGATCCGGTGTGGTTCTCAAGTGAGGTCGCCGGATCAAGGGTCACGGCGAATGCTTTCTTCAACATATTAAATCTCGCTCCTCTCTTAGATTGCCTGGCTGCGCTCGTACGCCTGGATGGCGGTCGGGTTGAGCTCGGGCTGATCGTCGCCGAGCAGGCCGAAGTCTTTGATGTTCTGGTCGCACATCGCCTGGAGGCGCGCGACGGTGTTCGGATCGGCGTTCTTCTTGAGCAGATGCGCGTAGCGCTTCTGGATCTTGAGGTAGTTGGTGACCGGCTGCTTGGCGCGGATCTTGCGGACGGAAGTGATCTTGCCGTACTCGGCCTCGAAGATCGGGTAGAAGCCAGTTTCCATGGCAAGGCGCGCGGCGGTGACGGTGAGTCCGGAGGACTTGAGGCCCCAGCCCAGCGGGCAGGGCACCAGGATCTGGATGTAGCGTGCGCCGTGGTAGCTCATCGCCTTGGTCACCTTCTGCTCGAGGTCGCGGAGGTCCGCGACGGTGGCGGTGGCGACATAGGGGATGCCGTGGGCCATGGCGATCAGCGGAACGTCCTTGCCCTTGCCCCAGTCAGCGCCCGGGTGCTCGCCCACCGGCATGGTGGTCGCGGTGCGGGCCGAAGGAGGGGTGGCGGAGGAGCGCTGCACGCCGGTGTTCATGTACGCCTCGTTGTCGTAGCAGATGTACAGCACATCGTCGTTGCGGTCGAACATGCCGGAGAGGCAGCCCATGCCGATGTCGGTGGTGCCGCCGTCGCCGCCCTGCGCGATCACGCGGGGAACCACGGAGTCGCCGTTCTTCTGGGCGCGGATCTTAGCGGCAGAGGCAAGGCCTGAGCCGACAGCCGCCGCGTTGCCGAACAGCGAATGCATCCAGGGCAGGCGCCAGGCCGACTCAGGATACGGGGTGGAAAACACTTCGAGGCATCCGGTGGCGTTGACGACCATCAGCTGGCCGCCGGTGGCGCGCATTGCGGCGTCAATGGCATAGCGGGCGCCGAGCGCCTCGCCGCAGCCCTGGCAGGCCCTGTGGCCGGAAATCAGGGCATTGGGGCGATCGACGGAAGCCTGGATGGTGCGCATCGAAGGGTTGAGCAGACGATTGCCAACGGTGTTGGAGCCGGTCTGATAGAACTTGATCTTTTCTAGCATTTGAAATTCTCCTGACACGCGTTACTTCACGGAAGCGTGGAGCTGGGAGTCCGACAGCGGGCCTTCAGGGAAGGTAACGCCCTCGCCGTCCTTGGTGTAGCTGTTGAGGACGTTGCTGTTGACATCGAACCAGGTCATCTCGTCCTTGAACTTGCCTTCGAACGCGGCCCTGACGATGCCGTTGATGGTCGTGCCGAAGATGGCGCGGCCGCCCAGGCCGGCGATCGCGGTCTTGACGTCGCAGCCGGTGCCTTCCATGGCGCGCTTGACCTCAGGGCAGATGATGCCGCGGGAGCCGAAGGAGAACGCCCTTTCGACGCAGACGACCTTCTTGCAGTCGCCGATGGCCTTGCGCAGCGCCTCGTACGGGAACGGGCGGAAAGCCTTGAGGGAGATGAGGCCGACCTTGACGCCCTTGTCGCGCAGGCGGTCGATCTCGTCCTTGGCGGTGCCGACGGTGGAGCCCATGATGATGAGCTTGAGCTCGGCGTCATCGCAGCGGTAGCAGTCAAGCAGGCCGCCGGAGTGGTGGCCGGTGATCTTGCGGTACTCGGCGGTGACGTCCTCGATGACCTTGAGGGCCTTGGCCATCTTGCGCTGCTGGAGGAAGCGGACCTCGGTGAAGGCCTCGGGGCCGACCATCGAGCCGATGGAGATCGGCTCCTTGGGGGTGAGGTACTCGCGGGGTTCGTACTCAGGCAGGAAGGCATCGACCTGCTCCTGGGTGGGCAGCTCGAGGCGCTCGAAAGCGTGGGTCAGAACGAAGCCGTCCATGCAGACCATGACCGGCAGGCCGACAGTCTCGGCGATCTTGAAGGCCATGATGTGGGTGTCCAGAGCGTCCTGGTTGGACTCGCAGAAGAGCTGCAGCCAGCCGGAGTCGCGCTGCGACAGGGAGTCGGAGTGGTCGTTCCAAATGTTGATCGGGCCGCCGATTGCACGGGAGGCGACGGTCATCACGATGGGCAGGCCGAGGCCGGAGGCGTTGTAGATGCCCTCGGTCATGAACAGCAGGCCCTGGGAGGCGGTGGCGGTGTAGGTGCGCGCGCCGCCGGCTGACGAGCCGATGGACACGGAGATTGCGGCGAACTCGGACTCGACGTTCAGGTAGTCGCAGTTCTTGAGGGCGCCGGACTTGACGAACTTGCCCAGGTTCTCAACGATGTGGGTTTGCGGGCTGATCGGGTAGGCGCAAACAATGCCGGGACGGCAGAGGGCAACAGCCTTCGCCACGCCTAAGGATCCTTCAATCTGCTCAGTCATTATTTGCCTTCCTTCATTTTGTCCTTGAGGTAGTTGTATGCGAGCGCGGCGGCTTCAGCGTTGGCGTCGCCGACCTTGCCCGGGTAGCGGGTCTGGAAGGACTTCTGCACAGACTCGAGCTTGAGCACGTCGGTCGCGGCGGCAAGCGATGCCAGCATCGGCGCGCCCGGCTTGTTCATCTTCATGGCCTTGATGGCGAAATCAGTGGCCGGAACAGTCAGCACGTGCCCCTTGGGGAGCTTCTTGCAAAGCTCTGGGACGACGTCCTCGGGCTTCTCAGCGGTGTTGATGATCGCGTAGCCTTTCGGGCTCAAGCCGCCGAACACGTCGACGACGCCCAGCAGAGTGCGATCCTGGACCAGCACGACATCAGGCTCCTGAATAGGCTCATGCGTGCGCACTTCCTTATCGTCAATCCTCGCGTAGGCGACGACCGGCGCGCCGGTGCGCTCAGAACCAAAGCTCGGGAAGGCCTGTGCATAGTGGCCTTCCAGGAATGCTGAAAGCGACAGCATCTCTGCCGTTGTGACAGCGCCCTGGCCTCCGCGGCCGTGTAATCTGATTTGAAGCAAAGTAAGCTCCTCTCGTTTGCAAGTGTTTTCACGCGGCCCCTAGCCGGGAGCCGTTGCACGTGATTTTAAAAGGGGAAATGAAAATCACAAATGGAAATGAAAATTTTAGACGTCATATACATGATCGGCTAAAACGCATGTTTTGTGTCATTAACATCTTGTAATTATGGAAATAAATGCAGAAATCGCAAGCTGTGCGTTCTTTTCTAAAATTTTCAAAAGAAAATTTTTCAGCTATTTTTCACTCGAATTGATTTAATATACGCGTTCAAAAAATGCAGTTCAAGATGGCTATGTAATGCGAAAAAAGAAGTTCTATACTGCTAACTGAATTTTCCAAATGATGAAAGTGGTCAAACTTTTGGGCATGCGATACAATTATTAAAGTCAGTTTATTAAGGCAATAAATAAAGCGGGGGCAAATATGCCGGGCGCGTCACAAAACGAGGGCGTTCAAGCCCAGGGGCGGAGCATGCGCGAGGAGCACCTCCAGCAGGTGCGCGCGGCGCTGCACAAGGAGCAGATCTGCACGGTGAGCAGGCTCAAGGAACTGACCGGCCTCTCCGTCGTCACCGTGAACAAGCTCTTAAAGGGCCTGCTTGAGAGCGGCGAGATCTTCGAGGGATCGCCCACAAACTCGTCAGGCGGCCGTCCGGCCTCGACCTACTGCTTCAACCCCTCCTACAAGCTCATGCTCATCCTCACCTGCTACTCCAGGGCAGGACATGAGTACGTCGGCTATTCGGTGCACGATCTCTTCGGCGAGTGCATCGAGAGGCGCGAGGAGCTGCTCTCGGACTCCGACTCAATCCACACCGACGAGTTCTCAATCGGCATCGAGCGCTATCTCGAGAATTACCCCAAGATTGCCATGATCGGACTTTCCATGCCCTCTGACAGCGTGGGCGGCAGGGTTGGGTCGGCCATCCGCCACGATCCGCAGTCGCGCAGGCTATCCCACCACCTCGAGGCGCGCTTCAAGGTTCCGGTTTTCTTCGAGACCGACATCAACGCCGCCGCGCTTGGCTGCTACAAGCGCGAGAAGGATCAGGAGTACGTCGCGGGATTGGTGCTAGTTCCCGGCCGCGCGCCGGCGTGCGGCTTCTGCTATTCAGGGAAGGTGCTAAAGGGCAAGGACGGCATGGCAGGGGAGGTGCGCTATTTCCCGATGTACAACGATCAGGGAGTGCTCCCCTTGGAGAAGATCCAGGCTGACGATCTAGCGGTGCGCACGCTGCGCGCAGTCATGTGCGTGATGAATCCGGGCTATGTCGCCGTCTACACCGAGTCGCTCAAGCCCGGGCTTGTCGACCGCCTCAAGCGCTCGCTGCCTACGGCAGCCGAGGTGGCCTTGATGCCGCGCATCGAGATCTCCGACCGCATCCGCGAGGACATCGTCTCAGGGATGATCAGCATGAGCCTAGAAAAGCTCAACGGGATCTCATGAGTGCCGGCTGAGCGGCATAACGCATAATTTGCCTTGCCTTGTTAGACTAATCTTGAAATTTGCTTAAGGCAGGACGGATCTCCACATAAAATCCTGCCAAAGGCAACTACCAACCCACATCCATTGTGCGGACGGTGCCAAATTGCGCCATCTCCACACAAAAATTTCGCCTGTATGCGTGAGGCTCGTTTAAAACTCGAATAATTATCTGCGCAAGTCTGATTAAAATGTTTGCTCAAACTATATAATGGACTTGATCAGTGGATCATGGCCTGTGCGCTTGAACCAAGGCCGCTTCCCTCCCGCTTCCGGCTTGCCCGGCTGCGGATTTTCTTTTGCAGTTATTGGATGGAATGAACAGCAAATGAGTACAGATCCTGAATTGAAGACCCCGAAGGGCGATGGAGACAAGAAGGACAACGGACCTGCGTCCAACAAGTGGAACCAGCAGCGGCGCCTCGAGTTCATCGACTTCAGGCTCGGAGTCGACGGCAAGATCAACCGCAAGGATCTGGTGCAATTCTTCAGCATCTCGGTTCCCCAGGCATCCCTCGACCTCTCGCGCTACCACGCCATTGTCGAGGCCTCCCAGCCTCCGCGCCGCAATCTCTCCTACGATCGCCACCTCAAGGTCTACCTGAGGACCGACGACTTCAAGCCGGTGTTCCCGAAGGTTTGCGCGCCTGAGTCCTACTTGAACGATCTGCTCCTGGCCGCCAGGGGCGAGCTCATCGACAGCCGCAACTTCTTCGGGTTCATGCCTTCCGTCGGCATCGCCTGCTTCAATCCCCCGCGCCGCAACATCCGCGCCGGCGTGCTCTACAACGTGCTCGAGGCCATCAGGACCCGCAGGGCGGTGCACATCACCTACATGTCGCTGCACGACTCCTCAAACCAGGACCGCCTCATAGCCCCGCACGGGCTTGCCTATGACGGCATGCGCTGGCACATCCGCGCCTACTGCTACGACGTCCACGCCTTCCGCGACTATGTCCTCTCGCGCATCGTCGAGTGCGCCATCCCGCAGACCCCGGCTCCGAACGACCGCTTCCCCGATCCCATGGGCAACGGCTTCCGCGAGGTCGGCACCTCCAGCCGCGATGACTCGGATTGGAACGATCTCGTCGATCTGGTGCTCAAGGCCAACCCCAAGCTGCCTGAGCCCTCCCGCCGCGCCATCGAGTACGACTATGGCATGGGCAAGGACGGGACCGTGGTCTACCCCTGCAGGAGGGCGCTGCTGTTTTACGCGCTGCGCTACCTGAGGCTCACCAAGGAAGACGCGGTGCTGCCGCCCGAGGAGCGCCAGCTGGTGCTCGACAACGAGGCCGAGGTCTTCAGGCGCATGGCAGGCGGCCATTGACTTGAATCCGCCGGCGCATGAGCGCCAAAAGCGGGGCCGCCATCGTGCGGCCCCGCGCCGTCTTGGGCGCATTTTGCATATGCGTGCTAACATTTACGGCCAGTCACACATTAACGGAAGGTTCATATGATGAGGAAGACAGCCCTGTTTGCCGCGGCTTTGGCCCTGGCCTTTGCCGCTCAGGCAGACGAGGGGAGCTTTGATGCGGCCCAGCAGGATCAGATCGGCAAGATCGCCGCGGCCTACATCGAGCAGCACCCCGAGGTGATCCTCAACGCCATCAAGAAGCTCGAGGCCCAGGAGCAGGATCGCCATGCCAAGCTCGTGGATGAGACCGGCGCCGCCTACCGCGATGATCCGGACACTCCGGCCAAGGGTCCCAAGGGCCCCAAGCACTACATCGTGGACTTCTACGACTACAACTGCGGCTACTGCAAGGCCATGGAGCCCATAGTCGAGCAGGCGCTCGAGGACAAGTCTCTCGACTTGCGCGTCTCCTACGTCAACCTTCCGGTGATCGCCAAGACCTCGGCCATCAGCGCCACCGTCGCCCAGGCTATCTACAACGTGGACAAGGAGAAGTTCTTCGCCTTCCATGATCGCCTGATGCACGACGAGGCTGACCCAAACAGCGTCGATGCCCTAAAGGAGCTTGCCAAGTCCGTCGGGATCAAATGGGACAAGGTGGACGAGGAGATGAAGTCCGGCCGCCCCCAGGGGAAGATCCGCAATGATCTTGCCAAGTCGCGGCAGCTCCAGATCACCGGCACCCCGTACCTCATCATCGACGGCCGTGAATACCGCGGGGCTGTGCAGAGCCTCTCGGACCTCAAGGCCATGCTCTCGAAGCCCTGACAGATGAGCTGGGGCGCCGCGCTTGCCATCGCCATCCCGTTCCTCTTCGTGATCGGGACGGTGATGAACGCGCTCAAGGAGCAAAAGAAGCTTGAAAACGGCAAGCTCAAGAAGATCCTCGAGCAGCGCAAGGCCGAGCGCGAGCAGTACCGCGCTCTTCATGGCCATGACATGCCGTCCCCAAAGTACGACGATGACGACGACTGGCCCAAGGCGCCTTCCTCGAAAGGCACTGCCAAGGATCGGGATCCCTCCCCAAAGCGCTGACGCCTGCCATGCCCAGGAGGGCAGGGCGCGGCTTCCATTGGCACTAAGAATCGCAGGTGCTCATTTGTCTCTTTATGGTAACGTTTCGACTTTACGACGTAAATCGGATTTTTCAGCATGAAGCCTCCAGTCTCTGATTTTGATCGTCCGCAGCCTTATTTTGTGTCAGAGCTCTGGGCGCAGCCTTGGTTATTTATCTTATTTATTATATATAACAATATATTCATTCCTTGCGTATCAAACGAGAAAACGCAGCACCTGTGACGCCTCTGCATGGGAGCCAAATGGCCGGCCCATTTGCTTTTGAATTAAATTTGATTTTTTATCACATATCGTAACGATACTATTTGCGGTTGCTGAAATTTCACCTATCGTTGAGGTCAGGTAAGGAATCGCAGTCATATGAAGATCACAACTTTTTTAAAACTTGCTGTTTCAGGCTTAATCGCAACGTTGCCATCAGTGGGCGGCGCTTCTCCGATCGTCGGCCTCCCGCTTCCCGCTCAGAACATCGAGCGCTGGTACCGCGAAGGGCCTGAGCTCAAGCAGGAGCTTGAGAAGGCTGGCTTCACAGTCGAGCTCTACTACGGCGGCGACGGCACCCCCGAGCTCCAGGACCGCCAGCTTAGGCGCATGGTCAAGGACGACGGTTGCGGGATCCTCATCGTCGTGCCCATAGACAGCGCGGCCATCAAGGACTCGCTCGAGCTTGCAAGGCAGAACAAGGTCTCCGTGATCTCATACGATCGCTTGATCATCGGGGCTGATGCGGTGGACTACTACGCGGGCTACAACAGCATCGAGGCTGGAAGGATGCCGGTGCGCTCCATAGCCAAGGCCCTGGGGCTTGGCAGCAGGGATGAGAGCGCGAGCATCGAGATCTTCTCGGGGCCGCTTGAGGACTCAAGCTCGGCCTACTTCTACCGCGGGATGATGGATGTGCTCGATCCCTATATCGAGGACGGGCAGCTTGTGGTGCCTTCAGGGCAGGTTGAGCTTAAGGACACCGCCATAAGGGACGGAAGCTACGATCAGGCGCTAAAGCGCATGGCCGGCCTCATCAAGTCCCAGGGCTACGGCAGGGGCGGGAAGAAGCTCGACGCTGTCTACAGCGCCTCGGACTTGCTATCCGACGGCATAGTGCGTTCCCCCAAGAACGCATGCTACAAGGAAGATGAGATGCCTTACATCACGGGGCAGGACGCCGCGCTCAGCCAGCTTCGCGGGATCGCCAAGGGAGAGCGGGGGAGCACAGTCCTAAAGGATCCCCGCGCCACCTATCCCGTGATCGTGCAGATGGTCACGGCCATCTCCAAGAACTCTGAGCCTACGGTCAACGACACCTCGAACTACGACAACGGCACCGGACCCGTGAAGTCCTACCTCTGCAAGCCCAAGCTCATCGAGAAGCGCAACCTCATGGAGAGCTTCATCATGTCGGGCCGCTACAAGTACTCGGAGATCTTCGGGTAGGCAAAACCTATTCTTCATGTTTCGTTCCTGAAACTTTTGCCCTGGTCTGCCATGTTGCCAGGGCTGATATGAAGTGCTCCCCAGTCAAGGGGCAAATTCCACAAGTTTTCAGCATGATGCCTACTTTTGTGGTCAGGCTGCAGAACAGGACGTTCTCTCCGGTTGCCTTTCGGGACTGGCCACTCTGATATGCGCGTGTTGGTTAACGCAGGTCGATGGTTTGCCGAGAACTCTGCTGTCTTTCGTCGAGGATCGCCGGTCGCTCGGCGCCTTCAAAGTCATGTCGCAGATAGTTCAACCTTTGCATCCGTCAGAGCGTCCTGTCCTGCCGCCTTCCTTGCCTGGGGCCTCCTTGCAATTTCCGTTTGCTTGTCCTGAGATTATTCCTGATCCCGCATCGCCGCCATTCAGCCCTGCGCCTCGGCGCGCGTCCGGCACAGGCCGTTCATCATGCCCCAGATGAAGCAGGCCATCTCGCGCGCTATTGCCGCCACGACAACGTTGTAGGGCTTGTTGTTCTTCTCAAGCAGGTGCCTGGCCCTGTGCGACAGCCTCCTCGCCGCCCGGTCGGCGTAGGCCACGACCTCGTCCGGAAGACCCTCCTGGCGCTTTCTCAGCACCAGGGACTTGGCGGTGGCGCAGCGGCATCGCACGAAGCCGTGGGCGGACTCGACCAGCAGCCTCCGCAGGTGCGAGTTCCCTGCCTTGGTGATGCCTGTGCGCTGCTCCCTGCCGCCGCTGGACTGCTCTCCCGGCACCAGCCCCAGAAAGGCGGCGAAGGCGTCGGCGCTCGCGAACCTTGCGAAGTCGCCGACCTCGGTCAGCAGCGACATGGCGGTGTTGGTCGCGATGCCCTTCATGGCTATGAGCCTGCGGGCGCGCTCGAGGCAGCGCTCCTCCCTGGCCATCTCCTCAATCCTCGAGTCCATGCTCCTCGTCGGGGAAGTGATGGGAGTTCAGATGGGCGTCCAGCGCCCCGCGCTTCCTGGCGCTCATCTCCAGCCCCTTGATCCATTTGAAAAAGCGGTCGGTCCATGGGGTGCCGTCGTATGAGCGCCCCTGGGCGTGGAGGAAGCTGGGGATCTGCTGCTTGGTCTGCTTGAGCAGCTCCTTTTGGGCGTTGCGGGCCCGGATGCAGTCGCGGTTGTCCAGATCCTCGTCGTCGCACACGTGCTTGTACGAGCCGAAGCACAGCGAGCTGGCGAGCCACTCGGCGTCGCTCCTGCCGGTCTTGACCCTGCGGCCGCCACCCATGAGAGATGCTCTTCTGGCCAGTCGTGCCTTGTTCTACAACCTCGATCCCGCAGACAGCCGCGCGCGGCGATCCGTTGCGCACGTGCGCCAGCGCAGGGGATGGCGTGCATCTGTGGGCAGGCACGTGCTGCGCCTGCTATGGCTTAAGGCACTTTTCAAAAACCTTGGATGTGAGCCAGCTCGCCTTTGAAAAGCGATGTGCAGGTCTATGCTCAGGCTTTCCTGCGCTTGCTGATGGTGATATTCGATCGTTGTCACATTTTCAATAGAAAACTAGGCACTCCGTGCGCCTCACAGTGGCCGAGCATTTTTGGCGTGCACTCCGTGCATTTGGACTCTGTTTTAAAAAAATTCTCATCTAATCCTCCAAACAGCATATCTAAGGCTTTTGTGCCTTTTATAAAGCCTCATTTACAAATGCAAACTCCGTAAACGTTTTATTGATGATTTTAACGGTTTGGAAAATGCTCCATTGCTGACATACATGTAAATTTAACCTTATGATAAATAGAGATAATATCGCTAAACCAAAACATGATTGACATCACAGATTATTCGGGATCAGGTTTTTGCCGAGGTGAAATTTGCGGAAAACCTTTTATGCTCGATATGTGCACGTGCACAAAAGTGCCGCGCCCTGAACTATCAAAACAAAAGGAGTATCCGAACATGAAGATCAAGACCTGCCTCACCGTCCTTTGCGCAGCCGTCATCGCCGCGGGCTTTTCAGCCCAGAGTGCCCTTGCCGCCAAGATCGGCGTCTCGATGCCCACCCAGTCCCTCCAGCGCTGGAACCAGGATGGCGCGAACATGAAGACCATGCTTGAGAAGGCCGGCCACCAGGTCGAGCTGCTCTACGCGGGCGACAACGACATCCCGACCCAGGTCAACCAGATTGAGAACATGATCGCCCACGGCGACGATGTCATCGTCATCGCCTCCATCGACGGCTCGGCCCTCACCGAGGTTTTGAAGGGCGCCAAGGAGAAGAAGATCCCGGTCATCGCCTACGACCGCCTGATCATGAACTCCGACGCCGTCTCCTACTACGCCACCTTCGACAACTTCAAGGTTGGCGAGATCCAGGGCAAGTACATCGAGGAAGCTTTGAAGCTCAAGGAAGCGAAGGGCCCTTTTGACATCGAGTTCTTCACCGGGCCGACCGATGACAACAACGTCAACTTCTTCTGGGGCGGCGCCATGAAGATCCTCAAGCCCTACCTCGACTCGGGCAAGCTCGTCTGCAAGTCCGGCCAGACCACCAAGGAGCAGGCCGCCACCCTCAACTGGAACCTCGAGGAGGCCCAGAAGCGCATGGAGAACATCATCTCCTCCGTAGGCTACGCCCCTGACGGGACCAAGCTTGACGCCGTGCTCTGCTCGAACGACGCCACCGCCAACGGCGTGACCAACGCGCTGCTCTCAAACGGCTATGACGCCAGCAACATGCCGGTCATCACCGGCCAGGACTGCGACAAGCCTTCGGTCAAGAACATCAAGAAGGGCTATCAGTCCATGTCCGTGTTCAAGGACACCCGCACGCTCGCGGCTCAGGTCGTGAAGATGGTCGATGAGATCGTCGCCGGCAAGACCGTCGAGGTCAACGACACCAAGACCTACGACAACGGCACCGGCGTCATCCCTTCCTACCTCTGCAACCCGGTCGCGGCCACCAAGGACAACTACAAGGAACTGCTCATCGACTCCGGCTACTACAAGGAAAAGGACATCTGACGGAAATTGGTCATGCGGGGGGCGCAAGCCCCCTTGCAGCATTGGCAGGCATATGGAAAACAGCAAGATTCTTCTGAAGATGCAGGGCATCGTCAAGCGCTTTGGCAAGGTCGCCGCGCTCTCGGGGGTAAACCTCGAGGTCAGGGAAGGCGAAGTGCATGCGCTGGTGGGCGAGAACGGCGCGGGCAAGTCGACGCTCATGAACGTGCTCTCCGGCATCTACCCCTACGGCAGCTACGAGGGGGACATCATCTTCGACGGGGAGAAGTGCGCGTTCAAGGGCATCAAGGATTCCGAGCGCAAGGGCATCGTGATCATCCACCAGGAGCTGGCTCTGGTCCCTTTCCTCTCGATCGCCGAGAACATGTTCCTGGGCAACGAGCGCACGCAGAAGTTCTCCGGGAAGGTAATGGACTGGCCGCGCACCTACCAGAGAGCGCGTGAGCTCCTGGATCTCGTTGGGCTCGACGAGGATCCGCGCACGCTGGTCAAGGACCTGGGCGTGGGCAAGCAGCAGCTCGTCGAGATCGCCAAGGCCATCTCGAAGAACGTGAGGCTCCTCATCCTCGACGAGCCCACCGCGTCGCTAAACGAGGTCGACTCCAAGAAGCTCCTGGACCTCATCGCTCGCTTCCGCGACCAGGGCATGACCTCGATCATCATCTCCCACAAGCTCAATGAGATCAGCTACATCGCCAATTCCATCACGGTGATCCGCGACGGCGCGACCATCGAGACGCTCGACAACCAGGGGCATGACGTCCCCGAGTCGAGGATCATCTCCGGCATGGTGGGCCGCGCGCTCACCGACCGCTTCCCCAAGCGCACGACCAAGCCCTCGGACGAGGTGCTCATGGAGGTGCGCGGCTGGACGGTCATGAACCCGCTGGTGCCCGGGCGCAAGGCCTGCGACGGCATCAACGTAAAGATCCGCAGGGGAGAGGTCGTGGGCATGTCAGGCTTGATGGGCGCTGGCCGCACCGAGTTTGCGCGCAGCGTCTTCGGCCGCTCCTACGGCAATTTTGTGTCAGGGCAGATCTTCCTCAAGGGCAGGGAGGTAGAGCTGCGCAACGTCGGCGAGTGCATCCAGAACGGCGTGGCCTATGTGACCGAGGACCGCAAGGGCGACGGGCTGGTGCTGATGGACTCCATCGTCGACAACACCACGCTTGCAAGGCTCTCGCGAGTCTCCTCGCACGGGATCCTCGACAAGGACAAGGAACTCAACGACGCCACCGTGCTTAAGGAGGATCTCAACACCAAGTGCACCTCGGTGCGCCAGGAAGTCGGGGCGCTCTCAGGCGGCAATCAGCAGAAGGTGCTGCTTGCCAAGTGGATCTACGCGCAGCCTGACGTGCTGATCCTCGATGAGCCCACCCGCGGCATCGACGTGGGCGCCAAGTACGAGATCTACTGCCTCATCAACAAGCTGGTCGAGCAGGGCAAGGGGGTCATGATGATCTCCTCGGAGCTCCCCGAGATCCTCGGCATGTGCGACCGCATCTACGTCGTCAACGAAGGCCGCATCGTCGCGGAGATGCCCAGGGAGAAGGCCTCCCAGGAAAGCATCATGTCCGCAATCATGAACTCCAACGCCCCTGCCGCTAAGAGCGCGCAGGAGGCACATGCAAACGCATAAGGCAAAGCAAATGAACCAGATCCTCGACATGTTCAAGCGCAACTCGCTGCTAATCGCGCTCGTGGTCGTGATGGTGCTCTTCGAGATCGCCATCCGCGCCACCGGGCACGGCTCGATGTTCGCGCCGCAGAACTTCACGAACATCATCTCCCAGAACTCCTATGTCATCATCCTCGCAGTCGGCATGCTCTTCTGCATCATAGGCTGCGGCAACATCGACCTGTCGGTGGGCTCGATAGTCTGCCTGGTGGGCGCCATCGCGGGCGTCTTGATGGTGAACCTCGAGATCAACATCTACCTCTCCACCGCCATCTGCCTGCTCGTGGGCATCGCGATCGGCGCCTGGCATGGCTTCTGGATAGCCTACGTGAGGATCCCCTCGTTCATCGTGACCCTCGCCGGCATGATGCTCTTCCGCGGCGTGGCGCTCCTGGTCTTGAACGGCCTCACCATCTCGCCGTTCCCGCCTGAGTACCTGCACTACTTCACCTCGTTCCTGCCGGCAAAGCGCGCCGACGCCTTCGCGGTGACCATGGTGGTGACGCTGGTGCTGTGCGCAGCCTACATCGCCGCGATCATCTGGAGCCGCGCCTCCAAGATCCGCAAGGGCTACGAGGTCGATCCAATGGGCGCGTTCGCCTTCAAGGCCGCGATCGTGGTCGCGGTGCTCATCGCCTCGGGCTACCTCCTGGGCTCCAACAAGGGCATCCCGGTCATCCTGATCCTGCTCGTCGTCATAGTCGCGGCGTTCTCCTTCATCGCCAACCAGACCACCACCGGCAGGAGGCTCTATGCCCTAGGCGGCAACGAGAAGGCCGCCAAGCTTTCAGGCGTCAACACCAACCGCCTGCTCTTCCTTGCGTACGTCAACATGGGCTTCCTCGCGGCAGTCGCGGCATTGGTCTGCGTAGCCCGCTTCAACTCGGCCGCCCCGACCGCCGGCAACGGCTACGAGCTTGACGCCATCGGCGCCTGCTTCATCGGCGGCGCCTCGGCCTACGGCGGCGTCGGCACCGTGGGCGGCGCGGTCATCGGCGCGGTATTCATGGGCGTGCTCAACAACGGCATGTCGATCCTGGGCATCGACGCCAACTGGCAGCGCACCGTCAAGGGCCTGGTGCTGCTCATCGCCGTGGTCATCGACGTGCTCTCGAAGAAACGTGCACGCTGATACGCACGCGCAGACGGCATCCTCATAAAATCGGGGGGCGTGAAAGCCCCCTGCAAGGAAGGACAAGAAATGAAATACCTATTGGGAATCGATCTGGGAACCTCCGGCACCAAGACCGTGGCCTTTGACGAGGCGGGCAGGGTGCTTGCCTCCTCAACCGTGGAATACCCGCTCATCCAGCCGCAGAACGGCTGGGCCGAGCAGGATCCCAGGCTGTGGTACGAGGCAGCCTGCAAGAGCGCCAAGGACGTCATAAGGAAAGCCGGCATCGATCCGCACGACATCGCGGCAACCGCCATCTCAGGGCAGATGCATGGACTGGTGATGCTCGATGAGAAGGGACAGGTGCTGCGCAACGCCATACTCTGGTGCGACGCCAGGACCGGCGAGGAGTGCGAGGAGATAGAAAAGGCCGTGGGCCGCTCGCGCCTGGTGGAGATCTGCGCCAACCCCGCGCTCACCGGCTTCACCGCCCCGAAGATCCTCTGGGTGCGCAAGCACGAGCCTGAGATCTTCAAGAAGTGCGCGCACATCCTGCTGCCTAAGGACTATGTGCGCTACCGCCTGACCGGCAAGATCCTCCAGGAGGTATCCGACGCCTCGGGCACCAACCTCCTGGACATCAGGAAGCGCCAGTGGTCGCAGGAGATCTTGGATGCCTTGGACATCGACCGCGCGCTGCTGCCTGACCTCGTGGGCTCAGGCGAGGTCGCGGGCAGGATAACCGCACAGGCCTCCAAGGACTGCGGCCTCACCGAGGGCACCGTGGTCGCAGGAGGTGGCGGCGACAACGCCTGCGCCGCGCTCGGCACCGGGGTGTGCGCCGATGGCGACGCCTTCGTGACCCTGGGCACCTCGGGCGTGGTCTTCGCCCACACCTCGAGGCCCTCAATCGATCCCCTGGGGCGCGTGCACACCTTCTGCAGCGCCGTGGACGGGGAGTGGACGGCGATGTCATGCACCCTCGCAGCCGGACTCTCGCTGCGCTGGATGCGCGACGAGTTCTACCAGCCTGAGAAGGACGCGGCGCAGCAGTCGGGAGTCGATCCCTACGATCTCATGACTGACGAGGCCTCGAAGATCCCCTCGGGCTCCGACGGCCTCATCTACCTCCCCTACCTCATGGGCGAGCGCTCGCCGGTGCTCGATCCCGAGGCCCGCGGCGTGTTCTTCGGGCTCACCGCCCGCCACACCCGCGCCCACCTGGTGCGCGCCGTTATGGAGGGCGTGGCGCTCTCCCAGCGCCACAACCTGATGGTGCTGCGCGAGATGGGAATAACCCCCAGCGAGCTCAAGGCCTGCGGCGGCGGCGCATCCTCCCCGCTTTGGCGCCAGATGCTCGCCGACACCATGGGCTGCGCCGTGCGCACCATGGAGTCGAAGGAAGGCCCGGCCCTGGGAGCTGCGATCCTCGCAGGCGTGGCCGCAGGCATCTACAAGGACGCCCGCGAGGGCTGCCGCAGGTGCGTGCGCGCAAGCACGACCGCCTCGGTGCCAAATCCGACCGAGGTGGCAAGGTACAACGAGGTCTTTTCAGTCTACAAGGCGCTCTATCCTGCGCTGCGCGCCCCGTTTTCGATGCTCGCGCGCATGCGCAACGCCCTGGGCGGAGAAAAGCAGGAATACCCGACCGTTTCCTCAAGGCTCTTTGAGCGCTACGGCAAGGTGGTCGAGGACATCGACGTGAGGAAGGCCGTGGAGCTTTTAAAGAAGACCCCGCTGCCTCAAAAGGGCACCGCCTATGTCGCCTCCGAGCCAATCCTCGAAGCGGACAGGGCGCTCTTTAATGACATCCAGGACCGCGTCTTCGGCGGGCTCCCCGTCGAGCTTGGCTACTGCTCAGGCGACAACCATGTGCTGAACGCCCTCGAGTACCATCGCAACTGCGAGGTCAACATCGCCGAGAACGACTGCCTCTTGATGGTCGCGCCGATGACAGCCATCAAGGACGGGATCATCGACACCTCGAGCGTCGAGACCTTCCTGCTGCCGGCAGGCACCGCAGTGCTCTTCTACGAGACCACGCTGCACTACGCCCCCTGCAACGCCAGCGGCAACAGCTACTTCCGCGTGCTTGTCGCGCTCCCGCGCGGCACGAACACCGACCGCCCGCAGGGCGTGGGGCGCGGCGGCGAGGCCGGATCCCTCACCCACAACAACAAATGGCTCTTCGCGCACCCGGACTCGCCCGAGGGCAAGTCGGGGATCACGATAGGCCGCCTGGTAGGCGACAACCTCAAGGCCTGAACAACACAGCAAAAAGATTTTAAAAAAAGGAGACAACACATGACTTCCACCAACATCCCCAAGGAGAAGCTAGGCATCATCGCCGTCTCGCGCGACTGCTTCATCCGTTCGCTCTCAGAGCGCCGCCGCGCCGCCATCGTGGCCGCGTGCAAGGATCAGGGCATTGAAATTGCCGAGATCAAGACCACGGTTGAGAACGAGCTTGACGCCAGGAAGGCCGTAGCCGAGGCCAGGGCCTCAGGCTGCAACGCCCTCGTGGTTTTCCTTGGCAATTTCGGCCCTGAGACCCCTGAGACCTTGATCGCCCGTGAGTTCGATGGCCCCTGCATGTACGCCGCCGCAGCCGAGGAGACTGGCAAGGACCTCGTGGACGGGCGCGGAGACGCCTTCTGCGGCATGCTCAACTGCTCCTACAACCTGGGGCTTCGCAAGCTCAAGGCCTACATCCCCGAGTATCCGGTGGGCACCGCATCTGACATCGCATCGATGATCAGGGACTTCAGGCCGGTCGCCCGCGCGCTCCTGGGCCTCTCCAAGCTCAAGATCATCGCCTTCGGCCCGCGCCCGCAGGACTTCTTCGCCTGCAACGCCCCGATAAAGGGCCTGTACGATCTCGGGGTTGAGATAGAGGAGAACTCCGAGCTCGACCTGCTCGTCGCCTACAAGGCGCACGCAGGCGACAAGCGCATTGGCGCAGTGGTCGAGGACATGCAGCGCGAGCTTGGCAAGGGCAACACCTATCCCAAGCTCTTAGAGCGCATGGCGCAGTTCGAGCTCACGCTCACCGACTGGGCGCAGGAGCACAAGGGGCAGCGCGACTACGTGGTCTTCGCCGACAAGTGCTGGCCGGCCTTCCCCAAGGAGTTCGGCTTCGAGCCCTGCTACGTCAACTCGCGTCTGGCCTCCCGCGGCATGCCGGTGGCCTGCGAGGTTGACATCTTCGGGGCGCTCTCCGAGTACATCGCAGCCTGCGTGACCGAGGATGCCGTGACGCTCCTTGACATCAACAACTCGGTGCCCGCCGACCTCTTCAACGAGGAGATCAAGCCCAAGTACCCGCAGTACCAGCTCACCGACACCTTCATGGGCTTCCACTGCGGCAACACCCCGTTCTGCAAGCTCACCAAGAGGCAGGACTGCGGCCAGCGCCTGGGAAAGATCAACTACCAGATCATCCAGCACCGCCTGCTCGAGCCCAAGGGGTCGGAGCCTGACTTCACCCGCGGCACCCTCGAGGGCGACATCGTCGAAGGCCCGATCACGTTCTTCCGCCTCCAGAGCACCCCGGACACCGTGCTGCACGCCTATGTGGCAGAAGGCGAGGTGCTCCCGGTGGGCACCAGGTCCTTCGGCGGCACCGGCGTGTTCGCGATCCCGGAGATGGGGCGCTTCTACCGCCACGTGCTCATCGCCAAGCGCTACCCGCACCACGGCGCGGTCGCCTTCGCCCATGTGGGCAAGGCGCTGTTTGACGTGTTCTCGATGCTCGGCGTCGAGGACATCTCCTACAACCAGCCGCGCGGCGTGCTCTACAAGGGCGAGAACCCGTTCGCCTGATGCGCGCCTGAGCAGGGCTTGAACGGAAAGGAGGCGCACGCGCCTCCTTTTTAGGCCCCGGAATTTAATAAGATCCAGCCAACAAACGGAGGATCGCATGACAATCACCGTAAAAGATCTGGCAGAAGCTTCTGGAGTGTCGCGTGGGACAGTGGACCGCGTGCTCCACGACCGCGGATCGGTGCGTCCGGAGGTGGCGCTGCGCATCAGGGCGCTGGCCCGCGAGATGGGCTACGTGCCAAACCGCGCCGGCCGCGCCCTTGCGGGGATGCGCCGACGCTACCTGGTTGGAGTGCTGCTGCCTTCGATTGGGAACGTGTTCTTCGATGACGTGCTCGAGGGGATAGGCACCGCCACGCGCGAGTTTGCGGACATGGGTGTGGACGTGGTGATCCGCAAGATCCAGGGCTACGACGAGGAGGAGCACCTGAAGGCCATCGAGGAGCTCTCCTCAAGGGGCTGCGCGGCGCTGTGCATCGCGACCATCTCAACACCCAGGATCGCCGCGAAGATCAACGAGATCTCGGCATCCGGCGTGCACGTGGTCCTGGTCAACTCGGACGTCGAAGGCGCCAACCGCCTGTGCTACGTCGGGTCGGACTACCTCAAAGCAGGGCGCACCAGCGCCGGCATGCTCTCGCTCATCTCCCGCTTTGACAAGCTGCGCATCCTCATCATCGCAGGCTCGTTGCACATGCTGGGGCACGAGCAGCGCATCGAAGGGCTCACATCCGAGCTCGACAGCCTCAAGGTGCCCTACGAGATCCGCCGCACCTGCGAGTGCAACGACTCGGATATCCTCGCCCAGAAGCTCACCACCGCGGTGATGGCCGAGGATCCGCTCATAAACTGCGTCTACGTCACCGGCGCCGGCGCGCAGGGCGTGGGCGCGGCGCTCATCGCGCTTGATGGGCGGCAGTGCATCGCCTCGGCCTACGATGACATCTACACCACTAAGGAGCTGGTGCGCGCAGGCGTCTTCAAGTTCGTGGTCTGTCAGCAGCCGGAGCGCCAGGGCTACCATGCCATCAAGCGCGCCTGCCAGGCCGTGGCCGGGATCATCACGAGCCCCAGGGTGGACGACTTCATAACCGACACCTTGATCCGCATACCCTCGAATCTCGACTGAAAGAGGGCAGGGCGGCTTGAGCGCAGGGCAGGAGCATCTTGTCCTGCGCTTTTTCTTGAATGGCATCCATGCAGGGCTCGTGCGATCTCCTGCCCTCTGGTGGTGCTGTAAAACGCCGCTCCTTTACGCATATCAACCATGCTCTGGCGCGAACTTGACCAGGCATCGACTGTGCTCAGCTGAGGGCGCGGGCTGCTTGCTTTGCATCATGCCGCCTTCATTTCAGGCAAACACTCGGAATTTACTCTTGAATTTTCAGGATAATCAAAATCAGCACTCCACTTGAAAGTCCGATGCCCCAAAAATGCACCATTGATGCATCTTTATGGTGCGCATGGTGCGAAATTGCCCAATCCCGATCTGAAAAACAATTTTTGTTTGCACCTAAATGGCCACGAGATTATCGTGAAGTCGCAATGTTGATTTGCCTTCCACAAGAGGAGATTACAGATATGAGATTATCCAAAACAATCATGTTGGCCGGAGCGCTTGCCGCACCAGCGGTCGCGCTTGCCGAAGATGAAGCGCCCACGCTGAGCACTGCGGACAACGGGTTCATCCTGATGTCGGCCATGCTCGTGCTCTTGATGTCGATCCCGGCGATCGGCCTCTTCTACGGCGGCATGGCGCGCGCCAAGAACGTGCTGTCCACCATCGAGCAGACCCTCGCGGTGTTCTGTATTGCGATCCTGCTGTGGTTCATCATCGGCTACAGCTTCGCCTTCGGCCCGACTGATGGGTTCCTCGGCGACTTCTTCGGCGGCTTTGGCAAGACGCTGCTCGTAGGCATCAATGCTGATTCGCTCAGCGGCACCCTCTCCGAGTACACCTGGGTGATCTTCCAGGGCGCGTTCTGCGCGATCTCCTCCTGCCTGATCGTCGGCGCGACGGTCGGCCGTGTGAAGTTCCCGGGCCTGCTGCTTGCAGTGGGCATCTGGATCGTCCTCTCCTATGCGCCTCTTGCGCACATGGTCTGGGGCGGCGGCTTCATCGACAGCGTGTTCCATGCATATGACTTCGCTGGCGGCTGCGTAGTCCACATCAACGCCGGCATCTGCGGCATCGTGGGCGCGTTCATGATCGGCAAGCGCCACGACCTCGGCCGCACCGTCCTTGCCCCGCACAACGTGTCGTTCACCTACGTTGGCGCCGCCCTCCTGTGGGTCGGCTGGCTGGGCTTCAACGCCGGCTCCGAGCTGGCCGCTGACGGCATCTCCGCCCTGGCCTTCATCAACACCGTGATCTGCCCGGCTGCCGCGGCAATGGCCTGGATGGCCGGCGAGTGGATGCTCTTCAAGAAGCCTTCCACCCTCGGCACCGCATCCGGCGTCGTTGCGGGCCTCGTTGCTATCACCCCGGCCTGCGCCTATGTCGGCCCGGTTGGCGCCCTGATCATCGGCATCGTCGCCGGCTTCGTCTGCCTGTGGGGCGTCCACGGCTTCAAGAAGCTCACCGGCATTGACGACTCCCTCGACGTGTTCGGCGTCCATGGCTTAGGCGGCATCACCGGAGGCCTGCTCACCGGCATCTTCTGCGCCCCGTCCCTCGGCGGCCAGGGCTTCAAGGAAGGCTGGGATTCCATCGCCGGCCAGTTCTACGGCCAGTTCATGGGCATCGTGATCACCATCGTCTGGAGCCTTGTGGTTTCCGTTGTTGCCTTCAAGATCGCTGACATCCTCATCGGCATCAGGGTCTCCCCTGAAGAGGAGTCCGAGGGCCTCGACCTTGCGACCCACGGCGAGCGCGGCTACAACCTCTAACCTGTTCTGGAGTGAAATATGAAAAGGATTGTTGCAATCATCAAACCGTTCAAGCTGGACGATGTGCGCGAGGCGCTGGCTGACATCGGCGTTTCAGGAATGACGGTATCCGACGTCAAGGGCTTCGGCCGCCAGAAGGGCCACACCGAGCTCTACCGTGGAGCCGAGTACGTGGTCGACTTCCTGCCCAAGTCAAAGCTTGAGATCGTCGTGAAGGACCAGGATGTCGACAAGTGCGTGAAGGCCATCATCGGCGCGGCGCACACCGGCAAGATCGGCGACGGCAAGATCTTCATCTCCGACGTGTCCCGCATCATCAGGATACGTACTGGCGAGGAGAACGAGGAAGCCGTCTGAGGATTTCTCCTCTGAAGCAGGGCCGCCGCAAGGCGGCCTTTTTAATGCCCGCGATCCGGTTTCCCGCCAGAAAGCGTGTGAGCGCGGGGCTCTTCAAGGCTCCTCAAAGCCAAGACACAAGAAAGGCCTGCCCCGCGGCAGGCCTTGTTTGACGCTAGAGAAGGTTAAAGCAGTACTTGATCAGTAGCTTTTAGGATTTGTCTCCGGCCTCGTCGGCCGGGAGAGCTTTTTGAAAACCAGCTTGCAAGTTGTTGATTTACGATCACTTATTCAATGATTGATCGTATGGTAAATATTTTTTTTGCAGAATAACAAGATGTTATTTGTCGTTTTTGTGATCCATAGATCAAACCGATCACGACTTTTGTCAAAAGTATGTGCGGCCGATCAAAATCTGCAAAAGTTTCTGGTGTCAGGAGGCGGATTGCCTTATTGGTTGTCAATACAGCCAGTTGGGAGGTCACGCCATGCTGCACAGCAATTCGCCGCTGAAGGCATTCAAGAAAGTACGAACCCTGAGGCTCGGGGCCGCAGGCATGACCGCCGCGGCATTCGACGCCTTCGGGATCTGCGACTTCCTGAGGCCCATCATCGGCAAGGAAGGCCCGAACTCCCGGGTCGACAATCCGGAGCTGCTCCGCGCC
>CACYPI010000036.1 GCA_902776275.1 uncultured Aeromonadales bacterium
CAACCCGATCATCGTCTTCGCCTGCACCCGCAAAAACCCGTTCCCGCTCATCGGCACCTGCATCGCCAACAGCGCCGTGACCGCGTTCTTCACCAGGTCCTCGGCGGCCAACCTGCCTGTGAACATGGAGCTTTGCAAGAAGCTCGGATTGCCCAAGGAGACCTACTCGATCTCGATCCCGCTTGGCTGCACGATCAACATGTCAGGCGCCGCGGTGACCATCATCGTCATGACCATGGCCGCAGTAAACACCCTGGGCGTCCAGGTCGACTTCGGCTCGGCGCTCTTCATGGGCATCACCGCCGTGCTCTGCGCCTGCGGCTCCTCCGGCGTCGCCGGCGGCTCGCTCATGCTGATCCCGCTTGCCTGCTCGATCTTCGGCATCAACAACGACATCGCGATGCAGATAGTCGGCATCGGCTTCATCATCGGCGTGATCCAGGACTCCACCGAGACCGCGCTGAACTCCTCGACCGACGTGGTCTTCACCGCGGCAGCCTGCGAGCGCGACGCGCGCCTGGGCCGCGGCCCTGCGATGGGCAAGCCTGAGGAATGATCCCCAAGCCCTTTTAATCTTCAAAAATGCCCGGGGCATCCCGGGCTTTTTCATGCGCGAGAGAAGCGCGCGCCCCGCGCTTCTTTTCCTGATTTTCATGCCCGCTGCGGCATAGCCGCAACTCTTTCCCCCCATGCCGCGGAACGATGATTTAAAATGCCTGCCACCGGGCGCTCCGCCCGCCATGTTCCAGATGGATTAGAAAATGCTAGAGAACGTAAATCCCAAATCCCCGCTTGCCAACGCGCTAAACCGCGTCCCGTTCATTCTTCAGATAGTCATCGGCCTGTGCCTGGGCATCCTCCTGGCCTGGGCCTATCCAGATGACAAGACCGTCATCCCGGCCCTGGGCAGCCTCTTCGTGAAGGCCCTGAAGGCCATCGCCCCGCTGCTGGTATTCGTGCTCGTCGCGGCGGCAATTGCCAAGCAGGACACCTCCGAGCGCACCTCGCTCAAGACCGTGATCGCGCTCTACGTCATCGGCATGGTGCTCGCCTCGACGCTCGCCCTTGTCATGAGCTACCTCTTCCCCAGCACCTTCACGGAGCTGGCCGACGAGGCTAAGGGCGTGACCCCGCCCCAGGGGATCAAGGACGTCCTCATCAACTTCGTGAACCAGGCCGTCGACAACCCGGTCAACGCCCTGATGACCGGCAACTACATCGGGATCCTCGTGTGGTCCTCGATGTTCGGCGTGATGTTCCGCTTCTCCCATGACGCCACCAAGAAGGTGCTCGACGATCTGGCGCAGTGCGTCTCAGGCGTCGTGCGCATGGTCGTGCGCTGTGCGCCCCTGGGCGTCCTCGGCCTCGTCTACTCCTCCTGCACCCAGGAGGGCGGCTTTGCCAACCTGCTCAACTACGTCCACGTCGTGGTCGTCCTGGTCGCCACCATGCTGATGGTCGCCTTCATCATCAACCCGATCATCGTCTTCGCCTGCACCCGCAAAAACCCGTTCCCGCTCATCGGCACCTGCATCGCCAACAGTCACCAGGTCGTCAGCTGCCAACCTGCCTGTGAACATGGGGCTGTGCCAGAGGCTCGGGCTGCCCAAGCAGACCTACTCGATCTCCATTCCGCTGGGCTGCACCATCAACATGTCAGGCGCCGCGGTGACCATCGTCGTCATGACCATGGCCGCCGCCAACACCGTGGGCGTCCACGTCGACTTCGGCTCGGCGCTTCTGATGTGCATCGCCTCGGTGATCTGCGCCTGCGGCACCTCCGGCATCGCCGGCGGCTCGCTCATGCTGATCCCGCTTGCCTGCTCGATCTTCGGCATAAACAACGACATCGCGATGCAGGTCGTGGGCATCGGCTTCATCATCGGCGTGATCCAGGACTCCACTGAGACCGCGCTGAACTCCTCGACCGACGTCGTCTTCACCGCCGCAGCCTGCGCACGCGACGCGCGCCTGGGACGCGGCCCTGCGATCAGCAAGAACGCCGACTGACGCCTCCTGCATGCAAGGCCCGGATCCACGGGCCTTGCCTTCTCTTTCCCGTGGCTTTTTCGGCCAAATTGCGCACGATGCATGGCGGTCCCCGCCATTGCAACTGCATTAATGCGCAGATCACCTGCCTTTACTATCTGCATTTTTATCAATTTGCATCAGTAAGTTGACGCTAAATCACCCCGCTTTTACGCCTCTGCTCTAAGCGTATTTTTGCCAAAAATCCCGCTCCATCCGGCCTTTCGGAGTCCCAAGACGCGAAGTCTTCTTTGCAACTTGCTGTTATACCGGAATAATTTTTAAAAGATCCGCACGCTCCCCCGCGCGCGCCGCGCAAATCCCCGCGCCGTTAGACTCTCCGCAGGTTATTTGATGGAGGGCGCGATGGGCGCAGAAGGGAGTTTCGAGGAGCGCGCGCTCGGGCGGCTCAAACAGGCCTTCGGGGAGAAGATCCTCGAGTTGCTTGACGATCCACGCACGCTTGAGATCATGGTCAACCCCGACGGCTCGCTGTTCTGCGAGCGCGAGGGCGCGGCCATGTCCTGCGAGGGCTCCGCCCGCCCAGGGCTTGCCCGCGAGGTGATCCTCACGCTCATGGCCATGCGCGAGTCGGGCGAGCGAGACAGCGGGATCTTCTCCTGCGAGCTGCCGTTTTGCAGCGCCCGCTTCGAGGGGATCATGCCCCCTTTGTGCCAGGAGCCCTGCTTCTGCGTGCGCCGCCACGGCGCGGCGCGGCTGGGGCTGTCAGATCTGGTCGCGTGCGGCTCCATAAGCGCGCAGTGCGCCGACTACCTGAGGCAGGCTCTTCTGAAAAGGCGCTCGATCATGGTCTGCGGCGGCACCGGCTGCGGCAAGACCACCTTCTTGAACGCGCTTTTGAACGAGGCCTCGCTCCTGCTCCCCCGCGACCGGGTGATCGCCATAGAGGACACTCCCGAGCTCCACCTGCCCTTTGCCAACTCAGTGTCGCTGCGCGCCTGCGGCGGCACCGGCACGGGCGAGCTCGTGCGCGCGACCTTGAGGATGCGCCCCGACCGAATCGCCGTGGGCGAGGTGCGCGGCAGCGAGGCGCTCGATCTCGTGGACGCCCTCTCATCGGGGCACGCAGGCGGCATGGCCACGCTGCACGCAGGCTCTGCCATGGAGGCGGTGCGCCGCCTCGTGCTCCTGGTGTCCCGCCACCCGCGCTGCCCCAAGTCCATCGAGCCCTTGGTCGCAGGCGCGCTCGATCTCATCGCCGTGCTCGAGGGGCGCCCCAAAAGGCGCCTTCTGGAGCTTTGCGCCGTCCGCGGCTACCGCGGCGGCAACTTCGTCTTGGAAAACACTGGAGTGGAACTATGCTGAAGCAAATCCTCACCGCCGCGCCAGCGGCATTGCTCATGATCCCGCAGGCCCTGGCCTCAAGCAGCGGCTCGGGAGTGCTGCCCTACGAGGGCTGGCTCATCAAGGTCCAGGAGTCGCTCACCGGCCCCGTGGCCTTCTCGGTGGCGCTCATCGGCATCGTCACCTGCGGCGCGACGCTCATCTTCATGGGCGGCGAGATCGGCCGCTTCATGCGCTCGCTCATCTACATCGTGCTCGTGATGACCATGCTCGTGGGCGCCAACTCGCTGATGACCCAGTTCTTCCACGGGGCGGTGGTCTCGGACGCCGAGGCCCCGGCGCGCGACGCGATGCAGCTGCGCCCGGCCTCCGAGGCGGCCTCGCTCAACGCCTTCCTGAATGAACGCCCGACGGAGGAGTGCTGATGGAGCGCTCGCACGTCTACCGCTCGCTGATGCGGCCCTCGCAGTTTTTAGGCTGCGACCGCGAGCTCACGATGGGGCTTTGCATGATGTGCGGCCTCGTGGCCTTCGCCTCGGCAAGCGCCATGGGGGCGCTCCTGGCGCTCGGGCTTTTCGCCGCAGGCTTCATGGCGCTTCGCGCGATGTCAGCCTCCGATCCGCTCTTCCGCGAGGTCTACCTGAGAGCTCTGCGCTACGCCCGCTTCTACCAGGCGCGCGAAGGCATGGGAGGCAGGGCGCATGGCTGATCTCGCCAATGCCGCGGCTGCCGCCGGGGCGCTGTGTGCGGCAGGATCGCTGTGCTGCGCCTGCGCCGCGGCCTCGCTGCTGCCCAAGCGCAGCTCCGCGCGCCTTCCCCGCGCTTTTGGAATACGCGGCGCTTCAGGACCGCGGGGCGGTGCTCTTGAAGAGCGGCGCCCTGATGTCCTGCTTCGAGTGCTTCCCGCCTGATCTTGAGGATCTCGCGCCATCTGCGCGCGAGGCGCTGAGAAAGCGCCTCTCAGCGCTGCTTTTGCGCTGCGACGGGCGGACCGTGATCGCCTGCGACATGGTGCGCGACCGCCAAAGCCCCGCGCAGCTGCCCTACGAGGGCCCGGCTGGGGCAGCTGCCCTTGAGCGCGCCCGCGCCATCCACTTAGGCGGCATGGAGTTTTTCAAAAACCGCTTCTTCATAAGCTTTATAAGAAAAAGCCCGCTGCGCGCCAAGGCCCTGGCGGCGCGCTCGCTCGATCCTCAAAGCACGGACTTCAAGCGCGACATCGACGCCTTTTTAAAGGAGCGCGCGGCCTTCCAGGACAGTCTCTCCTTGTGCTTTGAGTGCAAGGCCCTGGGCGAGGCGCCAGGATCCGAGGGCGAGCTCTTGTCGTTCCTAAGCCGCTGCGTCCTCCTGCGAAACCGCCCCGTGGCCGTGCCCTCGGAGCGCTTTCCGCTGGACGCGCTGCTCTCATGCGAGGACTTCACCCCGGGACTTGCCCCGATCGTCGGTCCGGTGCGCCTCTCCTGCGTCTGCCTTGACGCCTACCCCTCGGAGACTGCGCACTGCGCGCTCTCATCGCTTTTGGAACTGCCCTTCCCGCTTAGGATCTCAGAGCGCTGCATCGGCTACGATCCGATGGCCTCGGGGATCATGATGAGCAGGCGGCGCCGGCTCTTTGAGCAGAAGCGCCGCGGGCTCCTCTCGCAGATCTTCAACGTCCAAGGCGGCCGCGCCGACTCCGACGCGACGAAGCAGGCCGAGGACGTGGGCGCGGCCCAGGACTCCTTGAACTCCCGCGAGGAGGCCTTCGGCGCGCTCTCGTTTGCCGCGATCATCGGCGCAGGCAGTCTCGAGGCGCTGCGCGAGCGCACCCGCCTTGCCGTGCGCGCCATCGAGGAGTGTGGCTTTGGCGCCAGGGTCGAGACCGTGAACGCCACCGAATGCTACCTGGGATCGCTGCCTGGCAACTTCAGGGCCAACGTGCGCAGGCCCCTGGTCTCAAACAGCGTGCTGGCCGATCTCCTGCCCTTCTGCGGCACGAACGCGGGAGAGGCGCAAAGCCCCAACCGCGGCTATGAGGGCCGCGCCCCGCTCATGCAGCTGCGCGCCCCGCGCGGCGGGCTGTTCTGCCTGAACCTCCACAGCGGGGATCTCGGCAACACCGTGGTCGCAGGCCCTCCGGGCACCGGCAAGTCGGTGCTGCTCAACGCCTTGATCCACGGCTTTTTGCGCTACAAGGGCATGCGTGTGTGGGCCTTCGAGCGCGGGTACTCGCTCTACGCCCTGTGCAGGACCGCAGGCGGGACCCACTGCGTGCTCGACGGCGGCGCCGGGCTGTGCCCGCTTGAGGAGCTCTCGACCCCCGAGGACCTGGGGCGCGCCCGCGACTACCTCATGGAGCTTTGCGCCATCCCCCGCGGAGCCCAGGGGGCTTCTGACGAGAAGGCCATCTGCGACGCGCTCTCGCTGCTCGCATCAAGGCCTTCCGGATCGCGCACGCTCTCCGACTTCAGCATGCTCTGCTCAAGCCGCCAGGTGCGCCTCTCGCTCGAGCCCTGGCTCAAGGGCGGCGGGAGGAGCGGGATCCTCGACGGCGAGCGCGATCCGAAGCTTGACGGGGCGCTGTGCGTCTTCGAGTGCGCCGGCCTCTTCTCGCGCCGCCGCGAGTGCGCGATGGTGCTCAGGCACCTTTTAGGAAGGATCCGCAGGATCTGCGAGTCCGGGCCCGAGCCCTGCGCCATCGTGCTCGACGAGGCCTGGATCATGCTCCAGGACGGCACGTTCAGGGAGGATCTCGCCTCCTGGCTCAAGACGCTGCGCAAGCACAACACCGCGGTGGTCATGGCCACGCAGTCGCTCTCGGACTTGGACGGCGCAGGAGAGCTCCTCGATTGCGCCAAGACCAGGGTCCTGCTGCCAAACCCCGATGCCGCAAGCGCCTCGATGGCCCCGCTCTACGAGAAGGCGGGCCTTTCGCAGCACGAGATAGCCGCGGTGGCCTCAGGAGTCCCGCGCCGCGACGTCTTCCTAAAGAAGGACTCCCGCTTCTCGCGCCTCAACCTGGCGCTTTCAAAGGAGGAGCTTTCAATCTACTCGCTTGCCGGGACGGCTGCGCTCAAGGCCTTTGAAGGCAAGGGCGGGGAGGTTGCATGAAAGGGCGCGGATCATCCGTGAAGTCGCTTGACATCTCCCGCGCGCAGATCGTGCGCGCGCTCATTCCGATGGCCTTCGGCCTTGCAGGATGCGCCTTCGGGCTCATAAGCCTGTGCGCCTACATAGGCCTGGCATCGCAGACGCGCATCGTTCCCTACGTGGTCACAGTGGACCGCACCGGAGCCGTGCTCTGGCGCGACGATCTCAAGGGCTCCCCGAAGATCCCCGAGGCGGCGGTGGCCTCCGACATCGCCTCCTTCATCGCCGATCTGCGCACCGTGACCGACGATCAGAACTTGAGGGCCCAGGCCGTGCGCCGCGTCTACGCGCGCCTGTCCGAGGGCACGCAGGCCCTGGAGGCCGTCGAGCGGCATTACCGCAAGGAGCAGGACGCGGCAATCGAGCAGTCGGCGGTGAGCATCGAGAACATCCTGAGGGTTTCCGAGGACACCTTCCAAATCGACTGGAGCGAGAGGCCCGAAGAGGGCCCGGGCGCGCTGATGCGCGCAAGAGTCTCCTACACCCTCTCGCCTCCTGACGGGATGTCGCTTGACGCCTTGAAGCTCAACCCCCTGGGCGTACGCGTGGCCGCGCTCTCCATGAGCCAGCGGGCCGCGCCCAAGGGCGGGAATGAGGAGGCATCATGATCCGCCCTGCCCTCTTGCTGCTTTCACTGCTCCTGTCCGCCGCGCGCGCCGACGATCTCGCGCTCTACGACGCCATCGAGGGATCGAGGCTCGACGAGGCCGACCGCAAGGTGCTCGCCGAACTCGAGGGGAGCGGGCGCAACGCCCTCCCTGGCGGCGCCTGGCGCCCAGGCGAGGTCGTGTTCGAGTACGGGACGGGCCACCACAGCGTGGTCTGCGCGGTGCTCGAGCTGTGCGACATCGCGCTCGAGCCTGGCGAGAAGATCCTCGACGCGCAGATAGGCGACTCGGCGCGCTGGAGCATCGACACCGCCTCCTCGGGAAGCGGCGGGACCCAGGTCTCGCACCTGGTGGTGAAGCCGCTTGCCTCCGGGATCCGCACCTCGCTCGTCGTCACCACCGATCGCAGGGCCTACCACTTGAGGCTCAAGGCCTCGCCCGACCAGTACATGCCCTCGGTGCGCTTTTCCTACCCCGGTCGGGGCTTCTCGGCCCTCTCCTCTGCAAAGGCCGTCCAGGCCCAGTCATCGCGCCAGAGCGCAGTAGTGTCGTCTGGACGCATCGAAGTGGACGGGGGCTACCAGGAGCGCGCAGGCGGTGGCGCCGCCGAGGCGGCCATCCTTGACGAGGAGGCCATGCACGACAGCGACTACGAGATCACGGGCGACGAGGAGGCCATGCCCGAGCGCGTGTTCTTCGACGGGCGGCGCACCATCGTGCGCATGGCCCGCGGGACGGCGCGCATGCCGGTGCTGCTTCTAAGCGGCGGCGCCAACTACCGCGTAAGCGGCACTGACTACATCATCGACGGCAGAATTGCCGCGGCCTCGCTCGTGCTCACGGACGGCGGGGAGACCTACAGGACGGAGATAAGCCATGTCGGATAGGAGGGCCCTTTGCAGGGCCGCATCGAGGGTGCTCGCCGCCGCGGCGATCGCGCTGTGCTCGGTGAGCTTCGGCGATGACGAGTGCAAGGACGCTGAAAACTGGGAGATGCTGCGCGCTCCGGCGCTGTCGCTGGCCTCCGAGCTTGCAAGAAGCGCCCTGGCGCAGGACGGGGTGCGCGCCTTTGGCGCGCACGCAAGGCTGCTTTCAGAGGCGCTCGAGTCCTCGGGCATTGCAACCTGCGGCGGCGAGGGCTGCGGCATCCCGGCGCTCTTGGAGGTCTCAGGCTGCGGCCTTGCGGCCGTGGTGACGCTCCGGACCGGCTCTGTCTCGCTCTCGCAGCGCTGGGACTTCTCCTCGGGCGCGCCGCGCCCGGCCTCGCCGGTTGAAGTGTCGGGGGCCTGAGATGCGAGGACAGAACCGAGTGCTGGGCGACGGGCCCATAAGCCGGCTCCCGCTCATCATCGGGGTCGTGATCTCGTCTGCCGTGATCTCTGCGCTCTTCTTCCTGGGGCCGGGGCGCGCGGACAAGGAGCAGGAGGCCCCGCAAGCGCAGGGCGCCTCCGAGGCCGGCGCCTTCAAGGCGATGCTCGCGCGCGGGGAGAGCGTGATAGCAAAGGACGAGAAGCTCCTGGCCGAGCGAAAAAGGCGCGAGCGCGGGCCGCAGAACGAGGATCTCAGCCCTGAGGAGCTTCGACAGAAGGCCCTGGCCCTCTCGGAGGAGGCCCGGCAAGCCTCGGACTATGCCGACTCGCTTGAGGGGGTGAAGCGCCCCGAGGGCAGCGCGCCGGCCTTCGAGGACGACTATCGCGCCTACGCTGGCAAGGAGCGGGAGCGGCCTGCGCCCAAGGCCGAGCCCCAAGGCGGGCCTGGGAGCGTTCAAATGAGCATCCGGCAAGATCCGGGTAGGCAGGCGAGGCTCCAGGCCTTCGAGCAGGCGCTGCGCTCCCCCTCGCGCATCGAGCTTAAGAAGGACAGCGCCCAGGAGCAGGCCAAGTCCGCCAAGTTGCCAGGGCAAGCCCCGGCGGCCCCGGGAGGCCGCGACGATCGCTACCGCACGCTCTCTGAATACTCGCTTTTGGAAGGCGGCGGCGGGCATGTGCTGAACTCGAGGGTCGAGGCGATGAAGACCCCCTGGTGCCTGAGGCAGGGAAGCGTGATCCCGGCCGTGCTCGTGACCGCGGTCAACTCCGATCTCCCAGGCCAGGTCACAGCCCAAGTCCCCTCGGACGTGCTCGACTCGGTGCGCGGGAGCGACGTGCTCATCCCGGCGGGGACGATGATCGCAGGCCAGTACGGCGCCTCGCCAGGCTACGGGGCCGAGCGGCTCTTCATCGCGTTCTCAAGGCTGCTCTTCCCCGACGGCACCTCGCTCTCATTGGGCGCCATGCCAGGCCAGGGGCCGGATGGCGCGGGCTTCGAGTCCGACACCGATTCGCACTTCCTCAGGATGTTCACAGGATCGTTCCTGGTCTCGGCCGTGAGCGCCTCGGTTTCCGCCTCGCAGATGCAGTCGGGCGGGAGCTACACCTACGGCTCGGCCCTTGGGCAGTCGGCAGGCGACAGCCTGGGACAGACCCTCTCGAGGATCCTCGAGCGCAACCTCAACCTCTCGCCCACGCTTAGCGTCAAGCCCGGGTACAGCTTCTCCGTCGCGGTGACGCGCGACATCTACTTCAACGGACCCTACGGAACGGAGGCCTTTTCACGATGATCAGAAGATCCCTTGCCGCCGCGGCGCTGCTTGCCGCATGCTCCTGCTGCCTTGCCGAGAACGAGGAGGGCTTGCTGCGCGACATCTCCTCGAAGCTCTCAGAGTCGCTTGACACCATGCGCTCCTGGTCGCGGGAGAACCAGCGCCAGACCGAGGAGCTCAGGGTGCAGGCCCAGAAGGCCATGGAGCTTGCAGGAAAGGATCACGAGACCCCCGCCAAGGACACCTGGGACAAGGTGGACGAGCTCAACGAGAACTCGCTCGGCGTGCTCCACGCCTCGCAGTCACTCTGGAAGAGCTACGGCAGCCTCTCCTCCTACATCTCCTCCTTCAAGAAGGCCGAGGCCTGGCGGGAGTGCGTGCAGTCGCAGCAGAACTTCGCCAAGAAGTGCTCGTTCCGCGAGGTGCTCTCGCGCATGGACTCCAAGTCCATCGACTACGCGGCCGAGGCCATGCAGAGCGCCGAGGAGAACTCCAGGGCCATAGGCGAGTCCATACGCAAGCTCGAGCTTCTGAGCTTCGAAGCGCGCGCCGCCGAGGGGCTGGGCGCCGGGCTCGACACCCTGGCCAAGGTCAACGCCGCCTCCACCGCCTCGCTTGCGGATCTCGGAACGAGCATCAACACCATGCTGCGCATCCAGGCCCACGAGGCGGCATCCTCGCACAACCTCGCGCTGGCCCAGCAGGAGGGATCGCGCGAGATGCTCGAAGGCGGCGGCGACGTGCGCTCCGAGCACTACAGCATGGAGGCGCGCCTCCATGTCAGGAACTGACGCAGGGCGCGCCTCGTCGCGCGCCGCATTGCTTTTGGCGCTCCTGCTCCTCCCCTGCTGCGCGCACGCGGCCAAGGAGTTGAGCCCCGACGGCGTGCTCAACTTCGTGGCCGACTCCTTCATCGCCGGTGCCTCGCGCTACGCGCAGCCCATCAAGGACGCAGCCGAGCGGCTCTTCTGGATCCTGCTTGCCATCTCGATCGTGGTCTCGGGAATCAAGCTCATATTCAAGCAGGGCGACCCCTCGTCGTTCTTCGCAGTGCTGGTGCGGCTGTGCCTGCTCACCGGGGCCTTCCACTTCCTGCTTGCCAACGGCACCGCCATCGGCGCGAGCGTCATCGACTCGCTCTCCTCGGTCACGAACGACCGCGCAGTCGGGCCCTCGGAGATCCTCGACTGCACGTTCAACACCACGCGCACGCTCAACAAGGCCATAAGCTCGTCCATAGCCAACATCCCGACCGCGCTGGTGCTGCAGCTCATGATCCTGTTCTTCACGGTGACGATGTTCCTGGTGGCGATCCGCTACATCACGCTCTACCTCACCGCCTACATCTTCTGCGTGTGCGGCGTGTTCGTGCTCGGCTTCGGCGCCTTCAGCCACACCCGCGACATCGCAGTCTCCTACCTGCGCGTGATCTTCTCGCTCTCGCTGGAGCTCATGACCATGATCCTCATCTGCAACGCGGGCTTCGGCGTGCTCGAGGATCTCGCCGCGAGGGTCGCGGCCTTGAAGCGCAACCTCAACATGCAGGACGCCGGAGTGGTGCTCTTCACCGCGCTCTTCATTTACGCCCTGTCAGCGCGCCTGCCCTCCATCGTGGGCTCGCTCGTGGCCTCGCACCCCGATCCCGGCACCGTGCGCATGAGCATCCCCGTGATCTCGCGCTTCCTCGGTCACTGAAAGCCTTTTTCGAGGCGCTAAAATGAAGTGGCGGCAGCTGCCGCTACTTTAATTTTGGCTGTACAGGAGATCCCCCCATGATGCTTTCAAGGCCGCACATCACCTGCCTCATGGAATGCTCGGTTGACGGGAGGATAGACCGCAACCGCTGGCCGGCGCAGTACAAGCCCCTGGATGGCCCGGGGCCCGACCTCTACTACCGCACGCTCAACAGCCTGGGGCCCGACGGCAACCTCCTGGGACTCAAGACGGTGAGGAACTTCTTCGGGATCCCGGAGTTCAAGCACGAGGGCAGGCGCACTCAGCCTCGCGATCCGCACTTCTTCCGGGGGATCCGCGACGAGGTGATGATGACCGCGGTGTTCGACGGCGACGGCACGCTCGCCTACGGGCACAACAAGCGCAACGGCAGCAACATCATCGCCGTCCTGGGCACCCAGACTGCCTCAGAGGAGTACATGCGCTACCTGCGCGAGCATGAGATCTCCTACACCTTCGCAGGCGACGACGGAACCGATCCAGAGATAGCGCTCTGCTCGCTCCTAAACGACTTCGGGCTGCGCAACCTGGTGCTCGAAGGCGGCGGCTCGCTCAACGGCAGCTTCCTAGAGCGCGGGCTCATCGACGATCTAGTGCTCATCATCTACCCCGGCATCGACGGCATGAGCTCGTCGCTCTCGGTGTTCGAGATCCCCGCCGCCAAGTCGCTCACTCCGGGCTGCGGGCACACGCTGGAGCTCGTCAGCGTCGAGCACGACGAGGCGGGCTACGTGGGGCTCCACTACCGGGTCCACTGAGGCTTTTTGCGACGTTTGCAAAAAAAACCTTGCAAAGGCGGGAAAAACCTTTACAATATGCACCGTTCTTTCGACGAACGGTGAGATGTCCGAGTGGCTGAAGGAGCACGCCTGGAAAGCGTGTATACGCGAAAGCGTATCTCGGGTTCGAATCCCGATCTCACCGCCACTATCTAGTTCTATTTTTCCATATCTTCTTTCATTTCTTTTTCGACTATTTTGACCGGTAGTCAGACAAGTGTCCCCCGCTAATCGTCATGCGATTCCCTCAAATGGATAGCACCTGCCTAGCAAAAAGCGGGATCTAATCTCCAACTATGAATGCACACGATCCGGACCATCCGATGGCGTGTTGCAAAAAGAATTGGTCAAACTAGGGCTTGCGCATGCAAGATAATCTTCTAAATTTCAAGAACAAATGTCTTGTAAAGGTACGCTATGACTTTTGAAGAACAGATTGGAATGCTGTCCGATGATGAGCGCCAGAAAGTTGAATGCATCGAAAATGCATTGAATCTTTCCAAAGACAAGCTCCAAAGCGTTTTGCAGTTCAAATTTGTCTTGGAGGGCACACGCTTCAAGGCTTCAATTTCTGCAGACACTGCCCACGCAATATGGAAGATGCAGGTTGCATACTACAGACTAGTGGCTTTGGTTTTGCACGGCGATCCCACAATAACGTTGACTTCACAGGAAAAAGAACTTTTCCTGCTGAATTTCAAAATCAGCGAAGGGTCGACCGAGGGCGTTGCCAACATAGGCGACATGCTGGTTGAACTTTTTGACAGGGGGCTGGAAAAAATGGAACCGTGGCAGATCCTTGCTCTTGTCGTAGTAGTTGCCGCCGCTTATTGCGGAGTAAAGTTCTTGCAATACAGGTCTGAAAACAAGAAGACCGAGGCCCAGATTGAACAAAGAAAAATCGATGAGGCCATGCTGGACAAGCTCCTTGCAACCAACAAGGAAATCGTTCAAACAGCCCTAGAAGCAGGAGCTGAAGGCAGAAGGGCCCTGCTGAAGGGGGTATACGGCATAGACTCGGCGGAAATAGGTGCGCGCAACTATACCAAGGAGGACATCCAGGACATCCGTCGCAGGGCTTCCCGTGTCAAGGCATCCATTGTCAGCAAGGTCCTGAATGTGACAGTCGACGGTGTAGACTCGCGCGACAAGGATACCTTGTACATAACGCTTAGAGAAAAAGGTTCAGACCAAAGATACAAGGCCGACCTCAAGCTTGACTATGACGATGAGGAAGATCTGGAAGAAGCCCTCAACCTCATTTGGAACTCGGCCAGATACCCTGACCGCTATTTCTGGGCCGATCTCGCAATCTCAACGCGCCGCGGAAAAATAGAGTCCGTAAGCGTCCTCGCCGTGGCCAATAGAAAAGAAGACCTGGCCGCTGATGAAACAGATGAGGAGGAAATCTGAAGCAGCCGCTTCACAGCTTGGCCGCGAGATCTTTGCTCGAAGCCCTGCGGAGACTTCCTGCATGGCAGGCTTGCCCACGGAGTTGCCAACAGGCCCGCGCGCGAGTGCACATGGAAACAGGCTGAGATGCCATGAATGGCTTGACGTTAACTAGGGATTATCTGCTGGATCTCATGGTCAGGATGGCCCACCACAGCACGGCTATAGAGGGAAACTCCCTGACCTTGTCAAATGCCATTTCAATTTTGCTGGAAAAGTATGTCCCGGTCGCCGCACCATTAAGGGAAATCCATGAAATTGAGAATTATGAAGGCCTTATGACAACCCTCATCGATTCTCTAAAATCCTGCGAGCCGATTTGCCTGGACTTGATCAGGAAATTCCATAAGAGACTTTGCATTAACGCAATACAAGGCGAGGCAGGCGCCTTCAAGGAAGCCGGAAACAGGATAGCGGGCGCGGATTTTGACACGGCCAAGCCGTGCATGGTCATTCAGGATTTGACGCAGTGGGTTGATGACGCCGACTGCCTTTTTGAGAATTGCAAAAGCGAGCATGACTTCTTCAGCGCTCTGGCAAGGTTGCACATCAGGTTTGAAAGGATCCATCCGTTTTCAGACGGCAACGGCAGGGTTGGAAGGGCCCTGGTTGTGTTCGCGTGCATGAGCAACGGAATGGCGCCTTCTGTGGTCGCGAAGGAAGATCGCAGCAAGTACATCGAATTGCTAAGAAAGGAAAACACGGCCGGGCTGGCGGAATATTTTTGCGGCCTCTCGCGCTTTGAAGCGGAGAGGATCGAAAAGTTCAGGGGTAACGGCTTTCCGATAATGGAATTGAAGGGGCGCGACCTGGCAAGAGGCTAATCAAATCACCCTGCCAAAAGCGGGCTTCCCTGCACTAGGCGTGTCCTGAGGCGCCCTCAGGAGAACAGGCCTAGCGGGTTTCCGCGTCCTTGATGACGCGCTTGAGCACGTATTCGCTGATGTTCATGCCCGCCGCATCAGCAAGCTCCCTGACGAGTTGCTTTTCACGCTCCGTGCACGAGATCACGATCCTGCCGGTGCGGGCCATCTCCGGATCGCGCTCACGCATGTTCGACGACCCCTTTGGCCGCCCGGCCTCTTCGCGCCTTCCTCCCCTGCCCATGCGCTCACCTCGCGAAGATGCTGATCGCGGAGAGGATGATGTTGATGGCGAGCAAGGCGATGATGATCCGCTCGGTTGCAATTGGCTTTTTCAAAGTCCCGGCCTCCACATGAAATCCAAGCCCGATCCTCGCATCGCAGCGCGCCTTAAGCAAGGGTCCATTCAGGCAGGATCGGCTGCCGCCCTTGCCCTGCGCAACTTGTCCCTGCGCTCGACAAGGAGCGATGCGCCCAGCAGCAGCAGAAACTGCCCCCACTCCTCAAGCCACAGCGGCAGCACCTCGGACAGCGACGCCCCGCGCCCCGCGATCATCAGGTAGCCGTTGATCCCTGGCGTTGCCGGTATGAGGTGGCGCAGCGTCCCGAAGAACTCCCCCATGCACTCGGCAGGCCAGATGCAGCCCGTCAGGAAGAGGCAGGGCACGGAGATCGGCAGCACCGCGGTCAGCACGAGCGACTGCGAGTTCGTGAAGCGCCCGATGAGGTGGCCGCACATCGCCGATGCCATGAAGAAGGGCATGAGGTACAGGAGCACCGCCCCGAAGTCGCGCGGCCTTATCAAGTCGTCCACGTAGGCAAGCGCCCAGAAGTAGTAGAGCGAGAAGGCCATGCCCAGGCACGCGGGCACCAGGGCCCGCCCTGCCATGTGCATGAGACCGCCCTCGGGCGCCCCGCCCTGGCGGCGCGAGGCCTCGATCATCCCGCAGCCTGCCATGAGGATCTGCTGGATGATGAGCACGAACACCGGCGGCACCGTGTTGAGCATGTAGTTGCCGCAGGGGTTGTACATGAGCCTGACATCGGCGCGGCCTGCCGTCTGGAGCGATGCGGCTGCGGCCTTGGAAACCCCGCGCCTCATCAGCGCGGCGGCGCGCACCGCGGCCGCGGCGCTGCCGGTTGCCTGCTGCACCCCGGTGAGCACCGAGCGGTAGAGGAGCAGGTGCGAGGCGTCGCAGTACAGCGGGATCGACTGGGCCCTGCCTGAGAGCAGGCGGCGCTCGAAGTCCCGCGGGATCACCATCATGCCGGCGATCCTGCCGCTGCGCATGGCCTCGGCCGCCTCGCCGCGGCTTGATGCCTTCCTGAGCCTTATGCCCTCGGTGGTGCCGATGAGGCGGAGGATCTCGCGCGAGGCCAGGCTGCCGTCCTGATCTACCGCGGCGAACTCGAGCTTCTGCGGCAGCTCGTTGAGGTAAGGGGACGGGTAGAGGATCGAGTAGAACACCAGCCCCGATATGAAGAGCAGCACCGCGCCCGTGCAGCGGGCGAGCGCGCGGCACTCCGAGACGAAGCCGCGCAGGATCTCAGGAAGCCGCATGGCGCGCCTCCGTCCTGCTCCTGATGGCGCAGAGCACGGCCCCAAGCGCCCCGTAGGCACCGATGAGGATGAGGAGCGCCGCGAAAGCCGGGGCCTGGGATGATGCCGGAGCGCCCTGGGAGGCCATGGCCGTCTCGGCGGTGATGGCGTGGGTCACCGGCAGCATCGAGGCCCACCACCTTGCAAAGGCGCTCATGTAGCCCACCGGGAAGGTGAGGCCCGCGAAGGCCATCGCCGGCGAGGCCATCGCCGAGACCATCATCAGGCTGAAGAGCCTGGTCGCGCAGAAGCTGCAGATGAACACCGCCTGCATGCAGTTGGCCGCGATCATGAGCGCGTAGGCAGAGGCGACCTTCCATAAGGGGCAGAGCGCGGCGGTAGTGCCGGTCAGGCGCTGCGCGAGGAGCAGCAGGCACATCATGAGGAGCATGAAGCATGCGGGGGCCGCGGCGCGCCCGAAGGCCTCGGAAGGCGTGATCGCGCGGAACATCTTGATGCGGGCGCAGGCGTAGATGAGGTACATGAGGGAGCAGAGCACCGGCAGGAAGCCGTGGCACAGGAAGATCCGGTAGTCGAGCGCGGGGTTGCCGGGTGCCCTGAGGTCGATGGAGATCGTCGCGGACAAGGGCGCGGCGGCCTCGGGCGGGACCCCGGAGCGCATGAGGAAGTCCGAGTAGGCCTGCCTCCACGAGGCCTCCGAGAGCGCGACGAGATCGCGCCTTATGATGGATCCCACTGGCATGCGCTGCCCGTCGGCATAGATCACGGCCCCGCCCGGGCGCCCCGCCATCACCTGGCGGCCGAAGTGGCGGGGGATGATGATCACCGCGTACACGGCGCCGCGGCGCAGCAGCTCAAGCCCCTCCTCCTCGGACTGCACCTCGTAGGCCACCCTCGCCGACGGCGAGGCCCCGGCATGCCTTATGAACGCGCGCGAGAGATCGGTGCCGTCGAGATCGCACGCCGCGATCGGGAGATCGCGCATCTGCCCGTCCTGGAAGAGCCCGGTGGTGATTAGGGCCGCCCCGATCGGGGCGATGACGAGCAGCCACCAGAAGAGCACCCCGCGCCCAAAGCGCGAGGCCTCGTCGAGGAAGGCTGCGGCAAAGCGCCCTGCCATGGGATCACTCCGCAATCTCAAAGGGGTACTTGAAGATCACGCTCATCCCGGGGCGCAATCCGTCGATTGGGTGCTCTGGCCTGGCCCTCACCTCGAAGGTCTTGAGATCGTAGGAGCCTGAGTTGTTGGCCGCGCGCCAGGTGGCGTAGCTGCCAAGAGGCGAGATGTAGTAGACCTCGAATGCCTGATCGTCATCCGAGATCGCCGGGACGCGGCCTAGGATCCTCGTGCCCACCTTGATGCCGCGCAGCTGGTCCTCGCGCAGCATCGCGCTCGACCACAGCGACTTCAAGTTGATGACTGTGGCAAGGGGGTAGCCCGAGGCTGCAAGCTCGCCGCGCTTTACGATGATCTTGTCGACCTCGCCTTCGACCGGCGACTTCAATGAGAGATCCTTTGCGATGCTCTGCACCTCGCGGTATTGCGCCTCAAGGCTTCTCACGCTGGCGCGGGCGGCCTCGATGTCCTCGCGCCGGGCGCCGTTGCGCCCCTCGTCGAGCGCGGCCCTGGCCGCGGCCTCGGACTGCCTGGCCTGCGAGAGCGCCCGGGAGGCTTCGTCGAGGCTGTCCTTTGACGCCACGCGCTGTGAATAGAGGGACGAGATCCTGCGGTAGCTGCCCTCGGCGCGCACCCGCGCGGCGCTGGCGGACTTCAAGGCGGCCTCAAGCGAGCGGATCTCCTCGGACCTCGTGCCGTTCTCAAGCTTCTCAAGCGTTGCCTTGGCCTGCGAAAGCCCCGCGCGCGCCTGGGAGACGCGCTCGAGCATCTCCCCGCCGTCAAGCGTCAGGATGGCATCGCCCTGATGCACCGCCTGGCCTTCGCGGGCGTCCTCGTTGGCCACCCTGGCCGAGAACTTCGAGGTGATGTCGTAGCGGTCGCCGTCCACTTCGCCCTGCACGAACGAGGCCTGACCCGGCGCGCTGCCGTTGAAGACGCCGGTGACCGCCATGATGAGCAGTCCGATCCCGGCAAGCGCCACCGCGACGTGCAGCGCGAACGCAGCCATGAGTTTTCCACAAAGCCGCCAAAGCCAAGATCCCGCAGGCAAGGCGGAGGCCTTGCCTCATTCCTCAGCCCTGAGCATGCCCCTTATGATCTCGGTGAGCATCCCGGTGTCTTTCAGCACGTCGATCTCGCGCCCCACTCCCATGGCGAGGTACGGGTAGTCGCGCATCAGGCAGAACACGGATTCAAGCGCCATGAAGGCTTTGAGCTCGTTGAAGCGGTGCTCCCCCTCGTGGAGCTCGTCCAAGATACGTACGATCTCGCGGAACGGGGGCATGAACGACTCGTTGAAGAGCCTGCGCGAGGCCTCGTCGCCTGCCTGCATCGAGCGCCTGACCATCATAAAGTAGGCGTCGTCGCCGGCGTGGGCCGACAGGGCATCCACCACCATCTCGACGCACTCGGCGGCGGCCTTGCGCAGATCCTCCTTTTCCATGCCAAGCGAGCTTATCTGCCTAAGCCGCTGCGTGAGCCTGCGCGAGCCGCGCTCCATCTCCTGCCTCACCTCGGCCCTCACCTCGTCATAGAGGTTCTGCTTGGAGCCGAAGTGGAAGCTGATGAGGCCGAGGTTGCACCCCGCCCTCTGGGCTATGGACCTGGTCGAGGTAGCCTCGTAGCCGTACTCGCCAAAAAGCTCGATGGCGGCCCTGACCAGCTGCTTGCGGGTCTCCTGCCCGCGCAGCCGCCGCTTGTCAGTCTTGATGCCCGTCTCCTGAATGCCGTCCATGCTGCAATTCCTTACTCTGATGCCATGCTATGGCTTTTTAATTGATTAGTCAATCGACCAATTAAATATTTTACAACTGCCTGAAATGCGTGAATCACCGAAAATCCAAAATGATGGATCTGCGGAAGGTTCACAAAGCTTATCAATGTTAGCTTTTCACCCTCGCGCTGTTAATGCCGCATTTGCGCAAACCGAACGCACAAAACCCCTGCCCGCTTGCGCAGGCAGGGGTTTTTGAGAGCGAAGCCCTTACTCCGCAGGCCAGATGGAATCGAGGATCGCCTTGCCGGTCTTCGTCTTGAACATCCCGTCGGCGGCCTTGTGGACCTCGTCAGAGCCCAGGCCCTGCTCGCCCGCGTTCTGGATGAAGTCAGCCTCTATCAAGGTCTGGAACTCCGGGCTGGCGGCCAGCTTCCAGGTATGGTGGTGGGCGACGATGTAGGCTATCTGCCTGGCCTCGTCCTCATCGACGCCGGCATCGCGCAAAAACTCCAGCGCAAGCGGTCCGCCTTCTGCCTCCTGGTGGTCCCACCTGGTGTCGCCGTACTTGGCGCGGCATACCGGGCAGGAGATGTCGTGGACTATGGCCGCGGCCTCGGCGCGCCTTGCCACGGCCTCCTCGAAGCCCTCGCCGCGGGCGATGAGCCTTGCGAAGGCGTGCACCCCGTTCAAGTGCGAGATGTCGTGGAAGTTGCCTGCCGAAAAGGCGATCATCTTGAGGTAAACCTGGTTGACGTCGATCATGGACCCTCCCATGTTCCGGTTGAAAAAGCGATCGAGCCGCCGTCGCGGCAGAGTGCATTTTGCACCCGCAGCGCGCTCTTGGCGCCGCGCTGTGATTATTTTGCGCACGCAGAGGCAGAAGACAGCGCGGCCGGCCACCCGCAAGAGTGGCCGGCCGCTTCCTCAGGCCATCGGTCAGATGTACTTGAAGTTGATCTCCTTGATCTTCTGCGACCAGATCTTAGGGCCGATCTGGTGGATGCTGTTGCCCTCGGAGTCCACGGCGACCGTGACCGGCATGTCGACGATCTTGAACTCGCGCACGGCTTCCATGCCGAGATCCTCGAATGCCAGGACCTTGGCGGCCTTGATGGCCTTGGAGACTAAGTAGGCGGCGCCGCCGGTGGCCATCAGGTAGACGGCCTTGTGCTTCTTGATGGAGGCGATGGCCTCAGGGCCGCGCTCGGACTTGCCGATCATGCCG
Organism: uncultured Aeromonadales bacterium; assembly: GCA_902776275.1. Lineage (GTDB taxonomy): Bacteria > Pseudomonadota > Gammaproteobacteria > Enterobacterales > Succinivibrionaceae > Succinivibrio. The sequence goes on from CACYPI010000036.1 coordinate 20,100, forward strand.
TAAAGCCCGGTCTTGGAGAGCATGGTCTCGACGAACTTGTCCATGCGGGTCGAGGTGGTCGGGCCTGCAGGGCCTACGACCTCGTCGCCCACCGCCGGGACGGGGCCGACGTAGTAGATGAACTTCTTGTGGAAGTCGACGCCCTCAGGCAGCGGCTTGCCGGCGTTCACGAGGTCGCAGATGCGCTTGTGCGCCGCGTCGCGGCCGGTGAGGATGGTGCCGGAGAGCAGGAGGGTCTCGCCCATCTTCCAGGTGGCCATCTCCTCCTTGGTCACGGTGTCGAGGTTGACGCGCCTGACGTCCGCGCCCGCGCCGCCGATCTTGATGTCGGGGTAGCTGTCAAGCGAGGGAGGGGTGAACTTCGCAGGGCCGGTGCCGTCGAGCTTGAAGTCGATGTGGCGGGTCGCCGCGCAGTTGGGGATGATGGTCGTCGCCTTGGAGACGGCGTGGCAGGGGTAGGTCTTGACCTTGACGTCGAGCACGGTGGTCAGCCCGCCCAGGCCCTGGGCGCCGATGCCCAGGCGGTTGATCTTGTCGTACAGCTCGACGCGCAGCTTCTCCTCGGCAGTCTTCGGGCCGCGCTTGATGAGGTCCTGGATGTCGATGGGATCGTTGAGCGACTCCTTGGCCAGGATCGCGGACTTCTCAGGGGTGCCGCCGATGCCGATGCCGATGATCCCCGGAGGGCACCAGCCTGCGCCCATCAGCGGGATCTGGCTTAACACATAGTCCACGACGCTGTCGGAAGGGTTGAGCATCTTCATGTGGGTCTTGTTCTCAGACCCGCCGCCCTTGGCGGCGATGGCGACCTCGACGGCATTGCCGTGCACCATCTCGATGTGGACCACGGTCGGGGTGTTGTCCTTAGTGTTGGTGCGCGTGCCGATGGGATCGCGCAGTATGGACTTGCGCAGCGGGTTCGTGGCGCTGCAGTAGGCGCGGCGGGTGCCCTCGTCGACCATCTCCTGTACGGTCATGTCGCCCTCGAAGCGGACGTCCATGCCGATCTTCACAAAGCAGGTGACGGCGCCGGTGTCCTGGCACAGCGGGCGGTGGCCGATGGCGCACATGCGCGAGTTGGCCAGGATCTGGGCGATGGCGTTCTTGGCGGCGGGATTCTGCTCCACGTCGTAGGCGTGCTTCATGGCCTTGAGGAAGTCCTGGGGATGGTAGTAGGAGATGAACTGGAGCGCGTCCTCGATGGACTGGATGAAATCCTTTGTTTTGATGAGTGTTGTCATTATGAGGCTTGTCCGGGTTTGCAGATTGTGTCTTGTGGTTCAAAGCAGGAGGCGCCACCAGGCAGCGCCGGCGCTTTGGGCGATTATACCAAATGGCGGCGCCAAGGCCGCCGCGCAGGGGGCCTGACGGCGCTGGATCACGCATTGCCCAGGGCGCCGGGGCTTGCCATGGCGCAAAGATGGTATAGTAGGGCTCAACTGATAATAAAGGTGAAAATCCGGGAGGCCGCCGCCGCCGGATCCACCGGCATAAGAAGAAAGAATATAAGGCTGAGACGATATGCTGATCACCATCGCCGTGATGTTCATTGTGCTGGCGACGTTCCTGCTCATAATAGTGAACATGTTCAGCGATTACGCTTCAAGGCGCGATCAGGACATGCGCATCGTGGTCACCCACGCGCGCAACCTCATCGCCGAGACCGAGGAGCTGCTGCTCAACCAAAACCAGATCTCCTACTCGAAGACCTTAGTGCTGGTGCTCCACTACCGCATCATCCGCGCGCTGCGCAAGATAGCCGCCAGCAAGGTCGATTCCGCCGACGGCTCGGTCCAGGAGAGGATCGCCAACGAGGAGAAGCTCATCGCCGATCTCAAGACCAACTACCACGACGACGTGGCCTTCAGGCCGCCTGAGAACGACACCGTGGCGATGAACCAGCTGCGCACCATCAGGCGCTTGCGCGCGATCTTGAAGAACGAGCTGCGCCAGGGCATGCCCATAGACCCCTCCGAGGTTCAGAAGGAGGACCGCCGCCTCTACCTCCTGGTGCTCAAGGTCAACATCTCGAACCTCGTCCAGCGCGTGCTCGAGATGAAGAGGCTCAAGCAGCTTGGCACCTGCCGGCTGCTCATACAGAAGGGATTGGACGTCATCCACAAGACCAACGTCAAGGACGACTGGATCGCCGAGAAGGCCGATCTCCTAAACCAGCTGCGCCAGGGCCTTGACGCCGAGTCCAACCGCCAGCAGAAGAAGCCCGAGGACGCCAAGGCCTCCGAGGAGAAGAAGGAGATAGACATGCTCTTCGGCGACAAGAAGAAGTGGTGATCCGCTGATCATGGTGATGGAAAAGGCGCCTTGCGGCGCCTTTTCCTTGCCATGAAGGCCTAGCCTTCCCCAGGCGGGATCACTAGAGCGCAGGGCTTTGCGGCAAAGCACTGGGCTTTTTGCTGCAATGCCGCGTCCAGGAGCGCGAGCCCCACCATCGCCTCGGCTATGGGAGTTGCGCGGATCCCCACGCAGGGATCATGCCTGCCGCGGGTCACGATCTCCTGCTCGCTGCCGTCGATGTCGAGCGTGCGTCCGGGGGCGAGGATGCTCGAGGTGGGCTTTAGCGCCATGCGGGCGCGGATCTCCTGCCCCGAGCTGATTCCGCCCAAGATCCCGCCGCTGTGGTTTGACAGGAATCCCTTGGAGCTGATCTCGTCCCGCGCCTCGGTGCCGCGCATCGCGGCCATCGCAAAGCCGTCGCCGATCTCAACGCCCTTGACCGCATTGATCCCCATGAGCGCCGATGCTATGACCGCATCGAGCCTCCCGAACACGGGGCTGCCCCAGCCGGCCGGGACGCCGCTGGCGCGCACCTCGACCACGGCGCCCACCGAGTCGCCGTCCTTGGCAAGCTCCCGGAAGAGCTCCTTGAGCTCCGGGATCCTGCCTGGATCTGCAAAGTTGAACTCGTTCCCAAGCGCGGCCTTTGCGTCAAAGCGCGAGGCCCTGATCGGGCCTATGGCGGTGACGCAGGATGAGACCTCGACATTGAAGAGCACGCGCAGCACCTTGAGCGCCACCGCGCCTGCGGCCACGCGCATCGCCGTCTCGCGCGCCGATGCCCTGCCGCCGCCGCGGTAGTCGCGGATCCCGTACTTGGCAAGGTAGGTGTAGTCGGCGTGTCCGGGCCTAAAGAGCCTGCTGATTGCAGAGTAGTCCTGCGAGCGCTGCGAGGTGTTCTCGATGATGATCCCTATGGGAGTGCCAGTGGTCCTGCCCTCGAACACCCCCGAGATGATCCTGGCGCGGTCCGCCTCGTTGCGCGGCGTGCCGTAGCGGGTGGATCCCGGGCGGCGGCGATCCAGGAGCGGCTGGATATCCTCCTCTGACAGCTCTATCTGCGGCGGGCAGCCGTCGATGATCGCGGCTAGCGCCGCGCCGTGGCTCTCGCCGCAGGTGGTGACGCGGAAAGCCTCCCCGAAGGTGTTGCTCATCTCCCCTCCCCGCATGCCTCAGACGCGGCCTTGACGAACACGTCGCGGTAGGCTGCAAGCTGCTCGCGCGAGAGCACGAAGACCCCGCGCCCGCCCTTGCTCAGATCCACGAAGTGGAACGGAACCATCGGGAAGGCGTCAACGAGGTTCTCCTCGGAGTTGCCGACCTCCATGACGAGGATCCCGTCCTCGTTTAAAAAGTCCGGGGCCCTGGCCAGGATGCGCCTGGCGCAGTCAAGCCCGTCGTCGCCCGAGCCCAGCGCGATGTCGGGCTCCTTCTCGAACTCCGCCGGCATGTCGTCAAGATCCGCCCTGTCCACATAAGGCGGGTTGGCGATTATGAGATCGTACTTGTCGCCCTCGGGCAGCGCCTCGAAGAGGTCGCTCCTGATGGGGGTCACGATGTCCTCGAGATCATAGGCGCCGATGTTGATGGCGCAGACATCCAGCGCCTCCTGGTCGATGTCCACCGCGTCCACCTCGGCCTCGCCGTCGAACTGCAGCGCCACCGACACGGCGATGCAGCCCGAGCCGGTGCACATGTCGAGCACGCGCTGGGGCTCGCGGTCGAGGTAAGGCGAGAAGCCGTTCTCGATCATCTCGGCTATCGGGGATCTCGGCACTATGACGCGGCTGTCCACGTAGAACTCGTGGCCGCAGAAGAAGGCCCGGTGCGTGAGGTAGGGAGTGGGGATGCGCTCGAGCACCCTCATGCACGCGATTTTGGCGACAAGCGCGCGCTCGGACCTGGTCAAGCGCGAGTTCAATGTGGAGTCGTCGCACGGAGGAGTCAGGCGCATCACCGCCTGGACTATCTCGAGCGCCTCGTCCCAGTAGTTGTCCGATCCGTGGCCCGAGTAGACGCGGTAGGCCGCGAACACGGAGACCAGGTAGCGCACCGCGTCCTGGACCGTTGACATCTGGTTCATGAGGGCGTCCTCGATCTCCTCCCGCGAGGGGATCGCATCGAGCGCGCCGTAGATCTCGGCAATCCCGGGATTGCCTGACAGTTTGGACATATCTGACTCTGATTTGAAATTGAAGGCGCCAAGCACCGGCGCATGTGGCATTTTACCAAAAAGCCCGGCATGGCCGGGCAGGATGGGATGGGTGCGGAAAAAACCCCAATAGCGGGCGACATAAAAAAGCGGGCCAGGGCCCGCCTTGCAATTTGAAAATGCTCAGCACGCCCTGGACTGCTGCATGAGCGCTATCTCCATGTTGACCTCGCGGCAGATCCTGAGCTTGGCGCCGGTGAGGAAGCGATCAACCACGATGCGGCCGTAATTGAAATGGAACACGCCCAGTCCCTCGATAAGGAATGAACCGCAGAAAAACGACATCACGTACCTCGCGATGCGCCTTGGCGTGTACTTGCTGAAAACCCTCATTTCCATTCGCTCCTCAAGTTGTCTTAAACAAGCATACGCGAAGATAAGACAGGCAAAAGTGTTCAAAGTCACAAAATATTTTTGTATAACAAAGGAATGTAAAATCCATGAGCTGCTTTGCAAATTTCCGGCAAATCGTGATCGCAATCACATGCGATGACCATGCCGCAAGCGCTTGCTTCTTCCATCCGGCAGATGATCCCGCCCAAAACGCGCCATGGGTCAAATTCCGCCTCCAGCGCTCCCTTGAACATGGCCCGCTCCCGCCCTGTCACTGCTTTTGCTGCAGCCTTCCAGTAAGATATTTTCCGCTGCGATTAGTCCATCATGTCCGTTGTGATCCGATTTGCATTTGACATCCTCCCCTCTCTAAAGAGAGGGGATCCCTACCGATCTCTTGGGAGATCTTCGGCGGGTTCCTCTTGCTGACCACCAATGTGATTCACTTG
>CACYPI010000037.1 GCA_902776275.1 uncultured Aeromonadales bacterium
ACGGCGAGCGCCTCAAACGGATCTGCCACCACGTTGGTCCTGATGGCGAAGCACCCGTTGTACCTGTTCGCCTTCTGGATGGCGGAGATCTTGACGGTCAGCTTGTCGGAGCCCTGCGCCGGCGGGTTGAAGCACTTCTTGTACTTGGCCCACTTGGATGGATCTACGCCTCTGCCGAAGTTCCTCGCCTTGAGCAGCTCCTCGATGTCGCGCTGGAAGGAGACGGCCTGCTCGGCTGCAAGCGACGGGTTTCGGTAGAGGTGGACTTGAACGCTGTGCTCGATCCTCATGCCATCCTTATGGGAGGTTCACATCTCCGGCTCCGCGCTTCTCGCGCAAGCATTCATGCCGCCGCTGAGGAACGCCTGATCTCTCAGTCTATCCTCGTACTTGTCGAACTGGCGCCTTGTGGAGTTCGTCGGAGAGCCTGATCCCGGCGAGGAACTTGAGGCCGCAGCTGATATTATGGACTTGGGGCTAATTAGTTTAGGCAAAGGGCAGGCTTTCAGGCCTGCCCTCTTGTTTTTTAATGAAAAGGTGCGGGGATCATGCGTCCTGCATCGACTTGAACTCGTAGCCTGCGTCCTCGACGGCCTTCCTCACCATCTCGGAGGTGACGGAGCCGTCGCAGTCGAGCTTGGCGCTCTGGGTCTTGAGCGAGACCTCGGCATCGACGACGCCGGGGACGGCCTTCAGGGCCTTGGTGACGCGGGCAACGCAGTGCTCGCAGGACATGCCCGAAACGTGAACGGTCTTCTTCATGAGTTTCTCCTCTTTCTTGTCAGAATAATCCTTGAGCCTCACCATGGTGAGCCTCAGCGCATTGAGGCCGACGCACACGCTCGACAGGCTCATCAGCAACGCCCCGGCAACCGGCGTGAGCTTAAGGCCGAACGACGAGAACGCGCCTGCCGCCACCGGTATGAAGATCACGTTGTAGGCGAAGGCCCAGAACAGGTTCTCCATGATGTTGGCCATGGTGCGGCGCGACATTTGCAGCGCGTTGACGCAGTCGCCGAGGTTGCCCTTCAGGAGCACGACCTGGCAGGACTCGACGGCGATGTCCGAGGTGCCGGCGATGCCGATCCCGGTCTCCGCCGTGGCGATGGCAACCGAGTCGTTGATCCCGTCTCCCACCATCACGCAATGCTCGCCCTGATCCTCAAGCTGCCTTACGATCGCAGCCTTGTCCTGGGGCAGAAGCTCGGCGCGGTAGTCCCTGATGCCAAGCATCTGGGCGACCCCGCCTGCAACGGCCTTGCGATCGCCGGTGAGCATCACCGGGCGCACGCCCATGGCCTTGAGATCGGCTATGGCTTGCTTGGCAGAGGGCCTCACCTCGTCCGCGATCACGACCTCGCCCTGCACCCTTCCGTCCTCGACTAACACCATCACCGCATGCCCGAGCTGCTCGTGCACCGAGATGAAGGCCTTGTCGTCATCAGAGAGCTCTGCGCCGAGCTTTTGGGCGAGCGTGCTGTTGCCGACGCCCACCTTGCGGCCGTCGACCACGCCGGTCACGCCGCAGCCCTCGATGAGCTTGTAATCCACTGCCTCAAGCCCGCCTGAGCCGTACTTGCGCCCGAAGGCCTGCGCCAGCGGGTGGCCGGACTTGAGCTCAAGCGACGCGGCCTTCATGGCCGCGCCGTCGGCGTCGGCGCCATCGTTGAAGCGCGAGGCGATGACGTCCATGCGCCCGGTGGTGAGCGTGCCGGTCTTGTCGAAAACGAACACCGTGGCGCGGCGCAGCGTCTCAAGAGCCTCAGGCGACTTGAAGAGCACACCTGCTGATGCCGCGCGGCCGGTGCCGGCGACGATGGCAAGCGGGGTTGCAAGGCCGAGCGCGCACGGGCATGAGATCACGAGCACGCAGATGGCGTAGTTGAGCGAGACAGCAGCGCCCGCGCCCATGCCGAAGAACCAGATGCAGAACACCACTGCCGCGACGGTGATGACCGCCGGGGTGAACACGCCGGCGACGCGGTCGGCCACGCGGGCTATAGGCGCCTTTTTGGAGTTGGCATCGTCCACCAGGGCAATGATCTTCGAGAGGGTGGTGTCCGAGCCCACCGCCTCGGCGCGCATCTCGACGGCGCCCGAGGAGAGGATGCTCGACGACGTGATCTTCGAGCCTTCGGTCTTCCTCACGGGGCGCGGCTCGCCGGTGAGCGCGCTCTCATCGCAGTAGCCTGAGCCTGAAACCACAACGCCGTCGACGCCCACCTGCTCGCCTGCCTTGATAACCAAGATGTCGCCCTTTCTTGCCTCCGACAGCGGGACCTGATCGAGCCTGCCATCGGCGCGCCTGACGGTCACGAACTTGGGGGCCAGATCATAGAGCTTCATCACCGCGTCGGCGGTGCGCACGCGGGTGCGCTCCTCGAAGTACTTGCCGATCGCGACGAAGCAGAGGATCCCGGCTGCCGAGTCGAAGAACACCGGGTTGGAGGTCATGAGCGCGTCAAGCCCGGCCCCCCGCGGCAGCGTCGCCAGGTTGAACGCGGAGTAGGCGAAAGACACGAGCGACCCAAGCGACACCAGCGTGTCCATGTTGGTGCCGCCGTGTACGAGCGCGCGCCAGGCCGAGAGGTAGTACCTGCGCTGAAGCCACATGATGCAAAGGGAGAGCACGCCCTGAACCGACGCGCTTGCAAAGGCGGACTTGATGGGCTCGAAGCCGAGCTTCGGGCCCATCGCCAGCGCCATCAGCGCCACGAGTAGCGCGAAGCTTGCCACGAGGGCGCGCTTGCGCCTTTTCTCCTCGCTGTCGTCGGTCTTGGCGACCCTTGCGCCCTCGCCGCTTCCTGCCCTCGAGGCGCCGTAGCCCGCGTCCTCGACTGCCTTGATGATCGCCTCGTCCTTCACGCCGTCATCTGAGATCAGCGTCATGCGGTTCTTGACGAGCATGACGTTGACGCCAGAGACGCCAGGAACCTTGGAAACGGCCTTCTCGACATGGGATGCGCACGCTGCGCAAGTCATGCCCTTGATGTCAAATGTCTTCTTAAGCATTGCTCTCTGCCTTGCTTTATTTTGGATGCGGTGATCATATGCTAACTGCCGCCTGTGGCGGCAGTGATGCAAGTTTTTATCGGCCATGGCTTGCGAAGGCTGCGGCCGCGCCTTCTCCTGATGCGGCATGGCCCGCCCGGCGGGCCATGCGCCCTGTCACGGGCCTTCAGGCCTCCTGGCCTTGGGCGGCGCCCTGCGACCAGGCCTTTCCCTTGACGAAGCGGAGCGAGCGCATGGCGTTCAGCACGGCGAGGATCAGCACCCCGACGTCCCCGAAGATGGCAAGCCAGATGTTCGCAAGGCCGAGCGCGCCTAAGATCAGGATCCCAAGCTTGATGGCAATGGAAAGCCACATGTTCTCAAGGGCGAGGGCGTAGGTCCTGCGCGAGAGCCTGATCGCCTGCGGGATCTTCGAGAGATCATCGTTCATGACCACCACGTCCGCAGCCTCGACCGCGGCCTGCGAGCCGAACTGGCCCATCGCGATGCCGACGTCGGAGGATGCGAGCACCGGGGCGTCGTTGATGCCGTCGCCGACGAAGCCTGCGGTGCCGTGGGCGCGCTTGAAGGCCTCGAAGTTCCTCAGCTTGTCCTGCGGCAGCTGCTCGGCGAGCACCTCGCTCATGCCAAGGGTGCGGGCGACCTCGTCTGCAGCCTCGCGCTTGTCGCCGGTGATGAGGCAGGTCGCAACGCCGAGCGATTCGAGCTCGCGCACCGCAGGGGCCGCGCTCTCCTTGGGCGTGTCAAAGAGGCTAATTGCACCGGCAAGCTTCCCGCCGCGGCAGACATAGATGTCAGTGCCGCTGCTCTTGCGGCGCGGGATCTCAGTCCCGCACTCCTCGGAGATGAACTCGCGCCTGCCTGCGGACACCGCCTTCCCAAGCGCCATGCCCGAGATGCCGAGACCTGCCTTCTCGGTGACCTCCGAGACCTCGGGGATCGCGATGCCGCGCGACTTGACAGCCTCAACCACCGCCTTGGCAAGCGGGTGGGAGCTCTCCTGCTCGAGCGCGGCGGCCATGCCCAGGAGCTCATTCTCCGTGACACCCTGCTCAGGCCTGACCGCGGTCACCGTGAAGCGGCCCCTGGTGATGGTGCCGGTCTTGTCGAAGGCCAGCGCCTTGAGCCTTGCGAGGTTCTCAAGGTAGATGGATCCCTTGATCATGACGCCGGTCTTGGAGATGGCGCCCATCCCCCCGAAGAACGACAGCGGCACCGAGAGCACCAGCGCGCAGGGGCAGGAGACGACGAGGAAGACGAGGGCCCTGGTGCCCCAGTCGGACCACGAAGCGCCTCTTATGAACAGCGGCACCAGCGCCATCACGGCCGCCGCGGCCACCACGATGGGGGTGTACCAGACGGAGAAGCGCCTGATGAGGGCCTCGGGGCGCGACTTGTTGGCCGCGGCGTCCTCGATGAGGTTCAAAAGCCTCGTGATGGAGGAGTTGCGGTAGTCGCGCGCGGCGCGAAGCTCGATGACCTGCCCGGCGTTGACGCAGCCTGAGGGCACTTCCTCGCCCTTGCGGTAGAGCCTGGGCTCGCTCTCGCCTGTGATCGCGGCGGTGTCGATGGCGGCGCTGTCGGCGAGCAGCACGCCGTCCAACGCCACGACTTCGCCCGCGAGCACCCTGATCACCTGCCCGGGCTTGACCTTGCGGGGCTTTACCACCTCGACCGTGCCGTCATCGCGCACCACGCGCGCCGACTGGGGCTTGAGCTTCACAAGCGACGAGATCTCGCCGTGGGCCTTGCCACGGGCGTACTCCTCGAAGCTCTCGCCGATGATGTAGAAGATCATCACGGCGAGCGCCTCGGCGTAATCCCTGATCCCAAAGGCGCCGAGGGTCGCGATGACCATCAGCGACTGCTCGTTGAGCCTGAAGGTCTTGACGAGGCCCTTGGCCGCCGAGAGCGCTATCCTCCAGGCGATGAGCACATAGGCTACGACGCACAGCGCCACGGCCGCGGCGCCGCTCATGGGGACGAGCGAGGTGTGCTCGTAGAGTATGAGCACCACCATCGCCGCGATGGCAAAGGCCAGCGAAGCCTTCTCCCTTGTAGTAAGTTCCGAGAACATAGCCCAGGCACCTCCATTGTTGTTATTCTTGCAAATCCGCTTCAAGCCCTGCCGCCGGACACGCCGGCGCAGGATCTGGCATGGAACGCTCAGTCGCGCAGCGCGACCGTGATCCCGTCCTCGAAGGAGGCGGCTATCTCGTTGGCGCGGGAGGCCACCTCGTCCTCGTCCTCGCCTTCGTCGACGTCCAGCACCAGCGATCCCATCGCGTAGTTGAGGTTCGCCCCGTTGAACTTCTTCTGCATGATGCCCTCGAGCTTGGCAGCGCAGGCGGCGCAGTCAAGGCCCTTGATGTCGCAACGCACCTTCATATCGTGTCCTCCATCGGTCTTAACAGTTGAGCAATCATTCAACTGTCTTGAGTATATAACAGTTGAGCAGACGTGCAACTGTTTTCCGCGCCTGGCGTCAAATATTCTTGAAATTCCCACAAAGGGTGCAAGGCGCGGCGGCAAATCCCCTACCGGGCGACTTGGCTGCGCGGCCCTGGAACCTCACCGCCCCGTCCTTTTCCATGTGAGACAATGGGGCCATGAACGCACTTGAACTCAAGCACCTCACATCGGGCAGCCTCAGCCACATCGCCCGCTCGCTCTACGCCTTCTTCCTAAGGCCCAGGGCCGAGCGCGGGATCCGCGCGATCACGCTCAACGAGGCCTCCTCCTACCTCCAGTGCACCTCCGAGGTCTTCCCGACCTCATCGGATCTGCGCATCGCGGATCTCGCGCTCTCCGAGCTTGAGAAGGCAGGCTTCATCAGGCGCGGGGATCTGCAAAAGGGCTGGGACGGGGCCGTGCTCTCGTTCCCGCTCTACACCTCGGAGCTGCGCGAGCTTCCGCAAAAGCCTTTCCCGATGACTCCTTCCTGGCGCCCGGGGCCTGGCTTTGCCGAGGCCTGCCGCGCCTGCGGGCTTGAGGATCCCTCCTTTGAGGAGCGCGAGCTCACCGCGTTCGCGCTCTACTGGGCCTCGCGCCCGGAGAGCCGCTCGCAGTTTGCCTGGGAGCGCGCGTTCGCCCAGCGCCTGGCGCGCTCGCGCAGCGCCAAGGTTCCCTTCTCCCGTAAGGCCCAGGCGCAGGTTCCGCAGCAAGGCGCGCAGGACAAACCCAAGCCCTTCACCGCCCAGAGGGGCGAGGCATTCAAGGCTCAGCAGTAAGGCGCATCCCTCGAAAATTGCTAAGCGTCCCTGCCGGGATTCATAATGCCAGGGCCTGCATGGCGCAGGCAGGCCCTTGTCCGGGCCTCTTTCCAACTTTTTCTAACAAGGAGATCTCAAGGATGTGTGTATCCGGGATCCGCTCGGGAGGCCGTTTCCTGAGCTTTGAGCGCCCTGTGATCATGGGCATTTTGAACGTGACGCCAGATTCATTCTCAGACGGCGGGCTTTGGCGCGACAAGGGCAGGGCCTGCGATCACGCCGCGAGGATGCTGGAGGAAGGCGCGCAGGTGATAGACGTCGGCGGCGAGTCCACCCGCCCGGGCGCCAACGGAGTGGACGAGGACGAGGAGATGGACCGCGTGATCCCGGTCGTCGACTGGATCGCGAAAAACCTCGATGTGATGATCTCGATTGACACCTCGCGGCCTGAGGTGATCCGGCAGGCCGTCGCCCATGGCGCGCACGTGTGGAACGACATCCGCGCGCTCAGGCTTGAGGGGGCGCCCGAGGAGGCGGGGCGGCTTGACATCCCTGTTATATTGATGCACATGCAGGGCAAGCCGAGGACCATGCAGGTCGCGCCCCACTACAAGGACGTGGTGAAGGAGGTCGGGGACTTCCTAATCGAGCGCGCTAATGCCGCGATGGCCGCCGGGGTCAGGAGGGAGAACATCATCCTCGATCCGGGCTTCGGCTTTGGCAAGAGCGCCGAGGACAACTTCCGCCTGCTCGACCGCCTGCAGGATCTAGTAGCGCTCGGCTACCCCGTGCTCTCGGCGCTTTCGCGCAAGAGCATGCTCGGGGCCGCCACCGGGATCAAGAAGGCTTCCGACCGCGTGGCCTCAAGCGTCGCGGGCCACCTCATCAGCGTCATGAAGGGCGCGGTGATGGTGCGCGTCCATGACGTCGCCCCGACCAAGGAAGCCCTGGACGTTTACAACGCCATGACGGCCTCGCGCCGCGGCGCATAACCATGACAAGGCTGCGGGGCGGGCGGCATAGCCGCCCGCCCCGCTTGCGCCTGTCAAAAGGACGGTGAAAACATGCTTCCTCTGATCGCAGTCTCCTGCGCCGCCTCACCCTGCACAGCCGCGCTCTTGTGCGCAGCCGCCGGCCACCGCGTCATCGGCAAGGCTGCGCAGCCGCTCTCGCTTGCCGCAACGGGCTTCATCACCGCGCTGGCCTTGAGCCACATCATCCCCGAGGCCTTCGAGGGCGGGGATCCGCACGCCCTGGGGCTCGTGATGCTCATCGGAGTGCTCGCGCTCTATGCGGCCGAAAGCTTCATCGGCTCGGCCGGTCACGATCATGGGCACCACGAGGCGATGAGCGAGGGCGGGGCCGGGATCCTCGCCGGCACCTTCCTGCACACCATCTGCGACGGCGTGGTGATTGCCTGCTCGTACATGTCCGACATCCACGTCGGCATCGCGATGACCGTGGCGGTGCTGAGCCACGAGATCGCCCACGAGATCGGCGACTATGCCGTGCTGGTGTCGCTGGGGATGAGCCGCGGCCGCGCCTACTGCGTGAACGCGGCGGCCTTCCTGGGCAGCATGGCAGGCGGCCTTGCCGCTTACTTCGTGATCTCAGGCTTCGACAACCTGCTCCCCTACGCGCTCGCGCTCTCGGGGGCAAGCTTCCTCTATGTCGGGCTCTCGGACCTGCTGCCGCGCTTTCGCGCGCACGACGGCTTCAGGCGCAACGCCGCAAGGCTCATCCTGATCCTAGCCGGCGTGGCGCTCTGCCTGCTCATCGCCTCACACGACTGAGCTTGGCACCAGTAAGGAAAAGGCGCGTCCATTGGACGCGCCCTTTCCCGTTCCTGCCCATGGCTGGGGCTTTCCAAAGCCCCGCTACTGCTCAAGGCGGCTGTCGGAGATGGAAGCTGGCGCGCCCTGGCGCTCCAGAGGGGCGGCAAAGGCCATGCGCCGTTCTTTCTTGATCGACTCGAAGAGCACCAGGTACTCCCCGCGCGTGCGGTCGACTTCCTTGACGACGCCCGGCCCCAGGATCGGGTGGAACACCCAGTCCCCCTCCTTGAAGACGGCATCGCCGCCCTCCCCAAGGCTGCCGCGGGTGCCGGCGGCCTTGCCGCCAAGCTCCACAACCTGCCCCGGGGCCATCTCGCGCAGGAAGCGCGAGGGCTCGCGCTGCACCTGGGAGCCCTGGAAGGCGTTGGCAAAGCACATGAAGAGCTGGATCCTCGCCCGGGTCATCGCCACGTACATGAGGCGGCGCTCCTCCTCGACCGCCTCGGCGTTCTGCGACTTCCCGGAGGGGAAGGTGCCCTCGGCAAGGCCTGCGATGAAGACGTAGTCGAACTCCAGTCCCTTGGCCCCGTGGACGGTCATGAGCCGCACCTCGCCTTTGGAGGGCTCCTGGTCGAGCGCGGTGTAGAGCGCGGTGTCGCGCACGAAGTCGGCGATGAGCGTGCGCTCGCCCTCGGCCTCCTCGTACTCGCGCGCCATGGCGCGAAGCGCGGCCAGTCCCTCGAGCTTCCCGTCCTCGCCCGACTGCTTCAAGTACTCCTCGTATCCAGTGTCATTCAGGATCCGCTCGATGGCAAGCGAGGGCTTGGCGTTGGCGCACTGCCGCGCCAGGCCCGAGATCACCTGCACGAACTCAAGCGCCCGCGTCCCCTTGAAGAACATCCCCTCAGGATCCTCAAAGGCTGCCTGCGAGAGGCGCTCGAGCATCCCGAGGTTGTCGCGCCTTGCAAGCGCGGCAAGCTCGCCCAAGCGCTTGCGCCCAAAGCCGCGTCTGGGCTCTGCGATGGCGCGGCGGAACGAGGCGTCGTCGCGGGGGTTTAGGCAGAGCCTTATGTACGCGATGGCCGTCCTCACCTCGCTTCTTCCAAAGAACCCGGTGCCGCTTAGGATCCTGTAGGGGATGCGGCAGCGCACCAGCGCCTTTTCAAGCTCCGAGCTCACGTGGTGGGCGCGGTAGAGCACGGCCTGGGTCGAATCGGGATGGGCTTGCTTGATGCGCGCTAGCATCCTTGCGATGTAGTCGGCCTCGTGCTTGGGCGTGGCCGAGAAGACCACCACGGGCTTTCTCGTCGCAACGTCCGCAAGCGGCTTTGGCAGGGGCTTCTTCCGGCCCTCGGGCGTGAGGGCCTTGCCCTCCATGATCCTGATGAGCTCGGCCGCGTCGCTGCGCCCGTCCTCGGCGCTCTCAGGCTGGGCTGCCGGCACCATGGCATCGTCCGGGATCCTGCAGGCGGCCTCAAGCGGCACCCTGCCCGGGTCGGGGTTGCGGCTTATGAGCGTGTGCGCCGCAGCGAGGATCTCGGGGGTCGAGCGGTAGTTGAGCCTGAGGGCGATGCAGAGCGCCCCGGGGTGGCGCATCGGGAACTCCACGAAGTACTTCACGTCCGCCCCGCGGAAGGTGTAGATGGTCTGATCGGGATCGCCCACGATGAAGAGGTTCTGGTGCAGATCGCAGAGGAGCTCGACGAGCTCGTACTGCAGCATGTCGATGTCCTGGAACTCGTCAACCATGACGTACTCGAGCCGCTCCTGCCAGCGCGCCCTTATGTCCTCGCGATCCTTGAGGATCTTCAAGGTCAGCGCGATGAGATCGTCGAAGTCGAGCGCGCCGGCGGCGCGCTGCTCGTACATGTAGAGGTAGAGCACCTTGTCCTTGAGCGTCGGCATCCCGGAGGCCTCGCGCAGCAGGGAGTTGCTGTCCTCTGCGAGGAAGTCGTCGAGGTAGGAGAGCTTGGTGCTCTTTACGAGGTCGATGTAGTCCCAGGCGTCCTGGAGCGTGAAGTCGCGGCCGTCGATGCCGTTTTGCTCGTAGATCCCCTTGACCGCCGACTTCACCGCGTCGACGTCGTAGAGCGTGAAGTCCGAGGGGAGGCCCAGCGCCTTGGCCTCGTCGCGCAGGAACTCGGCGCAGAAGCCGTGGAAGGTGCGCACGAAGGGATCGATCCCCTCGCCCGTGAGCGCGAGGATGCGCTTCTTCATCTCGCCTGCGGCCTTGTTCGTGAAGGTCACGCAGAGTATGCAGCGCGGCGGGACGCCGATGGCCTTGGCGATGTAGGCGTAGCGCCTTGCAAGCGTCGCGGTCTTGCCGGTGCCCGGGCCTGCGAACACGCGCACGTAGCCCTCGGTGGCAGCTGCCGCCTGCGCCTGCTCCTTGTTGAGCCCCTGCAAGATCCCGTCCATGAATCCCTCCATGGCGGATTATACAGCACGGCCCGGGAGCTCCCGGACCGTGCGCAAATGGCGCCTTCTCAGGCGGCGCTGGCCGCGCCGCGCCTGCGCGCGCCCGAGGCGAGGGCGGCGATTACCACCACGGCCGCCGCGGCGCAGGAGAGCGCGTCAAGCCCCCAGATGAGGGCGATGCCCTCCCTGCCCTGGGCCAGGCCGCCCAAGGCGGTCGAGAGGAAGCCGCCCACCTGGTGGCAGGCGTAGGCAAACCCGAAGAGCACCCCGAAGGCGCCCTCGCCCATCACGCCCCTCACTATGGAGGCCACCGGGGCCACCGAGGCGTCCATGGTGAGCCCCAGGAGCAGCGAGAAGGAGAGGAGTATCGCGGCGCTCCTGGGCATCAGCGCGGCCAGGCACAGCGCGATGGCCGCGCGGGCGATGAAGAGCCTTGCGAGCACCGAGGGCGCCGGGGCGGTCCTGAGCACCACGCCGCAGGCGATGGCCCCTGCCATGGTCGCCGCGCCGATGATGCTGTAGGCAAGCGACGAGAGGTTCTCCGAAAGCCCCATCTCCTGGAGCTGGCTGAAGAAGTGGGTCTGGATGATCCCCATGTGGAAGCCGTCGATGGTGAAGGCGATGCAGGCTGCGGCAAAGGCCTTGCTGCGGCAGGCCGCATAAAGCAGCGCCAGCGCCCCGCCCATGCCGGAGGATGCCGCCTCGCTCCTGCCCGCCCCCTTGGGCGCAAGCGCGATGCAGGCAGGCACGATGGCCGCGCAGAAGATCCCCAAGGCGGCGAAGGTCTCGCCCGCGCCAATCCTTGAGACCGACCAGGCGATTACCGGCGGCAGCACGATGGTGCCCGCCCCGGTGCCGGCGCTCACGATCCCGGAGACCCAGGAAGGCGAGGCGCCGCCTAAGAGCGCGTTGACCGCGATCATCACGATGCCGAACGAGGCCGCGCCGGTGCCGGCGTGGAAGAGTATCCCTAAAAAGACCATGAGCGAGGCGGTGCCATGGCAGAACGGAACCATGCCAAGTCCCGCGGCCATCAGCGCGCAGCCCCACAGCAGGGCGCGGCGCACGCCGTCCCTGGCGCACATCATTCCAAAGAGGATCTGCGAGATCCCGTAGACGAACTGCCCCAGCGCCGCGCACATCGAGATCTGGGCGTAGGTGAACGCCCCCTCGGCGGCCAGCGGCCCGATGAGGACCGCGAGGTTTGAGCGTATGCCGGAGCTTGCGGCATAGACGAAGCACCCGCACAAGGCGCTCATCAGGGCGAACCTGAATCCATCGGCGCGTTTCATTGGGAGCCTCCTTGCAAATGTTTTTTCCTTGTTCCTGATTGCAAGGTAGGGGCGGGAGTAACATAAGTAAACAGCGTCTTGCTTATTCATGCATTAGCTTTGCTTATCGCAAAAAGCAAACAACACTTTTTCTAATGCTTGCATCAGCCTTGCTTATGCATATTGATGCAAAAGGAGATTTTTGATGAACCGCTACGGGATCTTCGGGAAGACGGTGCAGATGGGCAGCTTCACGGCTGCGGCCAAGGAGCTCGGGATCTCGCAGAGCGCGGTGTCCCAGAGCGTTGCCGCGCTCGAGAACGAGCTGCAGATCAAGCTCATCAACCGCGGCCACGGCGGCATCGCGCTCACGCGCGACGGCCGCACGCTCTACCCGCACATCGCGCGCGCCAGCCACGAGATCGAGGCGGTCGAGGAGCGCGCCCGCGAGATCCGCGGGCTTGAGACCGGGGAGATCAGGATCGGCACCATGGGCTCGGTCTCCGCCCACTGGCTGCCCGGGCTCATCGCGCTCTTCCAGCAGCACTACCCGGCCATCGAGTTCACGCTGCTCCAGGGCGACTACGTCTCCATCGCCGAGTGGATCAGGGAGGGCTCGGCCGACTTCGGCTTCGTCAACTCCCACGCCGTCGCGGTCAAGGGCCTCAAGACCTTCCCCGTGAAGTCAGGCAGGATGCTCGCGGTGCTGCCCGAGGACCACCCGCTTGCCAGGCTCAAGGTGGTGCCGCTCAAGGCGCTGTGCCGCGAGCGCTTCATCCTCCTGGAGGAAGGCGGCTACTCCGAGCCGCTCAAGGCCTTCGAGAAGCTCTCGCTCAAGCCCGACATCCGCTACAACATCCACGACGACTTCGCGATCATGAGCATGGTCGAGGCGGGGCTTGGCGTGAGCATGCTCGCCGAGCTCATGTTAAGGCGCATCGGCAACTACCGCATCGCGCTCAGGCCCACCGATCCGGAGGTGCAAAGGCCGATCTCGGTGGCCTACCGCGACCGCATGAGCCTGACGCTGGCCTCAAGGCGCTTTATCAGCATGCTCAAGGAGAACATCCCCAAGCTGCCTTAGGCAAAAGATTGCCTTCCCCTTGGGAAGCTTTTGGCTGGAATTGGCTCATGGGGCGGGCGCTTGCGCCCGCCTTCTTAGCTTACTTGACCTTCGGGCCCTTTGATATGGACGTGAAGTCGAAGAGCTTGCGGTCGAAGAGGTGGGAGGGGATCACCTCGGAGAGCGCCTTGAAGACGATGTCCGGGCGCTTGGGGCATTCCTTGTCCCAGCGGCGGATCATCTTGGCCATCGCCGCGCGCTGCTGATCCTCGCCCCAGCCGCACAGGCCCTTGGGCAGGATCGGGTAGGCGCGCAGCTTCGAGAGCTCCTTGATGTCGCGCTCGCGGCAGTAGATGAGCGGCCTGATGACCGTCACGTCGTCCTCGTCGTTGCGCAGCACCGGCGGCATCGACTTGATGATCCCCGAGTAGAAGAGGTTTAAAAAGAAGGTGCACAGCGCGTCGTCCTTGTGGTGCCCGAGCGCGAGCTTGTTGCACTTGAGCTCGCGCGCCGTGCGGTAGAGGTAGCCGCGGCGCAGCCTCGAGCACAGCGGGCAGAAGGGCTTGCCCGGCTCCACCTTCTCCTCACAGAGCTTGTAGATGGGGACTGGGATGATGTGGTAGGGAAGCCCCACGCGCTTTAAGTGCTCCTCAAGCGGCGAGTCGTCGGCATTGGGGAAGCCCGAGATTATGTGCACGGGGACGAGGTCGAAGCGCACCGGGGCCGAGCGGCGCAACGAGAGCAGCAGATCGAGGAGCGCGTAGCTGTCCTTGCCGCCTGACATCGCGACTAAGATGCGGTCGCCCTCCTCCACCATCCCGAAGTCGCCGATGGCGTGCCCCACCTTGCGCCGCAGGCGCTTGAAGAGCTTGTCGGCCTTGTACTTCTCCTGCTTGTCCTCTATCTGGTAGTAGGGGCTGGCGTGCCTGCCGTATTCGTCCGCCTTGGGCGGAAGCGTGCTGTCGTTCTTCATGAAAGGATCTCTTCCTTATCTCTGTCAATGCGCCGCCATTGCCTTTGGGCAAGGCGGCGCAGCCTTGCCTTGCAAGGCTGCGATTAAACAAAAGTTTTTTGTAGATTAAATATTTATCCGTGCAATTGCCACCATATTGCCTGAAATGCGATTCTTCCTATGCAATCAAGCCTCGTGTGCAATTCTTCCTGTGCAATTATTGCCTCGTGTGCAATTCTTCCTATGCAATTAGGCCGAATTAGGTTCGAATCACGGTCCTTCCTATGCAGTCCTTCCTATGCAGTTCTTGCGAAGAGGTCTACTGCAACTGGCCACTTCTGAGATCAATCCTTGCCTTCTTCAGCAGAACCTTTGATCAGGAAATACCTCGTGGCGTGGCTCCTGCCCTCTCTCCTGATGTCGCCGTTCTGTTCAAGCAACGCCACTAGATCTCTTGCGCGGCGCTCCTTGAGCATCAGCATCCGTGCAAGATCAGTGAAGGTATACGCCCGATTCTGAACCATGGCATCAAGGAGCCTTTTCCTGCGAACTGCAAATTCTTCACGTTGATTGCTGCTATGTGGTGTTTTCCTTTCCTTCGGCGCATCCTCTGTTGCAACTGTGGAATTTTGCGGATCTGATTTGCCAATTTGAAAATGCCTGGCTGGACCGCCGCTGAAATCCGCCGCCTGGGCTGGAACGCTCTTGCCTTCGCGTTTCAAACCGTAAAGCGTGGCGCTGACGAAGGAATCCCTGTCCTCGAAAACCGGAGCCTTTCCCCCCGACTGCT
Source organism: uncultured Aeromonadales bacterium (assembly GCA_902776275.1). Lineage (GTDB taxonomy): Bacteria > Pseudomonadota > Gammaproteobacteria > Enterobacterales > Succinivibrionaceae > Succinivibrio. The sequence continues at coordinate 14,494 of CACYPI010000037.1, forward strand.
CCATCTCCTTGTAGATCCTGTCCACGCCTTCGCCGAACTCCTTCACAAGGCCATAGTCATGCAGGAACTTTACGATCTTGGGATTCCTTGAGAAATGCACGCGCCGAATGTTGGACGGACGAACCATGCCCGGCAGCGATCCTGGGCTTAGGAAGGTGATGCGGTCATCAAACATCTTGATTTCGATCGGCGTGCCGAGGATAGAGTAGTCCCGGTGCGCCACGGCATTGACCAGCAGCTCCATCCAGCAGAACGTCGGGTACTCAGGGATCCTCGTAAACACGCCATCCTGCCCCAAAAAGCTGTACTCACGCATAAGCGTGGAGATGAAAGCTTCCGATTTCCTGATCATCTCAAGGACGGTTCCACCGAACACTGCATCCTTGACGACATTGAGCTCCGTGCCATTTTGCTCAGACGATCCTTCATAGCGCAGGAACCTCACATATGCGCGTGGAAGGAACTTCTGCGGATCCTTGCCAAAGAGCAGCGCTGCTGCGATGGTTGCAGCCCCGCCATCGCCTGTGCCAGTGATAAAGCCATTCTGGCTGAGGAACTCGCCCTCGCTTTTCATGTATCCAATGCGCTTTATGTAATCGCGGATCTTGTCCCAATCGAGATCGCCTTCTGCAGAGCCGCGCGCGGGCATGTCCTCGTACCAAGCCTCGCCCTTTGAGAAGTGGAGCCTTTCCCTCTCCTCGAATCCAAGCCGCACCGACTTGTCGCCAATGCGGCAATAGGCTTCGCCAGACCTGCTTTGGACCAGATGGGGACTTTGGCTCACTTCCAAAAGAATGACGTGATTTTGCCTGCCGTTCAGGTCCTTGCAGGGAAGTATCCTAGTCAAAACTACTGGAGGAGGGAAACAGAACCAAGTTGGAGCGTAAATCAGGTCGTTAATATGCTCCTTGTCACCGTCGACTCCAGTTACATCGCCGTTATCCTCGATGCCAATCGCAATTTCACCCCCATCGGCATTCGCCATAGCGATGATTGGAACAGCCAAATCCTTTGCCTTGATCCGTGCGCTCTTGCGGTCAAAAGTCTGCCCCTCGCTCTTAAAACGCAGTTCCTCGACCAAGCGGTCATTGTCATCATTGGCAATTTCCATTCGATGCTCTCCACAGTGAAAGACATTGTTCGAGCAGAGGCCGCTCCATAGGCTGCTACGCAATAGCTGCGTTAGCTCTTACTTGCTCTCCCCTTCAGCCCCGCCCTGGGCTGCCAGCGGGGTGATCACGGCGATGTCGCAGTCTATCTCATCGACCACCCTCTCGCAGATGTTGCCGATGAGCGCGACCGCAAGCCCCCTGCGCGCGGCCGTCCCGATGAAGAGCGCGGTGGGCTTGAGCTCCTTGCAGATGGACGGGATCACCTCGTCGGGGTGCCCTTCGCGGATGTGGCAGCGCTCAGGCGGGATCCCGTGGCGCGCGGCGAACGCGAGCATCTGCTTGCAGCCTTCCTTCAGGTTCTCCTCGCTTAGGATCTGCGGGGTGAAGCCCGGGAGGTCGAGCGTCGCGGGAGGAACGATGGGGACGATGGCGTTTATGAGATGGATCTCGCAGCGGGTGAAGCGCGAGAGCTCCTGGGCCTCGCGCAGAAGGCGCATCGTGATCATCATCCCCTCCTTGTCCTTGGGATCGGGGGCGTTGATCGCAACTGCGATGGTGCCGGTAGGGGCCCACATCTGATCCTTGGCGATGTAGACGGGGAACGGGGAGCTGCGCAGGAGCTTCCAGTCAAGCGGCGTGAAGAGCACGCTGTCGAGCATGCCGTGGATCTCGGCGGTCTTGATGATGAGGCCGCAGTGCTCGCGCCTGGCGATGGCGATGATGTCGTCGCCGGGGTTCTTCGACCAGATGACCTCGGGTCGCACGTTGTAGCCTGCGGCGTTGACCTGCAGGTAGGCCGTGAGCCAGGCGCGCTGCTTGTCCACGATCTCCTGCTGCATGCGCCGCCCCTGCTCCACCGAGAGCACCGAGGAGATGTCCCACGAGAAGTCGTAGACCGGCATCACGGCGATGATCTCCTGGCGCCTGGCCCCGCTCTTTGAAGGGTGGGCCGAGGCGTACATGGCAAGCGAGAGCGCCCTCATGAGCGCCGGCTGCCTCATCTGGCGGGGCTCGATGACCGCGAGCACGGTTCCTTGTTTCTTCATGGGTGTCCTCAGTTTTTCGAGCAGTAGGCCGCAGTCTCGTCGCTCAGGCGCTTCCAGGCCTTCTTGACCCTGCGGATGTAGTCGTTGTGGATCCTCTGGTTGACCGAGTAGTGGAAGTGGTAGTTCCCCACCCCGCGCCAGATCTGGCCGTCGGCCTTCTCGATCTCGCGCCTAAGCAGGTAGCCCATGGCCCAGACGTTGCGGCAGGGCTCGGAGCGGATGTCGCTCTTGGTAAGCGAGAAGCGCGAGAGCTCCTTGAGCCTGACGTCGTTGATCTGCGCCGGCCCGCAGTCCTGGGTGCCGTTGGTGTTGTTGGTGCAGCGGCCGTTGAGCGGCCCCTGCTCGACGTAGAGCACCGAGTAGAGCAGCTCCTCGGGCAGCTCGAACTGCCAGGCCGTCCAGGCCACGCAGTTTCTCAGATCCTTGTACTTGTCCATCGGGGGCGTGCTGTAGGCGACATCCCTCCAGTGCGAGGCGCTGCCATGGCACTGCATGACCGCGGCCCCGGCGATCCCGGATAGCGCGGCCCAGGCTGCGATGGCGCAAAGCGCCGCCTTAATCCTGTCCATCTTCCTGTGAAAGTCCTTCAACGGCCGAGACCACGGCCTGCTCGGCCTGATCGTAGGCGTCATCTGCAAACTTGGGCGGCTCGGCCTTGGGGTTGGGCACCGGGAAGCGCACCTCCTCGGGCTTGGCGTAATCCCCGCCCAGGGACTGCGGCAGCGACACCGCCACGATCATCGAGGTCACGGGCACGCCGTGCCGCTCAAGGCGCGAGGGGCGCAGCTTGAACACCAATGGCTCGGGGCGGCCGCTCAAGGTCACGGCCATCTGCGATCCCGCAGCGCCCTGCAACTGCTTTACCAGCAACTCGGAGGGCGATGCGGTGACCTCGGCCGAGAATCCCGGGTTCTCGACCCTGGTCTGCGCGATGTCCCAGGGCGCCCCGGCGCTGTCGAAGAAGCGCACCACGAGCATCCCGCGATCGGGCACCCCCATGACTATGCCCGGCACGTAGCCGTAGGCAAGCCTCACCACGCCGGCGCTGTCATCCCCGGGCACGAAGGGCGAGGACTCGATGTTGAGCGACTCGACGTCCCCGGAGCCGCCCTCGGCGTTCTTGATCTCGCGCATCTCGTCGAGCTGCTCCTGGGTGCGGAAGTCGCGCAGCGTCGCCGGCAGATCAGGAGGGGGCGCCGGCGCGGTGAGCTCGGCCATGGCCGGGGCCATGGCAAGCCCCGCGGCCAGGGCCGCAAGGGCTGCCTTCAATGCAAGCGTCAATCCCGCCTCCTCAGGTTTGCAAGGCAAAAACCAATCATCCATGCGATTTTACCGCACAAGGGAGTCAAGTCAGATGACGGCCGCTCCAAAACCCTCAGTCGCGTCAGCTCCCGGAGACGGCGCCGTGCAGCGCCCGCGGCTTCTCGTCTTCGCTGGTGATCCCGGCCCCCTTGAGGCTTGCAAGGCCCAGGGCGCAGCAGATGAGGCAGGCCCAGAAGATATAGGCGTAGGACCCAAGGCCTGAGAGCGAGAAGAGCGCTCCTGCGAAAATCTGGCCTAGGGTCGAGCAGTTCAGGAAGAGCGAGGTCGCCTGCCCCGGGATCGCGGGCAGGAGCCTTTGGAAGAGGATCATGCCCATGTTCGAGCAGTTGGCGATGAAGAGCGCCGGCAGCGGGGATGAGGCGAGGAACATCCAGGGCGAGGTGAAGTGCGGCATCACGATGAGGAACACGAGCAGCGCCGCCCCGCCTGCGGCTATCTGGGCGCAAAGCCCGGTGCGCCCCGAGATCCTCGCCCCTGCGAACATCAGCGGGATCTCGAGGAAGGCCGAGAGGCCGTACATGGCGCCGGCGGCCCAGCTTGGCAGTCGCAGCTCCTCCATGATGAAAAGCGGCATGCAGGAGATGTAGCCTGAGAACGCCGTGAAGAGCAGCATCACCGCAAGGCACAGCAATAGCACCTTGCGGCTGCGCCACCAGCCGCTTGAGGCCGCCTGCTCGTCCTTCGTGGCGATCATGGGGACGCGCGGCAACCGTGCAAATGAGTAGGCGGCGCTTGCAGCAAAGAGGGCGGCGCACATGAGGTAGAGGGAGCGGAATCCCAGCGCGGTTGCGATGAAGAACGCCACCGGCGGCGCGCCCACCCAGGCAAAGGAGGCTATCGAGCGCAGCTGCGTCGTGAACATCATGCCGTCGTCGAGGTAGCGCACCGCGTACTCGTGCCCCGAGGCGAAGGTCTGGGGGAAGGCGATGCCCATGGCCGCAAAGAGCAGGAGGCCCAGGCTGAAGAGCGCCCAGGCAGGCGGGTAGCTGCCCAATAGCAGGCTCGCCCCCGATCCGCACAGGAGCGACAAGGCGATGAGCGCGGGCCTCGAGGCCCCGCGGTCCGAGGCCGCGCCCACGCCCTGCACCACCACGAAGGTCGCGACCGGCAGGAGCATCGAGAAGAGGCTCACCATCCAGGGGGCGAGCCCCAGCTCCTTGGTGTAGAAGAGCGTGAGCACCGGGTAGAGCAGCGCCGAGCAGGTCGGGGCCATGAAGCCTGCGACGTAGTAGTCGGCCCTGCGGCCGCCCCGGTCTGCGTGCCTTGACATCAGAAAGCCCCTCCTCAAATTGCAGCGCCATGTTAGCAAAGCCCGGACGCGGCGATCTTCCATTCAGGGCAGCGGTCAATTTAGTATTGACGTATTTAGAATATTAGATATAATTCTGGCCATCAGCGATGACGCATCCGCCATTTTCCATCGGAAAACGCATCTAAATTATTAGATATATGGATTTATCAAGGGAGGAAGTTCATTCCATGCATTTTGCAAGCACCGTGGTAAGGCCGCCATATGAGGCCGGCAGCGCCTATCTCCAGGTGACGTCAGGCTGCAGCCACAACGCCTGCCGCTTCTGCACCTACTACAAGGACGCGCGCTTTGCCGTATCGCCTGAGAGCGAGGTGGAAGGGGATCTCATGGAGCTTGCCTCCACCGGAGTCAAGTTCCCGCGGATCTGGCTGCAGGGAGCCGATCCCTTCCTGCTCTCCTATGAAAAGCTCATGAGGATCGCTGGGCTCGTCCACCGCCACCTCCCTTTTGTGAAAACCATCGGCGGCTACGGAAGGGTCAGCAGCCTTAGGAACAAGGATGCGGAGCAGTTGAGGAAGCTCAAGGATGCGGGCTACAGCGGCATCGTCTTCGGAGTCGAGTCTGGCGACGACGATGTGCTTGCATTCATGAACAAGGGATACCAGTCCTCCGAGATCGTCGCGCAGCTTTCAAAGATGGACGAGGCTGGGCTTGCGTACGAGATGATCTACCTGTGCGGGCTTGCAGGGCACGGCAAGGGGATCCGCAACGCCAGGCGCTCGGCGGAAGTCTTCTCAAGGCTCCACCCGGACCGCATCCTCATTGCAAGCCTCACCATCTTCCCGGACACGCCGCTGATGGCTGACATCCGCAGCGGAGGCTTCATCGAGGAGGGCGAGGGCGAGCGCATCAGCGAGATGGAGGAGTTCATCCGCGGCCTTGAAAACGACACGCTCATCGACGCGCGCAACGCTTCGGCCATAGTCTCGCCCTACGGCAGGATCCCAGAACACAAGGAGGAGATGATCGCAGGACTTCAGTCAGCATACCGCCTCTACGGCGAGGACGGCCTCAGGCGAATGCGCCGGAGCCTCCAGATGATCTGAGGATGCCGAAAGCCCGCGCGGCGCAAGGGAGCGCGGGCTATGCGGTGTATAATGGCGCCGGTGCGCCGGGCTGTCCGGCGCTGCGCATGAACACATTGAATTTCCGAGGGCAAAAATGAGCACTCTGGTCATTGGCCACAAGAATCCCGACACCGATTCCATCGTCGCGGCGCTGTCCGCAACCAACCTCTACCGCGGCCGCGGCATCGACGCCGCCCCTGCCGCCCAGGGCGAGCCCGCCCCGGAGACCGCCTTCGTCTTAAAGCGCTTTTGCCTCAAGGCCCCCGAGGTCGTGACCTCGGTTGCCGGCAAGGACGTCTACCTCGTCGACTACTCCGATCTGGCCCAGGCCCCCGCGGACTTCAAGGACGCCGCCTCGCTGCGCGGCATCATCGACCACCACAAGCTCGGCGACGTCACCTCCGACACCCCGCTTGAGTGCTTCATCATGCCGTACGGCTGCTGCAACACCATCATCAAGGAGCTGCACGACTACTACAAGGTCGCGATCCCCAAGGATCTGGCCGGCGCCATGCTCTGCGCGATCCTCTCTGACACCGTGATCTTCAAGAGCCCGACCTGCACCGAGGCCGACCGCAAGGCCGCAGCCGATCTGGCGAAGATCGCAGGCGTTGACGATCCCAAGGCCCTGGGCATGGAGATGTTCAAGGCCAAGTCGAACCTCGACGCCTCCCCGCGCGATCTCATCTTCCGCGACTTCAAGGATTTCGACATGTCCGGCCACAAGATCGGCATTGGCCAGCTCGAGCTCGTCTCCCTCGAGATGGTCACCCCCGACCTCAAGGCCAAGCTCCAGTCCGAGCTTGCCAAGGTCAAGTCCGAGGGCCGCTTCGGCGCGATCCTCGTGCTCACCGACATCATGAAGGAAGGCTCCGAGGTGATGGTCGCCTCCGACGACGACGCCAAGGTGCTCGCCGCCTTGGGCGGCAGCGCCTCCAAGACCTGGCTGCCCGGCGTGATGTCCCGCAAGAAGCAGGTCGTCCCGCCCCTCCAGAAGGCCTTCAAGGACTGATGCCCGATTAATGAGGCGCGGCCTCCATGAAAGCCCGGGGATGCGCAAGCCCCCGGGCTTTTTCAGCGCAGGGCCCCGCGTCCTGCCCGCCAAACCTTGTAGTTTTCCAATTTTCTAAAGGAGGCCCCATGGCCGCCAACCAAAGGATCCCAACCGTAGGCTTCGTCTCGCTGGGCTGCGCCAAGAACCTCGTGGACACCGAGCGCTTAAGCTCGGCCATCGTAGCCATGGGGTATCAGACAAGCCCCGACTACCAAGGCTGCGATGCGGTCATAGTCAACACCTGCGGCTTCATCACCCCGGCCATCGAGGAGTCGCTCGACGCCGTGAACGAGGCGCTCTCCTCCTCTGCCAAGGTCATCGTGACCGGCTGCCTTGGGCGCAACGCGGAACTGGTGCGTGAGCGCTGTCCCAAAGTCTCCGCCGTGGTGGGCCCGGGACTGCGCTCAAGCGTCATCCGCGAGCTTGAGAAGGCCGTGGGCAAGCCGCCTGCGGCGGCGCGCCAGAGGGTGCCGGAGTCGGGGATCCTGCTCACCCCGCCGCACTACGCCTACCTGAAGATAGCCGAGGGCTGCCGCCACCGCTGCGCCTTCTGCATCATCCCAAAGCTCCGCGGACCGCTGCGCTCGCGCTCGCCTGAGACCATCATGAAGGAGGCGCGGGACTTGAAGCGCCGCGGGGTCAGGGAGCTCCTCGTCATCGCCCAGGACTCCTCGGACTACGGCATCGACCTCTCCCCCAAGTCCTCGCTCTCATCCCTGCTCTCCATGCTCTCAGAGCTCAAGCTCTGGGTGCGCGTGCACTACGTCTACCCCTCGCCCGAGGCCGACCGCGCCGTCGAGCTCATGGGCCGCGGCCTCGTGCTGCCCTACCTCGACGTGCCGCTGCAGCATGTGGCGTTGCCGCTTTTGAAGGCCATGCGCCGCCCCGGCGGGGCCGAGAGGGCGCTTGACGCAGTGAGGCGCTGGCGCTCCATCTGCCCCGATCTCTGCATCCGCTCTACCTTCATCACGGGTTTCCCAGGGGAGACCGAGGAGATGTTCGGCGAGCTCCTGGACTTCCTAAAGGAGGCGAGGCTCGATCGCGTGGGCTGCTTCCCCTACTCGGACGTCGAGGGCGCCGAGGCCAACTTCCTCCCGGGAGCCGTAGACCCCGAAGTGCGTCAGGAGCGAGCCCAGAGGCTCATGGAGCTTCAGGCCAGGATCTCCTATGAGAAGCTCGAGCAGCGCATGGGACGCGAGTACGACGTCATCATCGACTCGGTCTCCGAGGATGGCACCGCCGCCGGGCGCACCAAGTACGAGTCGCCCGATGTGGACGGCACCGTGATCGTTCAAAACGCCCGGGGCGTGCATGAGGGAGACATCGTCAAGGCGGTCATGATCGGACATGACGAACACGATCTGGAGGCCAAGCTTGCACCACAAGAGGGCAAAATAGTGGGTTTCAGGCGTGTTTGATCATCTTACGGGCAGGAAATCGCGACACCATTGACTGACGTATCCTAGAATTGTGCATGTGCGCGGGCGGAGGACGCCGCCCGTGCCCAAAACTTGCTTGTGAGAAAACGAAATGCTAGAGAACGTTAATCCGAAATCCCCGCTTGCCAACGCGCTAAACCGCGTGCCCTTCATCCTCCAGATAGTCATCGGCCTGTGCCTGGGCATCTTCCTTGCCTGGGTCTATCCAGATGACAAGACCGTCATCCCGGCGCTCGGCAACCTCTTCGTGAAGGCCCTGAAGGCCATCGCCCCGCTGCTGGTATTCGTGCTCGTCGCGGCGGCAATTGCCAAGCAGAAAACCTCCGAGCGCACCTCGCTCAAGACGGTGATGGCGCTCTACGTCATCGGCATGGTGCTGGCATCGACGCTCGCCCTCGTGATGAGCTTCCTCTTCCCGAGCACCTTCGCCGAGCTTGCCGATGAGGCCCAGGGCGTCGCCGCCCCCAAGGGGATCAAGGAAGTCCTCATCAACTTCGTCAACCAGGCCGTCGACAACCCGGTCAACGCCCTGCTCACCGGCAACTACATCGGCATCCTCGTGTGGTCGGCGCTCTTTGGCGTGATGTTCCGCTTCTCCCATGACGCCACCAAGAAGGTGCTCGACGATCTCGCCCAGTGCGTCTCAGGCGTCGTGCGCATGGTGATCCGCTGCGCTCCCCTGGGCGTCCTGGGCCTCGTCTACTCCTCCTGCACCCAGGAGGGCGGCTTTGCCAACCTGCTCAACTACGTGCACGTGATCGTGGTGCTCGTCGTCACCATGCTGATGGTCGCCTTCATCATCAACCCGATCATCGTCTTCGCCTGCACCCGCAAAAACCCGTTCCCGCTCATCGGCACCTGCATCGCCAACAG
>CACYPI010000038.1 GCA_902776275.1 uncultured Aeromonadales bacterium
ATCATCAGACAATACATTGAAAACCAGAATACCCCCGATTAGGCGCCTTATATCCCCGGGATGAAGCCCGGGGTTTTACGGCGCTTTTTTGATAAAAGCATGCAACTCAGGACATAGGGCTGGCCAGATCACTTTGCTTTTTAACCTTTTACAAGGGTCAAAGGAAATTTGAAAAAACAGTTGATCCATGCTCTGTTTCCACATAGGGTTGAAAGTCCATTGGGCACATGCGGACGCCATCATTGCCTTAAGCCTCAAAAAGATTTCGCCTATTTGCATGAGCTCTGAGCAAGGTCGACCCTGGAATTGCGGTTCGGCATGGAAATTCCAGAAACCGATAAGAAGCCGACTAGCATAGGGGGGCGTCGGCGACCTTTAAAGCCGGTACTATGTCATCAGGCCAAAATCGTCAGGCCGCTTGGATGCAGTTCCCAAGGCAGGGCTTGCAGATCCATCCGAGGATGCCGAGCGTGCGCAGAGCTGCGGTCATCCGTGGTCCGCGCCAATGCCGCCCCCCTTGAGGGTCTTGGTCTTAATCCTGCAGATCCTCTTGCAGAAGGCGATGCCGACAGCGGTAACCGTCTCGACGTCCGGATCATCCACGAACTTCTCCGCGTAGTTGCGATCCACGATCTGGCGCACCGCCTCCGAGGCCGCCACGGTCAGGCGTCCGCCGGCCCTCTGGACCTTCAGCTCGACCACCGCTGCGGCGTTTCCCCCGTAACTGGTGAAGGCGATGTCGGCGTATCCGTTGCCGGACTCTGGCTCCACCTTGAGGTTGTCGATCTCGGAGCCATTGCAGGTGGAAAGCAGCGTCGACAGCATCGCCTCGTAGAAGATCTCGGGGCGGCTGCGGCTGGCCAGGGCGTGGAGGCAGATGTAGGACTTGAAGAGATCCTGGATGATCCTCGTCGCGGATGCCGCGTCGCCCGAAAGCAGCGCCCTGGCGAGCCTGGCGCCGGAGTTGTCATGCCGCACGGTCTCCTCGAAGCTGGCCATGATGCTCTTGTCAAAACACTCCTTGATCTCAAGATTGGGGATTTTGACGACGCACCTGTCGCCGGAGACAACCCTGGTTGCTGTGAGGTACCCGGTGTGCAGCAGCAGCGACCACATGTCGGTGGCGTTGTGCCGGCTCAGGCTGTCGTAGTTCATGCTGTCGTTGATCCCGACCTCGACCTCCCTGCCGTCGGAGAGTTCCTGAAGCCTCTGGTTGTCGTCCCTGCTCAGCGTCCCCACGTAGTCCTTGATGGCCGTGGTGTTGGTGCTCTCGGAACCCAGCCAGTAGTTGCAGGCCGCTATTCCGGCATCCTCCGCGCTCCACTTCCTCCCCATGAATTCGGCCTTTTCCCTGGCCTCCATTGCCGCAGCAACGAACTTGGCAACGTCCCATGGATTGAAGATCTCGTCCCCGTCAAAGAGATACCCGTCGTAGTGCTCCCTCACCAGCTCGAGGCAACCGGTGAGTCCGAAAGCGGCCAGATAGTCAGCCGTCTCCTTTGGCGTGAACCCAAAAAGCGTTGAGAAAATCGTGCCCTGCGATACCACGGTATACGGAGTGAAATTGTTCGCCCCGGTGAAGATCTGGTTCCTGGCGACCCTCAAGCATCCTGTCATGATGATCTTCGAGACCGGGCCTGCGGTGCCGTCGGTCTTGAACAGTCCCAGGAACTTGGCGTAGAAGTCCGCCATCCTGGAGTGGAAGCCGTTCTGATGCGCCTTGGCAAGCGGCACGTCGTACTCGTCGATGAGCACCATGGCCTGGCGTCCGAAATGCTTGCACAGCAGCGTCGAAAGCTTGAGCAGGAAGCCTTCAAGGTAGTCGCTGTTTTCTGCCTTGCACAGTTCGCGGCTCATCTTCATGATCTCGAAGGTCTCCTTGTCGAGATCGTCAAGCCTCGGACTGTCCTTCAAAAAATCAAATTTGGCTGCAACGGACGCTTCCAGTCCGGCAATGGCCCTCACTGCAGCGCCGAAGTCCAGTCCCTGCACCCCCTTGAGCGAAATCAGGATCACCGGGTGCTGGCCCATGTGCCGCTCCACGAAGCTGGCGTCCCTCATGATCTCAAGCCCCTCGAACAGGCGCCGCTGCTCCTCGCTCGGGCCGATGGCGTCGCCATCAATGCCGAAAAAGCATCTGAGCATGCTCATCGTCAGGGTCTTGCCAAAGCGGCGGGGCCTCGTAAAAAGCTCAACCCTCGATGGATCGGAAAGCAACGGCCGGATGAACCTGGTCTTGTCAACGTAGTAGCAGTTGGTCTCCCTCAGGGTCTTGAAGTCGTCGATCCCCTTGTTTGACTGCAGTTCCTGTTCCATGCGCTCCCCCTTTGGAGTGTCCCGGCGCAAGACGGAGGCTCTGGATGGATCTGTCTTGTCCAATGCCTCTTATCTTATCATATGTATTGAAATTTCAAAGCACTAATCAAGACATTAGGTGTTTTTCAAAGCTTCCTTGGGCGCGATCAGGCGCCATCATTGTCCTGATGTCTGACAGGCCAGCGCATCTTCATGGCTAGTCCGCGCGGGCCTTTCGCGGAGGTCTTCACGGAGCTCTGAAAATCCCGCTTGCCCGACCTGCAGGAAGCCCTGATTGTGAGGCAGGCTTGGTTGCGCTCTTGCATTGGAATATAGTGCGCTGATGCCCAAATGAGAATTTCGAGGCGGTCAGCGCTTGTGCCGGGCGCCTTTAAGCCTGGCGCCGCATAGTCTTTTGGAGGCTTGGCCAATGCACCCTGAGGATGAAGTTTTCGCAAGAATGGCCCTGATCCCCGGTGCGCTTGAAAAACGCGGCTTTGATCTCAAGGACGGGGCCTACATCCTCAGGACCACGCTTCCAAAGTCAGGCTTCGACCTCACGCTTGAGATCACGCCATCGGGCAGGGCATCGGGCTGCGCCACCGATCCCGACACCGGCGACGAGTACGCCCCGCTTCACGCTGCAAATCCAACGCTCGCATTTGCATGCATGGTGCAGGACGAGTACAGGAGGCTCCTTGAGGAAATAGCCTCGGAGTGCTTCCGCCCCCGTTCATTCGCCTCGGAACAAGGAAACCGCCTTGAGGCGCTCATCAAGGATGCATGGGGCGATGTTCCCGACAACCCGTTCTCCAACATGGACGCGGGCGCCTTCAGGACGCCTGGCGGCAAATGGTACGCGCTGGTGATGATGGTTCCCCGCGACAAGCTTGCGGGATCGCGTGAGGGAGGAGCGGGAAGTGATGAAGGCAGGGGGTCGGCGCCCGGCGGCCTTGTCGAGGCGGCAAACCTCAAGGCCGATCCGGAAGAGATCCCATCGCTCATCCAAAGGGACGGGATCTTCAAGGCCTGGCACATGAACAAGCGGCACTGGATCACCGTGCTGCTCGACGGCACGCTCGATGACGCCAGCCTGATGACTCTGGTCGCAAGAAGCAGGGCACTCGTCATGGGAGGGCACAAAGGCGGGGCCTGATCCCCTGCCCTTGATGAAATGAAGCACCATCAGGAGCGTTCAAGGCCTCCTGCCGGAGCCCAGGCCCTGCCCCTCAGTCCAGCTTTGGGATCCTGAGCTTGGCGCGGGCGGCCGCGATTATGACGTCGGCCGCCTCGTCGATGCCCATCGACGAGGAGTCGATGAGCAGGTCGCGGTTTTCAATCGTGGTCAGGTGCTGCCCGGTGAAGAGCCTGTAGTAGGCGTCACGGGCGCGGTCTATCTTGCGGACGTAGCTGTCCACCTCGAAATCGGGGATGCGCAACTCGTTGATGCTGTTCCTGATGCGCGCCTTGAGCGGGGCGTAAATCATGACGGAAAAGCGCCTGGGGTAGTCCTTGAGGACGTAGTCGGCGCAGCGGCCGACGATGACGCAGCAGCCGCGCTGCACCGAGTCGAGGATCAGGCTGCGCTGCGCCTCGAAGAGGCGCTTGTGCGCGGCCCTGCCGCCCAGGCCCAGCGGAAGCAGGGCGCTTGCAAACGGCAGCTTCACATACTCGTCCAAAGGCGAGATCTGGCGCATGTCGCAGCCGAGCATCGCAGCGGCCTTTTCTATGAGATCGCGGTCGTAGTAGTCGATCCCAAGCTTCCTGGCCACATGGCGCGCTATCTCGCGCCCGAGCGACCCGAACTGCCTTGAGACGGTGATCGCGTAGAAGGGTGCAGGCTCGTCCGCCATAGGCTATCCTCCAAATTCTTCCCGGAAAATCTCGATGAAGCCCTCGATGGCCTTGTCGACCATGAGCTTCCCCTTTGCAGCCGTAGAGCCCTCGGACGCGGCCAGCGCCCCGCACTGCGGCACCATCTCCGCGCGCGGCGGGTACACCGAGTACGGCAGCGCCCTGGCCTTGACGTTCTTTGGCATGAGATCCGCCCTCACAAGCTCGGGCTTTAAGTACATGATAAGCGAAGTCTCGGTCACCGCCGCATGCTCAAGCGCCCAGCCGGGGAAGGGGATCCCCTCGAAGACCTGCTTGACGGTCTCATCGTCTAGCACGTCCCACCAGGTGCTGTAGACGGCCTTGAGCTTTGGATACAGGCGCGTGGCCTTGTCCATGGCCTCCTCGAGGAAGGCCTGGTTCTCAAAGTGGGCGTTGCAGATGAACACCTTGTTGAAGCCATCGCGGGCGAACTCGCAGAGAATGTCGGTTGCAAGGCGCACCAGGGTGTCCCCTTCAAGATCGATGGTGCCCCGGAAAAGCGGGCCGCCGCCTGAGAGCGGCTTTGACTTGTAGCCGTAGGTGAGCGTCGGGGCGACGATGGCGCCGGTCTTCCCGGCAAGCTTCAGCGCGACGCCCTCTGCGATGTAGCTGTCGGTGCCCAAAGGCAGGTGCGGCCCGTGCTGCTCCGTTGAGCCCACGGGCAGGATCACCACCTTGTCATCTGACTTCTCAAACTCCGGCCTTGTGATTTCGTGCATTAGCGGCATCTTCAAATCCTCCTTGTCTGCGCTTTTCTTGATCATTCGGGCATCGGGGTGAGCAGCTTTTCAGGCTGCTTCCTCATGATCTCCCTGCCCTTGCGGACGCTCAGGATCACGTGCGCGGTGTTGCGCACCGCATCGACCACGTTGTCCTCGTCGAGCACCACGAAGCTGGCGCTCCTGCCCGCCTCAAGGCCATAGTCCTCGACGCGCATGGTCTTGGCGGCGTTGGTGGTCACGAACTTGAGCGAGGACTCGATCTGCGGGATGGTCATCATGTGCGCAAGGTGCAGCCCGAAGTCAAGCTGGTGGATGAGGCTACCGTTGCCCAGCGGGTACCAGGGATCGGAGATCGAGTCCTGCGCAAAGCAGACGTTGAGCCCGTTCTCCGTGAGCTGCTCGACCCGGGTGAGTCCGCGGCGCTGCGGGAAGTTGTCAAAGCGGCCCTGCAGGTAGCAGTTCTCGGTGGGGCAGCTTATGAAGTTGAGCCCGGCCTTCTTGTACTTGCTCATCATCTTGAAGGCGTAGGCGCCGTTGTACGAGCCCATCGCGCAAGTGTGCGAGGCGGTGACCAGGCCCTGCATGGAGTTGTGCCAGGCGAGCGATGCCAGAACCTCGGAGAAGCGCGACTGCTCGTCGTCTGACTCGTCGCAGTGGAAGTCGATGAGCTTGCCGTACTTCTGCGCCAGCTCAAAGCCCTTCTCGATGGACTTGACGCCCTCCTCGCGGGTGAACTCGTAGTGGGGGATCCCGCCTACGACATCCGCGCCCATCCTCAGGGCCTGCTCGACGCACCTGTCGCCGCCCTCGTAGGCGTAGTAGCCCTCCTGGGGGAAGGCGACTATCTGGATGTCCATGTAGTCGGCAAGCTCCTCCCTAAGCTCGAGCATCACCTCGAGCGCGGTCTGCTTCTTGGCCGTCACATCGACATGGGTGCGGGCATACTGCACGCCGTTTGAGATCATCTGCCGGATCCCCTTGAGCGCGCGCTGCCGCACCGAGCGCTTGTCCAGGCTCTCCTTGAACACCGACCAGTTGTCGATGGCCTCAAAGAGCGTGCCCGAGCCGTTGCCCTTCTTGGGCAAGGCTGCGGTGTAGAAGTAGTCGAAGTGGATGTGGGCGTCGGCAAAAGGCGCGCTGGCAAGCTTGCCTCCGAGATCTTCGACCTTGGCCCCGGGGTGGCGCGCGGCCGCGCCCGGCGCTATCTCGAGGAACTTGCCGTCCTCGACCACGATGTCGTAAAGCCCGTCCTTTTCAGGAAGCGATGCGTTCTTGTAAACAGTAATGGCCATTTTGGGATCTTCTTATTGCCTTGTTCTTCAAACCGCCTCCAGGGCCCTGCCCTGGAGGCATCTTTTGCTTGATGGTTACTTCTTCTGCCCCGGCTGGACTATCTGGCTTATCACGTACATGCCCAGCGTGAGGATGATGAGGAAGGTCGCGGCGACCGCGACGGTCGGATCGATGGCGGTCCTTAGGTTCTCCCACATCACCATCGGCAGCGTCTTGGTGTTGGCGCCGGACACGAAGATGGTCACGACCACCTCGTCAAGCGAGGTCACGAACGAGAGCAGCGCCGAGGTCACGACCGCCGGGCGCAGCACCGGGAGCGTCACCCTGAAGAACGCGCCTGCCGGGGTCGAGCCCATGGACATCGCCGCAAGCTCGAGCGTCTGGTCGTAGCGGGCCAGCGCCGAGGACATGGTGAGGAAGACCATGGGGATGGCAAGCAGGCTGTGCGCCATGACAAGGCCCGGGATGGTGTTGTTGAGGCCGATCTTCGCAAAGCTCGCGTAGAGGGCCACGCCGGTGATGACCACCGGCACGATCATCGGGGTGAGCATCAGGTTCATGAAGATCTTCTTGCCCTTGAACTGGAGGCGGTTGACCGCCAGCGCCGCAAGGGTGCCCAGGATGGTCGCCACGATGGCGGCCATGAGGGCGATGCACAGCGAGCGCTCCAGCGAGGTGAGCCACTCGCCGTTCTGCATGAACTTGTCGTACCACTTGAGCGAGAACGCCTTTATCGGGTAGATGAAGTAGTTGAGCGCAGTGAACGACTGCGGGACGATCACCAGCGCCGGGGCGATGATGATGAAGAGCATCAGGAAAACGAAGAAGTAGAGCATCTACCTTGCCCCCTTGATGAAGATGTTGCCGGTGAAGTGGAAGGCCACGCCGATGATGACGTACACCAACAGCAGGAGCTCGATGGAGAGCGCCGAGGCCAGGCCCCAGTTGAAGTTGTTCATGCTGATCTCGATGAGGTTCGAGAGCATCATGTTGTCCGGGCCGCCCAGAAGGGCCGGGGCGATATAGAAGCCCAGCGCCAGCACGAAGACCATGATGGAGCCTGAGACCATGCCGCCCTTTGACAGCGGCAGGAACACGTGGACGAAGCCGTAGGCGCGGGTCGCGCCCATCACGGACGAGGCCATCATCAGGTTGCGGTCGATGAGGCGCATGTTCGTCTGCAGGCTCAGGAACATCACCGGCAGCAGGATGTGCGTAAGCGAGATGACGACTGCGATGTCGGTGTACAGGAGCTTGACCGGCGACTTAACGATGCCCAGGAACATCAGCGCCTGGTTCACCAGGCCGTTGTTCTGCAGTATGACCTGCCAGGCGAAGATCCTCACGAGCATGCTGATCCAGTACGGGATGAGCACGCCGCCGGTGATGATGGCCCTAACGCGCGGGCTCCTGGCGCTCACGCTCAGGTACGCCATGGGGTAGGCAAGCGCCAGGCACAGCAGCGTGACGATGAACGCCGTCTCCACGGTCGAGAAGAGGACGCTCAGGTACAAGGGCTCGGTGAGCGCCTTGTGGTAGAACGCGAGCGTCAGCCCCTTTGGCGTGCTGAAGCTCTTTATGAAGATCCCGATCATCGGGATCCCCATCGCCAGGATCACGTACACAAGCGGGATCCCCAGCAGCAGCCACTTGGCGGCAGCCTGCACCCTGGGTGATGCGATTTGCGCCTTCATGCTGTCATCCTCCCTTGAAAAATCCTGGGCGCGGGGCGGGTCCCGCGCCGCTTTGCATTGATGGCTTCAAGCCACTCTTATTTCTTCAACAGCCAGGCGTTGAAGCGCTCGACCACCTCGTTGAGGTTCTTGGCCCAGTAGTCGTTGTCGATGTAGAACTCGTGCTTGATCTGCTCGGGGTTCTGGCCGATGCGGTCGATCTGCTTGCTGTCCAGGAGCTTGACGGCCTCGGGGTTGGTCGAGCCGTAAGGGATCATCGAGCTGAAGCCTGCCTGGGCCTCGGCGGAGCTCACGTAGTTGATGAACTTCATCGCGTTCTCGCGGTTGGGAGCCCCCTTGGGGACGACCCAGCCTGCGGCGATCCTCATGCCCTCGTTGTAGGTGAGCTCAACCGGGGAGCCCTGATCCTGAGCGGTGAGGATGCGGCCCGACCAGGCCAGGGCGAGATCCGCCTCGCCGGTTGACAGCATCTGCGAGGGCTGCGCGCCCTTGGTCCACCAGACGATGGAGTCCTTGATGGTGTCGAGCTTCTTGAAGGCGCGGTCGAGGTCGAGCGGGTAGAGCTTATCCATCGGGACGCCGTCGGCCAGCAGCGCGGCCTCGAGCACGGTCACCGGGTACTGCCACATCGCCCTCTTGCCGGGGAACTTCTTGGTGTCGAAGAACTCGGTCCAGTTCTTCGGGGCGGTCTCGGCAGTGTACTTGTCCTTGTTCCAGGAGATCACGGAGTCGTACACCTCGGCGCCGACCACGAAGGGCAGCTCCACGGCCTTGTCGAGCTTCTCGGTGACGACCTTGTAGTCGATGGGCTCGAGGTACCCCTTGTCGCCCGCGTAGACGCCCCAGTAGGCGTCGCAGTTCATGACGTCCCACTCGGTGGTGCCGTTCTCGACCATGGCGATGAGCTTGGCGTAGTCCGACGGAGTGACCACGGTGACCTTGATCCCGGTCTTCTCCTCAAAAGGCTTGATGTTCTTCTCGATGCGGGCGTCGGTGTTGGTCCCGCCCCAGTCGACGAAAACGAGCTCGCCTGCATCTGCGGCATAGGCGCTCGAGCTGGAGGCGATTGCCGCGGCGACGGCGGCGGACATGATTGCGGCGATGGCTTTCTTCATAGGGCTTTCCTCTTTTTTGCTTCCTGTTGTGGATTGGTCTTGCAAGGCCTGCGCTCTGCTACGCGGCCTTAGCTGTAAAGCACCGCGGTCTCGCGCGGGTTGAAGTAGAACTTGACGGACTTCGACGGATCGAGCGCGCGGAAGTCCTTGACGTCGAGCGTCACGTTGAGCGTGAGGCTCCCGGCCTGGGCCTTGGCCCTCACGAACTGGCCCAGGTACACGCTCTCGGTGAGCGTGGCCTCAAACTCGTTGGGGTGGGCCCCGGCGTCCTTCACCAGGTGCACGCTCTCAGGGCGCAGCGCGAAGGACAGGGAGGCGGTATCAGGCCTGGCCTCGCCCTGCGGGCACTCGAGCACGACGCCTGCCTTGCTTATAGGGCTTGCCCCCGTGATCCTCTCGATGCCGCCCTGCTTTTCATAGAGGGCGCCCTCGAGCGGGACGATGTTGGTCGTGCCCATGAACTCCGCGGTGAAGCGGTTCTGCGGATGCTCGTAGATCTCCTCTGGCGTGCCGAACTGCTGGATCCTGCCGCCTGAGACGATGCAGATGCGATCCGACATCGAGAAGGCCTCCTCCTGATCGTGGGTAACGCTCACGGTGGTGATGCCGAGGTGGGTGGTAAGGCGCCTGATCTCAAACTGCATCTCGTGCCTGAGGTTCTTGTCGAGCGCTCCCAGGGGCTCGTCGAGGAGCAGGAGCGGCGGGTTGTAGACGATGGCGCGGCCCAGCGCCACGCGCTGCTGCTGACCGCCTGAGAGTTGCGAGGGCAGGCGGTCGGCCAGGCCCTCGAGCTTGATGAGCGCGATCATGCGCTCGACGCGCTCTGCGATCTCGCGCTTGGGCAGGTTGCGGATCTTGAGGGGATAGGCGATGTTCTGCGCCACGGTGAGGTGCGGGAAGAGCGCGTAGTTCTGGAAGAGCATCCCGATGTTGCGCTTGTTGCACGGCACCGAGGCCACGTCCTTCCCGTTTATGAAGATCTTGCCGTCAGAGCAACGCTCAAAGCCGGCGATCACCTTGAGCAGCGTCGTCTTGCCGGAGCCGGACGATCCCAGGATCGAGACGAACTGCCCGCTCTCGCAGCGCAGGCTCACGTTGTCCAAGGCAAGGAAGCTGCCGTAGTACTTTGAAACGTTGACGACTGAAAGTTCCTGACCGATACCCATTGCTGCACCCTTGAAAGCTTGTTTTTTTCCTGGGTTCAGGATACGAGCGCTAGGATCCCCCAAAGCATGCACGCACAATCATGGGCACCGGATTCCAAAATAGTGCGCGGTGTATTATCTTGGATATTCGTTGTAATAAAAGGAATTGCCGTTAAATGAGGGGTAAAAGTCCAGCCGATTAAAATTTTTTATGCACTAAAAATAACCATCAAATCTGGCGCATTGGATCTATAAAAGGGCATAAAGCATCTTTCCCTGTGATCTGCTTAATAAAATACGCATTTTTTGCAATGTATTGGTGCAATGCTTCTGCCCTATGCTATGGCACATGGCAGGAAAGGCGCACTCAGGTGCAAAGGGGCGCTCCTTCATGGACGGCTCACTTGTGAACTACCTTGAGCGGCACTTCATGGCCTATGGCAAGGCGCTGCGGGATGGGAACTGGGTTTTAGAGGCAAAAAACCCGGCAGAAGCCGGGTTTTCCAATTGATGCTGAGGCTTAGTCCAAGAAGCCCCTCAGGCCCTGCGACCTGCAGGGGTGGCGGAGCTTGCGCAGCGCCTTGGCCTCGATCTGGCGGATGCGCTCGCGCGTGACGCCAAACTGCCTGCCGACCTCCTCGAGGGTGTGGTCGGAAGGCATGCCGATGCCAAAGCGCATGCGCAGCACCTGGGCCTCCCGCGGGGGCATCTCGTCCAAGACCTGGTTTATCGCAGTCTTGAGGCTCTCGGAGGTGGCGGCGTCGGCCGGCACCACGATGGAGGAGTCCTCGATGAAGTCCCCGAGATGCGAGTCGTCGTCGTCACCCACCGGGGTCTCGAGGGAGATAGGCTCCTTGGCTATCTTCATGACCTTGCGGATCTTGTCCTCGGGCAGCCCCATCTTCGCGGCCAGCTCCTCGGGGGTGGGCTCGCGGCCCTTCTCCTGGAGCATCTGGCGGGAGATGCGGTTCAACTTGTTGATGGTCTCGATCATGTGCACCGGGATGCGGATCGTGCGGGCCTGGTCAGCTATGGAGCGCGTGATCGCCTGGCGGATCCACCAGGTGGCGTAGGTCGAGAACTTGTAGCCGCGGCGGTACTCGAACTTGTCCACGGCCTTCATGAGCCCGATGTTGCCCTCCTGGATGAGGTCCAGGAACTGCAAGCCGCGGTTCGTGTACTTCTTGGCGATCGAGATCACGAGGCGCAGGTTGGCCTCGACCATCTCCTTCTTGGCCTTCTTGGCCATGGCGTCGCCCATCATCACGCGGTGGGAGAGCTCGCGCAGCGAGGCGATCGAAATGCCGGCCTCGTTCTCAATGTCCTTGAGCGCGGCGACGGCCTTCTCGACCTGCGGGCGGTACTCCTTGAGCTTGGCCGCGTAGGTGCGGCGGCTACGGCAGGCCTTGTCGAACCAGGCGATGTCCGCGTCGCAGCCGCTGTCGGTGTAGACGGACTTGAGATCGTCGATCTTCATGCCGCAGCGGTTGACGCAGATGTCGCGGATCACGCGGTCCTGGCGCTTGACGCGGTCCATCACGTCGTGCATCTTGCGCAAAAGGCTCTCGAGCTGCTGGCTTACCAGGTGGAAGGTCGCAAAGAACTGCGAGAGCTCCTCCAGGGCCTTGCGGTACTTTTTCTCGGCGGCGGCGCCCTTCTTAGCGCGTGCGGCGCACATGCGGTCGTAGAGCACCTTGAGCTCGGCGAAGTTGCGGCGGGCCAGCTCGGGATCCGGGCCGTTGTTCTCGGCCGCGCCCTCGTCCTCGTCCTCATCCTCGTCGTCGGAGTCCTCGGCCTCCTTGGCCTTGGCCTTCGCGGCCTTGCCCTTGGCCTTCAAGGCCTTGGCGGGCTTCTTGGCCTCGGACTTCTTCTCGTCCTCGTCGTCGAGCTTGGCAAGCTCCTCGTCGAGATCGGCCTGGCCGTCGTCCACCTCGTTCTCGTCGGCGGGCGCGGCCTCCCCCTTGGCCTGGGCGGGCGCGTTCTTGCGCACGGGCTCCTTGATCGGCTCCTCGTTGATGTCGATGAAGCCGGAGATGATGTCGCCGAGCTTGACGCTGCTGTCAGGATCCTGCGACTTCTCGTAGCGGTCGAAGAGCTCGGCCATCGCAGGCGGGAACTCGACCAGGCACATCTGAACGTCGTTGGTGCCGCGCTCGATGCGCTTGGAGATCTCTATCTCGTCCTTGCGCGTCAGCAGCGAGACGTTGCCCATCTCGCGCATGTACATGCGCACCGGATCGGTGGTGCGTCCGATCTCCACTGAGCTGTCGAGCTGGTTGGCCACCACCTCGACGTCCTCGGCATCAGTCTGGGAGTTGCCGTTCATCAGCAGATCGTCGGCCTCCGGAGGCGTGTCGCAGACGGTGATGCCCATGTCGATGAAGGTCTGTATGAAGACCGACAGCTGGTCGCCGCTGATGATGTCAGGCGGGATCAGATCATTGATCTCATCGATCGTGAGATAGCCCTGCTCTTTGCCCCTGGCTATGAGCTGCTTGAATTCGGTGCTCGCTGAATTGTTATCCATCTAGTTTCCTGGATTTTGCCTTTGCTGCAGTTGCCTTCCCGCCAAGGCGGGATCCCGGGCCTTGCGGGGCGCTTGCGGCCCCGCTGCTCCAAACCCGTCCGGCGCGTCCGCCAGATGAGCGTCATTGGCGCGACGCCCGGGAGCAGGACTTTATTGTGACGCCAAAGGGAACAGGGGTAAAAACCCTCTGTTCCAAATTAGAGTTTATAGACCATATTCGGGAAAATGCAAATGACCGGCCGCGGCCGGCCCTCCCGAACGCGGCCTGGCGTCACTCCGCGGGCTCGAAGTCCTCGGGCAGCTCGGCGTTGTGGTAGACCTGCTGGGTGTCGTCGAGATCCTCGAGCGCGTCGATCATGTGCATGAACTTGACGGCAGCGTCCTTGTCGAGCTTGACCTCGGTAGACGGGACCATGGTGATCTCGGCTGAGACCGGCTTGATCCCCTGCTTGTCGAAGGCCTCGACCACGTCGGCGAAGGCCTCGGGGGTGGTGTAAACGTCGATGGAGCCGTCATCGTTGCTCACGATGTCGTCGGCGCCAGCATCCAGTCCGATCTCCATGGCCTTGTCCTCGTTGAGCGGCATGTTGCCGTCCTCGTCGGGGGCGAAGGTGATCACGCCCTTCTTCGTGAAGAGGTAGGAGACGGAGCCGGAGGTGCCGAGGTTGCCGCCGAACTTGGTGAAGGCGTGGCGCACGTCGGAGGCGGTGCGGTTGTGGTTGTCGGTCATGCACTCGACCATCACGGCGATGCCGCCGACGCCGTAGCCCTCGTAGGTGATGTTCTCGAGGTCGGCGCCCTCGCCGCCGCCGGTGCCGCGGTCAATGGCGCGCTTGATGGTGTCGCGGGTCATGTTCTGGGCCAGCGCCGCCACGACGGCTGCGCGCAGCCTCGGGTTGTTGGCTTCCTCGCCGCCGCCCACGCGGGCAGCGGTCGTGATCTCGCGGATGAGCTTGGTGAATACCTTGCCGCGCTTGGCGTCCTGAGCCGCCTTGCGGAAGCGGATGTTCGCCCACTTGGAATGTCCTGACATAGCTGATTTTCTCCGTTAAAAGGGGCGCATCCGCGCACCCTGTGTGATCTTGTGTTGAAACCCTGCCCTCAAGCCTGCCTGCCTTCCTCGTCGGTGACGGCGATGGCCAGCTCCTTTAGCGCCTCGGGCGAGGCGACGTTCGGCGCGCCGCTCATGAGGTCGGCCGCCGCAGTAGTCTTCGGGAAGGCGATGACGTCGCGGATGTTGTCCGTGCCGGTGATGAGCATGGTCACGCGGTCAAGGCCGAAGGCCAGCCCTGCGTGAGGGGGCGCGCCGAAGGAGAGGGCGTCAAGCAGAAAGCCGAACTTCTCGCGGGCCTCCTCCTTGCCGATGCCCAGGACCTTGAACACGGCCTGCTGCATGTTCTCATCGTAGATGCGGGCAGAGCCGCCGCCTGACTCGTAGCCGTTGATGACTAAGTCATATGCATCGGCATACACCGACATCGGATCGGCGATGAGCTGCTCGGGGGTGACGCCCTTGGGCGCGGTGAACGGGTGGTGCATGGCGGTGAGGCCGGCTTCCTCGGTGATCTCGAACATCGGGAAGTCGACGACCCACAGCGCCTTGTAGCCATCGGCCACCAGGCCGTGGTCGCGCGCGCACTTGCAGCGCAGCGCGCCCATCGCGGTGGCGGTCTTGACCCTCTGCCCGGCGCCGACGAAGACGATGTCCCCGTCCTTGGCCTTGCAGAGCGCACACATGTCCAAAAGCTCCTTTTCAGAGGCGTGCTTCTGGATGGACGACTTGAGGCCGTCCTTGCCCTTTGAGAGATCCTCGACCTTGATGTGGATGAGGCCGCCTAAGCCCAGCTTCTTGCCGTACTCGGCGTATTCATCTATCTCGCGGCGCGAGAGCTTGGCCCCGCCAGGGAGCGCAAATCCGATGACGCGGCACTTGGGGTCGTTGGCAGGCTCCGAGAGCACCTTGAACTCAGCGCCCTTCACCGCCTCGTCTAAGAGGTGGAGCTCGAAGGGAATGCGCAGATCGGGCTTGTCAGAGCCGAAGCGATCCATCGCGTCCTCCCACTTCATGACCGGGAGCTTGCCGAGGTCCACGCCGCGGACTTCCTTGAACAGGCTGACCATCAGATCCTCGGCGACCTCGCGCACCTCGTCCGAGGTCATGAACGAGGTCTCGATGTCGATCTGGGTGAACTCCGGCTGGCGGTCGGCCCTCAGGTCCTCGTCGCGGAAGCACTTGGTGATCTGGTAGTAGCGGTCGTAGCCTGCGATCATCAGAAGCTGCTTGAACAGCTGCGGGCTCTGCGGCAGCGCGTAGAACTTGCCGTGGTGGATGCGCGAGGGCACCAGGTAGTCGCGGGCGCCCTCGGGGGTGGCCTTGGTCAGCATCGGGGTCTCGATGTCGATGAACCCGTGGCTGTCCATGAAGCGGCGCACGAAATGGGTGATCTCCGAGCGCTTGAGCAGCTGCGCGGTCATGTAAGGGCGGCGCAGGTCGAGGTAGCGGTAGCGCAGACGCTGCTCCTCGCTGTTGTCCTGCGAGAAGTCAATGGGAAGCGGCGCCGACTTGTTGAAGATCTTGAGCGCCTTGGCGTAGATCTCGACCCTGCCGGTCTTCATCTCATCATTGACCTGGTTCTCAGGGCGCTGCCGCACGATGCCCTTGACCTGGATGCAGTACTCGTTGCGCAGCACCGAGGCCTGCTGGTGCACGTCGCCGCTGTCGGGATCGAACACCACCTGGACGATCCCGGTGCGGTCGCGCAGGTCGATGAAGATCAGGCCGCCCAGGTCGCGCCTGCGGTTTACCCAGCCGCAGAGCGTGACCTCGGAGCCTGCGGGCGACTTGGCAGTCTCCCCGCAATAGGCAGTACGCATTGACATAAAAAAGCCTCCGGATGCATCAAGCACGGGCGATCCCCCGCCCTGGCCCCAAGGGCCTGGCTTTGGGGATCACCCATGCCCAGCGCCGCGCAATGCCGGGCGCAACGCCCCCGCGGCTCTGTGAATTATGAACTGAATATTATATTGGGAACGGCGCGCAGCATCAAGGAATAGAGCTTTCCGCGCCAAAGAAAAGCGGCCCTGCCGGGCCGCTTTTTGGAGTTTCAAGGGCGCGAAGGCTGCGCGCCCCAAACATCACCACTCGGATACCGACCCGTCGGGGTGGCGCCACACCGGGTTGTGCCAGGAGACGTCCTGCTTGGAGGCCTTGATGAGCGCCTCCTCGTTGATCTCGACGCCCAGGCCCGGCTTGGTGAGCGCGTGCAGCCAGCCGTCTGACATGTCGAAGTCCTCGGGGTTCTTGACGTAGGTGAGAAGCTCCGCGCCCTGGTTGTAGTGGATCCCCATGCTCTGCTCCTGGATGGCCGCGTTGTAGCAGACCATGTCCACGGCAAGGCAGGAGGCAAGCGCCACCGGCCCCAGCGGGCAGTGCGGCGCGAGCGCCACATCGTAGGCCTCGGCCATCGAGGCGATCTTGAGGCACTCGGTGATGCCGCCTGCGTGCGAGAGATCGGGCTGGAGTATCGACACCCCCCTGCCCTCGAGCACCCTGCGGAAGTCCCAGCGCGAGTACATGCGCTCGCCGGCGGCGATGAGCAGGCTGCTCTCGTCGGCCAGAATGCGATAGTACTCGCAGTTCTCGGCGAGCACCGGCTCCTCGATGAACAGCGGGCGGCAGGGCTCGAGCTCCTTCATCATGACCTTCGCCATTGGCGCGGTCACGCGGCCGTGGAAGTCGAGCGCGAACTCGATGTCGTCGCCGAAGGTGTCGCGGATCTCCTTGGCGATCGCGATGGAGTGCTCGACTTTCTTATGGGTGTCGATGAAAGCCAGATCCTCGCAGCCATTGAGCTTGAAGGTGTCAAAGCCGATCTTCTGAAGCTTGCGGATCCCCTCTGCAACGTCCGACGGCCTGTCGCCGCCGACCCAGCTGTAGGCCTTGATCTTGTCGCGGCAGCGGCCGCCTAAGAGCTCGGTGACGTTCACGCCCAGCGCCTTGCCCTTGATGTCCCACAGCGCCTGGTCGATGCCGGCGATGGCCGACATCATGACCGGGCCGCCGCGGTAGAAGCGTGTGCGGTAGAGCATGTTCCAGATGTCGTTGATGCGCGAGGGATCCTTGCCCGTGATGTAGTCGCCTATCTCATGGACGGCCGCCTCGACGGTCTTGGCGTGGCCCTCGACCACGGGCTCGCCCCAGCCGCAGACGCCCTCGTCGGTCTCTACCTTCACGAAGAGCCAGCGCGGGAGCACGCGGAAGGTCTTAAGTGCAGTGATCTTCATCTGCGTCTATCCCTCTCAGAGAAGCGACTTGGCAAGAGGCAGCATGCCGCCTAGGAACGACTCGTCGCCGTCGAGGCAGAACGAGCCTAGGCCTGCAAGCTTGAGGCCCTTCACATAGCGCTTGGCAAGATTAGGGCTGCCGATGATGCCGATCTCGCCGTCGGCCTTGGTGAACTTGAAGATCTTCTGCATCGAGGCGATCTCGCCGCCGATGAGCAATCCCGAGAGGAAGTCGCGGGAGTGGGAGGCCTTCAGGCCGCCTAAGATCCTCGCGCCGCGCACCTCGAAGAACCTCGGCAGCACGTTGTTCTCGCAGTAGCCGCGCTCAAGGCCCTTCATGAAGTCCTCCTCGGAGTCCTCCTGCTCGCCGGCGCCCAGGCCGACCAGCGAGTACTGCATCATGATTGAGAGCAGCTCGCCGGTCATCGCGGTGCGGAAGGACTTGATCTTGGCGCCGTCGGCGAGCACCCACTTGCAGTGCGTGCCAGGCATCAGGTAGACCTTGGAGGGATGGGCGCGGACGGCGCCTGCAAGCTGGGTCTCCTCGCCGCGGATCACGTTGTAGTTGTCAGGATCCTTGACGCACAGGCCCGGGACGATGCGGATGACGTAGCCCTTGGAGTGCCTGACCTCGGTGAGGTGCGCAGGCAGCTCGTCGAGATCGACCGGGCACTGCAGGTACTGCGCATCGGCCCAGCCGTTCACCGAGCCGACCATGCCGGCCATGATCACCGGCATCGGGCCGTACTTCTCAAACCACTGCGCGGTGAGGCGGTCGAAAGCGCCCTCGCAGTCCTTGCCGCGCACGGTGGTCACGCCCTCGTGGGACTTCTTGACCTCGGCCTGCTTGCCGTCGATGTACAGGAAGGCCCTGATGTTGGTCGAACCCCAGTCGATGACCACGAAATTCTCTGCTGACATTGTCTATTCTCCTTGATGTATTGGTTGAATTGGTTGTTAGATGCCTGCGATCGCCTTGACGAACCCGGAGGCGGCCTTTTCAACCGCGTCGAAGTCGCCCGCGTCCGCGCGCTTCTTGTTGATGATGTTCGAGCCGATGCCGGCGCTGCCACATCCGTTCTTCAGGAAATCCGCCACGTTCTGCTCGGTGACCCCGCCCACTGCCATGAGCGGGATGTGGTTGATGGGGCCGCGCACGGCCTTGAGGTAAGGCACGCCGAACTGGGCTATCGGGAAGATCTTCACGATATCGGCCCCGGCGTTCCAGGCGATCGCTATCTCAGAGGGGGAGAGCGCGCCGGGGACTGCGACCATGCCCAGGCGCTTGATCTCGCGTATGACCTCAGGATCGGTGTTAGGGGCGAGCGCGAAGTCGGCGCCGGCGTCCTTGGCCGCCCTGGCCTGCTCCACCGTCATGACCGTGCCGGCGCCCACGCAGATCTGATCGCCCAAGGTCTTCTTGACCATGGTGATCGATGCGGGGGTGTCCTTGAGGTTGCTTGGAGATGCCTGGTCGAAGGTGATCTCAAGGCAGTGGATCCCGCCCTTTAAGATGCGGCGGGCGCACTCGAGCAGCTTTTCGCCGTAGACCTGGCGCGAGATCGAAACGAGCTTGTGTTCATTGATGAAGGATAAAGTGTCCATTTAATTTCCAAGTTGCAGACTGCTGGGCTTGCGCCCCGCTTTTTATATTTGTTTCATGTGCCTTGCTATTTTATCGCCCGCGCAGGGAGCGGGAACCGTGCTACCTCGTCAGCAGCTGCGGGATGAAGGTCGAGAAGGCCGGCACGAAGCTGAAGAGCAGCGCGCAGCAGATCTCGACGAGGATGAATCCCATCAGCGCCTTGGCCACGTTCATCACCGGCAGGTTCGAGATGCCGCAGGCGATGAACATGCAGGTTCCGAAGGGCGGCGTGCACTGCCCCATCGAGAGCACGAAGACCACCACGAGGCCGAACTGGATCGGGTCGATGCCGTAGCTCACGGCAAGGGGCGCGAGGATCGGGCCAAGGATCAGGATGATCGAGCCGTTGTCGAGGAACATGCCGGCGACGATCATGATGACGTTGATGATCAGCATGAACACGACCCAAGTGTTGCAGAAGCCCATGAAGAACTCTGTGATCCTGGTAGGGATGTTGTACATCGTCACGAGGTAGGCGAACACGGAGGCCGATGCCACCAGGCCCATGAGGTTGGCGGTGGTGATGGCGGTGTTCTGGCAGATCTGCCACAGCGACTTGGTGGAGACCTCGCGGTACACGAACATGCAGATGATGACGCCGTAGAACACGGAGACTACTGCAGCCTCAGTCGGAGTGAAGACGGAGGCGTAGATGCCGCCTAAGATGATGACCGGCATCATCAGGGCCCAAAACGCGCGCTTGAAAGCAGTCCAGACATTCATCGGCTTGAACTCGCTGCCCCTGGGGAAGTTGCGGCGGCGGGCCACCACGTAGCAGTAGAGGGCCAGCATCAGGCCGCAGAATATGCCCGGGATGATGCCTGCCATGAGGAGCTTGGAGATCGAAACGCCGGTGACCGTGCCGTAGATTACGAACACGATGGAAGGAGGGATGACCACGCCCAAGGTGCCGCCGATGGCTTGCACGGCCGCCGAGTAGGCCTTGGGATAGCCGCGCTTGATCATCTCAGGATACATGACGCCGCCGATGGAGGCGGTGGTAGCCATGGACGATCCGGAGATCGCTGCGAAGAAGGCGCAGGCCGCGATGGCGACGATCGAGACGCCGCCTGCGATCCAGCCCACTAGCGCGTCAGCGAAGTCGATGAGGCGCTTCGAGAGGCCGCCGTTGCTCATCACATCGCCTGCAAGCATGAAGGCCGGGACGGCGAGCAGCGAGAACGAGTCGGCGCCGGCGAACATGCGCTGGCCGATGATGACGAAGCTCAGGTCAGGGTTGACCGCGATGGAGGCGACGCAGGAGAGCGCCAGCGACCAGATGATTGGCACGCCCAGGACCAGGGCCACGAGCAGCACACCGAACAGGGTGATTGTTGCGATATCCATGTCATTCCCCCTTGTTGCCGCCTTCCATGGCGGCCTTGATGTCATCGGACGCGGTAACCGTCACGCCGCGGTTCTTGGGATCCATGAAAGCCTTGGCCTTCTCGACGAACTTGAGCACGAGTGCGATGAGCGCTAGCACGTAGCCCACGAAGACCACGCTGTACATGATGATCATCGGGATGCGCATGGCCGGTGACTTCTGGACGCGCCCGACCGGGAAGAGGTCGGTGCAGTATGTGGCGATGAGGGCGCAGGCTATGATGCCGACTGCGGCATGGAACATGTCAAGCGCCAGGCGTCCGCGCAACGACTTGATGGAGTTCTGGAGCGCGTCGATCTTGATGAGCTTCTCCTTCGACACGGCCACGTTGATGCCGCAGAGGACTATGAACACGAAGAGGTAGCGCGAGAGCTCCTCGGACCAAGGCAGCGAGTAGAAGATCACATACCTGGTGAAGACCTGCACGGCGATCACAACCATCATGACCATGAGGGCCACGGTGATCACGCCGAGCACGAACTTCTGGAATCCCGCGAAGAACCTGCAGAAGAGATTGTACATTCAGCATTTCCTCCAAAAATGCGGCCGCCGCTTGGGCGGCGGCCGCGCTTAGGACCTTGGGTGCAGGTTACTTGGCGCCCTCGACCTCGTCGATGATCTTGGCGATCTCGGGATAAGTGCCCTTCTGCTCCTTGAGGAAGTCGGCGACGGCAGCCTTCATCTGCTCCTTGTCGACCGTGGTGACCTCCATGCCGCGCTTGGCAAGGCCGTCAACAGCCTCCTTGGCCTGGCGGCGCTGCTCCTCGCGCTCGTAGGCGCCAGCTTCCTTGGCGGCCTGCTGGACGATCTTCTGCTGCTCGGGGGAGAGCTTCTTCCAGCTCTTCTCGGACATGATCATGAAGATCGACGAGTAGTTGTGGTCGGTCATGGCCAGGTACTTGTTGACCTCGTTGATGTTGTTGCCGTAGAGCACTGAGATCGCGTTCTCAACGCCATCGATGGCTTTCTGCTGCAGCGCGGTGTAAGCCTCTCCCCAGGACATCGGGACCGGGTCGGCACCCAAGGCACGCCAGAAGCCCTGGTGGATCTTCGAGTCCATCACACGCAGCTTGATGCCCTTGATGTCGGCAGGGGTCTTGATCGGGCGCACCGAGTTGGAGAACTCGCGGAAGCCCACTTCCCAGACATCCATGTTCACGAGGTTGATGCCGGCCTTGTTGATCTCGTCGGTGTAGTACTTGGTCAGCGGACCGTCGTTGGCGAAGAGTTTGTCGGCGTTCTCATAGGAGGTGATGAGATAAGGGATGTCGATTGCGGCGATATCGGGGACGAACGAGGTCATGACCGACTGGTTGACCGCGCCTATGTCGAGGGTACCGAGCTGGCAGTTGACGGCGTAGTCGCTGGCGGAGCCCGCGGTGCCGTTGTTGTAGACCTTGATCTCGACTGCGCCGTTGGTGCGCTCCTTCACGAGCTCGGCCCACTTGGCAAGTCCCTTGGCGACCGGGACGGTCTCAGGGGAGTCGTGGCCGGCCTTGAGGACGATCTTGTCGGCGGCGATGGCGCTTGAGGAGAAAGCAGCGGCGGCGGCGACTGCGGTGGCGATTGCGAGGATCTTGACGGTGTTCTTCATATGATTTCCTTGGTGTTTGCGGATTCTAATGTCTGGGAAAGCCTGCGTTTATGTTTTTTCTACTATGATATAAACGACTGGTATAATAATAAAAAATCTGTCGTTCAAAAAACCTGATCGACATCAAACTTCCCACCAATAGTTGTCTTCCTCTTTCTTAGAACTCTCCACTATTTGTTTGTTTTATCACGCATAAAATAAAAACCAGTCTCCCTATGAAGGGAAACTGGCTTTTCATTCAGGTGGTTAGATTTTCTACTAAGTTATAAGCGCATCGTGATGTTCTTCGAGCACTCCTTGGAAAGCTCGACGATCCCTGGGATCTTGTCGTCGCTGAAGGCCGTTACAGTGCCGACTATCGACACAGCGCCAAGCAACTTCCCGGCCTTGTCGAACACCGGGACGGCTACGCACCTGATCCCCGACTCGCTCGCGCGTCTCATCATCCTGGAAGGCCAGCAGGCACTTGCCCTGCCCCGCATGCACCAGCGAGATGCTCATGCCCTCGCGCGAACGGATCTGCATGCCGCAGCCCGGGCGCTCTATCTTGATGACGTACCAGGCCTCGCTGCCCTTCATGATCCCGTAGTGCACTGCAAGGCAGTCCACAGCATCCATCAGCGAGAGCAGCGCCGGGCGGGCCATGTCGCTGATATCCATCAGCTCGGCGGCGCTGCTCGCCACCATCGCCGAGCTCAAGGCCATGAAGGTCGACACCAAGTTCGCCATACTGGACGCCGGGTACCTGACGCTTGACTCCATGGAGATCCTGCTTGGGC